>NZ_JBMKIA010000008.1:0-186606 GCF_049238215.1 Enterobacter cloacae complex sp. IR5441
CAGCCCTCGCTTCTGAAAAGCCGTCAGGAAACGGTAAAATCCAACCAAGTGAGCAACTTCACTTGATCAAAGATCTAAGGCTAGAATGATGGAATTCCAACCTTAGTTTGCAAATAGCCGTTTTTTTATGACACTCGCCACTGCCGCCAATAAATTCTGTCAATAAATATTTCCGGAACTATTGATGAGAGTTAGGTGTCTTTATGTGTCTGACAGGCATCTTTCCATTCATAGAACCGTTTCGCTACACTGAAAGTGCTACAATCTTCAAGATTCAGTTACCAAAAGAAAATATGTGTAACCAAATATGTATTTTTGGGAACTTTGTGAAGCACCTCAAATTTCAGTGCCGCCTGGCGAATTAAACATCCGCTTTATTCTTATATATATGATTTCCTTATGTTTAATTTAGCTAAAGGCCTTTCGTATAAACAGAAGTTAAACGGCTCATTTTTTCTTATGATCGACAAAAGCCATCCAGATGGCTGTGAAATTGGTTGTTTTTTATGCTAATGCGTAAGAATTGTTTTAAGCGCAATAAGAATGGGGTTATTTTTTTGTCTCAGGATATTTCGTGGAAACAAAACGTAACAGGTAGAGGTAATAGCGGGGTTGTGGTTTAAATACGCTTACTTCTGACTGACGAAAACTGACATTGCAGGATAAAATAATGGCCAGCATTTGCTGGCCATTAATGATTTGGTCGGTTAGAAACTTGCGTTACGCGGTGTGCGTGGGAACGGAATCACATCACGTACGTTCTGAACACCTGTTACGTAAGCAATCAGACGTTCGAAGCCCAGGCCAAAGCCGGAGTGTGGAACGGTGCCGTAGCGACGGAGATCGCGATACCAGCTGTAGTCCGCCGGGTTAAGGCCCATCTCCTGCATACGCGCGTCCAGCACATCCAGGCGCTCTTCACGCTGGGAGCCACCGATGATCTCACCAATGCCCGGCGCCAGGACATCCATCGCGGCAACGGTTTTACCGTCTTCGTTAAGGCGCATATAGAACGCCTTAATGTCTTTCGGATAGTTTTTCACCACAACCGGTGCTTTAAAGTGCTTCTCTGCCAGATAACGTTCGTGCTCGGAGGAGAGATCCACGCCCCAGTAAACCGGGTTTTCGAATTTCTCACCGCATTTTTCCAGGATAGCGACCGCGTCGGTGTAATCCACCTGCGCGAAGTCTGCGGAGACGAAGCGCTCAAGACGGGCGATGGCGTCGTTATCGACACGCTCAGCGAAGAATTTCATGTCGTCTGCGCGCTCTTCGAGAACGGCTTTAAACACGTATTTCAGCATCGCTTCTGCCAGGGCTGCCGCGTCATTCAGATCGGCAAAGGCCACTTCCGGCTCCAGCATCCAGAATTCCGCCAGGTGACGGCTGGTGTTGGAGTTTTCCGCACGGAAGGTTGGGCCGAAGGTATAGATCTTAGACAGCGCACAGGCGTAGGTTTCACCGTTGAGCTGGCCGGAAACCGTCAGGAAGGCTTCTTTACCAAAGAAGTCTTTGTCGTAATCGACTTTACCTTCCGGCGTACGCGGCAGGTTTTCCATATCCAGCGTTGAAACGCGGAACATTTCACCTGCGCCTTCGGTATCGGAAGCCGTGATCAGCGGAGTAGAAACCCAGAAGTAACCTTGCTCGTCAAAGAAGCGATGCAGCGCCTGCGCCAGCGTATGACGCACGCGGGCAACCGCACCAATCAGGTTGGTGCGCGGACGCAGGTGCGCGACTTCACGCAGATATTCGATGCTGTGACGCTTCGCAGCCATCGGGTAGGTGTCCGGATCTTCAACCCAGCCGGTCACTTCCACCGAGGTCGCCTGAATTTCGTAGCTCTGACCCTGGCCCGGAGAGGCCACCACAACACCGGTGACGATCACGGAACAGCCGGTTGTCAGGTGCAGAACGTCATCATTGTAATTGGGCAGAGAATTATTAATGACGGCCTGTACAGGATCAAAGCAGGAACCGTCATAGACGGCGAGGAAGGAGATGCCAGCTTTAGAATCTCGGCGAGTACGCACCCATCCGCGCACGGTGACCTCCTGGTCAACGGCGACACGGCCCTGGAGTACGTCGGCTACAGGCACAACGCTCATAATATTCTCTCTGTTAATAGTCGGAAAAAATAAACACTTGTCCGCCCTTATAGGGGGGATATCTATGTTACCTGCCATCCGCTATCAGACAAGTAAATTTCACCGTCTTAAGAGAAGAAATAAGAAATTAATAAGAGAAGGGGAGCCATGAAGGCTCCCCCGAAGCCGTTAGCTGGCTTTTTTAACCTGAGGCAGATCGAAGGCTTTACGTAATGCGCGGACAAACGCTTTGTCATGGCAGATGGTTTTGCCCGGACTGTCGGAGAGCTTCGCGACCGGCTTACCGTTACATTCCACCAGTTTTATGACGATGTTCAGCGGTTTCACCTGAGGAATATCACAGGTTAACCGCGTACCAATCCCGAAACTCAGGTTCACCCGCGATGAGAAATGACGATAAAGGTCGACGGCTTTCGCCAGGTCAAGGTTATCGGAGAAGACCAGCACCTTACTCATGGGGTCGATGCCCAGTTTTTCGTAATGGGCGATGGCTTTCTCACCCCATTCAACCGGGTCCCCGGAATCATGGCGCAAACCCTGGTAGCGTTCGGCAAACTCAGGGCCAAAGTCGCGCAGGAACGCGTCCATGGTAATGCAGTCGGTAAGGGCAATACCCAGCCGATCCGGGTATTCCTCTAGCCACGCGGCGAGGGCGGCGCGCTGGCTGTTGGCAAGGTCAGGGCTGATCTGCTGGTGCGCCTGGAACCATTCGTGTGCCTGGGTGCCCATAGGCGTTAAATCAAGGCGACGTGCCAGATCGTAGTTACTGGTGCCAACGAACCACGGCTCCTGTTGCAGACGTCTGACAATGGCTTCCTGAACCTCGCGAGAGAAGCGGCGGCGCGTGCCAAAGTCCATCAGACGGAATCGGGACATATCCAGCCCTTCGGTCAGTCTGGAAAACTCAACGAGTTTATTCTCCAGAGCGGCAACCGCCTGCGTCACACCGGTTTCAGGGGAGCGATAGCGGTGGGCCAGCTCGCTGATCACGGCCAGAAGCGGCACTTCCCACATGATCACCTCACGCCACGGGCCGGTCAGACGAATGTCCAGCTTGCCGTTATCATTGGTGACGGTGACCTGTTCCGGGTTATAGCGGAACTCACGCAGCCAGTTCAGATAATCCGCTTTAAAGAAAGGCAGGCCTGAAAGCCACTGATATTCGTCATCGGTGAGCGCCAGATGCTGCATGGCCTCGACCTGTTCACGAATGGAATCTGCGTAGATACCCAGCAAGTCGTCACCCCGGCAGCGAAATTCCGCCGCAACATGGACATCATGATAGTGGTGAAACACGGCTTGCTGCATATGCAGCTTGTACGCGTCGGTATCCAGCAACGTATGCAGAACCGGAGAAGCGAATTGAGTCATAGGTGCGCTGTAGCATCCTCTCACGGGAGCGTTTAGTACAATAAACAACTCCGGAGTATACCCTGTTTAGTGATTTATTGAACCCCGATCACAACATAAGCACACTTTATGTTCGAGAGCATTTCGTGCCCCGTGTTATAAAAATGTAGCTAAAAAGGGCGTTGTGCCTGAAAAGATGAACATTCTGCATAGCGCGTTTTACACAACAGGAATATATTGAATCGTTACTCGACAAACGATGCATAAGGTTTTCTATGACACAACAGCCACAAGCTAAATACCGCCACGACTATCGTGCGCCGGAATACCTGATAAGCGATATCGATCTGACTTTCGACCTGGATGCCACAAAAACCGTGGTGACGGCGATAAGCCAGGTGACGCGCCAGAGCGCGACTGCCGTGCCGCTGCGTCTGGATGGTGAAGACCTGACGTTGGTTTCCCTGCATATTAACGATGAAGCCTGGTCAGACTATAAAGAAGAAGGCAACCAGCTGGTCATCGACAACCTGCCGGAACGCTTTACCCTGCGCATCGTGAATGAAATTAGCCCTGCCGCCAATACCGCGCTGGAAGGACTTTACCAGTCAGGCGTAGCCCTGTGTACCCAGTGTGAAGCCGAAGGTTTCCGCCACATTACCTGGTATCTGGATCGCCCGGACGTCCTGGCGCGCTTTACCACCAAAATTATTGCCGACAAAACGCTGTACCCGTACCTGCTTTCCAACGGCAACCGGATTGCTGAAGGGGAACTGGAGAATGGCCGTCACTGGGTACAGTGGCAGGATCCGTTCCCGAAACCCTGCTATCTGTTTGCGCTGGTGGCGGGAGATTTCGATGTCCTGCGCGACACCTTTAAAACGCGCTCTGGCCGTGAAGTCGCGCTGGAGCTGTTCGTGGACCGTGGCAACCTTGACCGCGCACCGTGGGCAATGACCTCCCTCATCAACTCCATGAAGTGGGATGAAACGCGCTTTGGCCTCGAATATGACCTCGACATCTATATGATCGTTGCGGTCGATTTCTTCAACATGGGCGCGATGGAGAATAAAGGCCTTAACATCTTTAACTCTAAATACGTGCTGGCGCGTACCGATACCGCCACGGATAAAGATTACCTCGATATCGAACGCGTTATCGGCCACGAATATTTCCATAACTGGACCGGGAACCGCGTCACCTGTCGCGACTGGTTCCAGCTGAGCCTGAAAGAGGGCTTAACCGTCTTCCGCGATCAGGAGTTCAGCTCCGATCTGGGATCGCGGGCGGTGAACCGCATCAACAACGTGCGCACCATGCGTGGTCTGCAATTTGCAGAAGATGCCAGCCCAATGGCGCACCCGATCCGCCCGGATAAAGTCATTGAGATGAATAACTTCTACACCCTGACGGTGTATGAAAAAGGCGCTGAAATTATCCGTATGATCCACACCCTGCTGGGTGAAGAGAATTTCCAGAAAGGGATGCAGCTTTACTTTGAGCGTCACGACGGCAGTGCGGCCACCTGCGACGATTTTGTTCAGGCGATGGAAGACGCCTCTAACGTCGATCTGTCTCATTTCCGCCGCTGGTACAGCCAGGCCGGTACGCCGATTGTGACGGTCAAAGACGACTACAACCCGGAAACCGAGCAGTACACGCTGACCATCAGCCAGCGCACGCCGCCAACGGCCGAGCAGGAAGAGAAACATCCGCTGCACATTCCATTCAGCGTTGAGCTGTACGACAACGAAGGCAACGTGATCCCGTTACAGAAGGGCGGCCACCCGGTGCATAACGTGCTGAACGTGACCCAGGCAGAGCAGACCTTTATCTTCGATAACGTCTATTTCCAGCCCGTTCCTGCCCTGCTGTGCGAATTCTCCGCGCCGGTGAAACTCGAATATAAGTGGAGCGATCAGCAGCTGACGTTCCTGATGCGTCACGCGCGCAACGATTTCTCGCGCTGGGATGCGGCACAAAGCCTGCTGGCGACCTACATCAAGCTGAACGTCAACCGTTACCAGCAGGGCCAGCCGCTGACGCTGCCGGTTCATGTGGCAGACGCGTTCCGTGCCATCCTGCTGGATGAGAACATTGACCCGGCGCTGGCGGCTGAAATTTTGACGCTGCCGTCTGCGACTGAAATCGCCGAGCTGTTTGACATCATCGACCCGATTGCCATCGTCGCCGTGCGTGAAGCGCTGACCCGCACGCTGGCGACCGAACTGGCAGATGAGTTCCTCGCCATTTACAACGCCAACAAGCTGGACGCGTATCGGGTGGAACATGCGGATATCGGTAAACGTTCCCTGCGCAATACCTGCCTGCGCTATCTGGCGTTTGGTGAGGCAGAGCTGGCGAACACGCTGGTCAGCAAGCAGTACCACGAAGCCGATAACATGACGGATGCCCTGGCCGCGCTGGCCGCAAGCGTTGCCGCCGAGCTACCGTGCCGCGATGCGCTGATGCAGGAGTACGACGACAAGTGGCATCAGGATGGTCTGGTGATGGACAAGTGGTTCATCCTTCAGGCCACCAGCCCGGCAGCCGATGTACTCAGCAAAGTACGCAGCCTGCTGAAGCACCGTTCGTTCACCATGAGCAACCCGAACCGCGTCCGCTCTCTGATTGGTGCCTTCGCCAGCAGCAACCCGGCCGCGTTCCATGCCGAAGACGGCAGCGGTTATCAGTTCATGGTTGAAATGCTGACCGAGCTTAACAGCCGTAACCCGCAGGTGGCGTCTCGTCTGATTGAGCCGCTGATCCGCCTGAAACGTTACGATGCGCAGCGTCAGGCGAAAATGCGCGCCGCGCTTGAGCAGCTGAAAGGGCTGGACAATCTGTCTGGCGATCTGTACGAGAAGATTGCTAAGGCGCTGGCCTGATGTAAAAAAGCCCGGTGGCGCTACGCTTACCGGGCCTACGTGGGGTCGCGGGGCATCGGTTTTCTCCCTCTCCCTGTGGGAGAGGGCCGGGGTGAGGGCATCAGGCATTAGCCTTTATCCGCTGAATCTCCGCTTCCCCACGTTTCATCACCCGATCCAGTACTTCGGCTTCCAGCTCCGCCAGTCTGGCCGATCCCACGCGGCGAGGACGTGGAATATCTACCGTCAGATCCAGACCAATTTTGCCCTCTTCTATTAACAGCACCCTGTCTGCCATTGCCACGGCTTCACTGACATCATGCGTCACCAGCAGTACCGTAAAGCCGTGCGCCTGCCAGAGGGTTTCAATCAGATCCTGCATCTCGATCCGCGTCAGGGCATCAAGCGCGCCGAGCGGTTCATCGAGCAGCAACAGGCCGGGACGGTGAATCAGCGCGCGTGCCAGCGCTACGCGCTGCTTTTGTCCACCCGACAGGGCCGCAGGCCACTCTCCCGCGCGATTCTCCAGCCCTACCGCTGCGAGTGCCTGCCGGGCGTCCTCCCGCCAGCTGCCCTTCAGGCCCAGCCCGACGTTATCCATCACCGTTTTCCACGGCAGCAGACGCGCGTCCTGAAACATCATGCGCGTATCATCCTGAATCGTGGCCAGCGGCGTAGTGCCTGCCAGAATGTCACCGCTGTTTGGCGCTTCCAGCCCGGCTAAAAGACGCAGCAGGGTACTCTTGCCGCCACCGCTGCGGCCGACAACGGCCACGAACTGTCCGGCAGGAATATGCAGATCCAGTGCATTCAGAATGGTGTTGTCGCCGTAGCGTTTGGTCACGCCGTTCAGCAGTAACGGTGTTCCCTGGTTCAGTCGTGCAGTATTCATGCTTTCGCCTCCTGAGCGGTGTAGGCCGGGTTCCAGCGCAGCCAGCTACGTTCCAGCCACTGGGCGCTGACGTCCGCAAGTTTGCCGAGCAGGGCATAAAGGATAATGGCAACCACCACCACGTCCGTTTGCAGGAACTCGCGGGCGTTCATCGCCAGATAACCAATGCCGGAGTTAGCCGAAATGGTTTCCGCCACGATCAGGGTTAGCCACATCAGGCCGAGCGCAAAACGCACCCCAACCATAATGGAGGGCAGGGCGCCCGGCAGGATCACATGGGTAAACAGGGCAAAACCTGACAGGCCATAGCTGCGGGCCATCTCCACCAGACCGCGATCGATATTACGGATCCCATGCCAGGTATTGATATAAATCGGGAATAACGTTCCCAGCGCCACGAGGAAAATTTTGGCGCTCTCATCAATGCCAAACCACAGGATAACCAGCGGAATAAGCGCCAGATGCGGCACGTTGCGCAGCATCTGAACGGAGGTATCCAGTAGCCGCTCACCCCAGCGTGACAGGCCGCTGATCAGCCCCAGCGTCAGGCCGATGCTTCCGCCAATCGAAAAGCCAATTACCGCGCGCCAGGAGCTGATGGCAAGATGTTGCCACAGCTCACCGCTGGCGCTTAGCGACCAGAACGCTTCCACAACGCCCTCCGGAGAGGGCAAAATACGGCTCGACAGCCAGCCAGTTGAAGACGCCAGTTGCCAGACGAGGACAATGCCGACGGGCAGAAACCACGGCGCGGCGCGCAGCAGCCATTTTTGTGCGGTTGCAGACATGGTGGCTCCTTAGCTTTGCGCGACTTTTCTCGGGATAAACGCGTTTGCCACGGCTTCGCCCTGCAACTGAAGCTGACGTGGCTGCGGAATTTCCGGGATAGCGACATCCAGGTGCGGGAACAGCAGTTCACCCACCTTGTACGCCTCCTCCAGATGTGGGTAGCCAGACAGGATAAAGCTGTCGATCCCCAGCGCCGCGTATTCATTAATGCGTGCCGCTACGGTTGGACCGTCGCCGACCAGTGCCGTGCCGGCGCCGCCGCGCACCAGACCTACCCCGGCCCACAGGTTCGGGCTGATCTCAAGATTTTCACGCTTGCCGTTGTGCAGGGAAGCCATCCGGTGCTGGCCCACGGAGTCGGTTTTGGCAAACGCCGCCTGTGCTTTGGCGATAGTGTCGTCGTCCAGATGAGCGATCAGACGGTCGGCGGCTTGCCAGGCCTCGTCGTTGGTTTCACGTACGATCACGTGCAGGCGAATACCAAAGCGTACCGTACGGCCATGTTCTGCGGCTTTAGCGCGTACCTGAGCAATTTTCTCTTTCACCAGCTCCGGTGGCTCGCCCCAGGTCAGATAGAGATCGACCTGCTCAGCCGCCAGCTCCTGCGCCACGTCCGACGATCCGCCGAAATAGAGGGGAGGGCGCGGCTGCTGTACCGGCGGGAAGTAGAGCTGTGCATCGCGAACGTGGATATGTTTCCCTTCGAAGGTGACGGTTTCCCCTTCCAGCAGACGTCGCCAGACGCGGGTGAACTCTGCGGAGGCTTCATAGCGCTCGGTATGATCGAGGAAGACGCCATCGCCCGCCAGCTCCTGCGGATCGCTGCCCGTCACCAGGTTGAACAGCGCACGGCCATTGGAAAGCCTGTCCAGCGTTGCCGCCTGACGCGCCGCGACGGTGGGCGACACCACGCTCGGGCGCAAGGCTACCAGGAATTTCAGACGCTGGGTGACGGGGATCATTGACGCGGCAACCAGCCACGCATCCTCACACGAGCGGCCCGTAGGGATCAGTACCCCGGTAAAACCGATGCGGTCTGCCGCCTGGGCGATCTGCTGTAGATAGCCGTGATCGACCGGGCGGGCGCCTTCTTCTGTGCCAAGATAGTGTCCATCACCGTGGGTGGGTAAAAACCAGAAAAGATTCAGACTCATGATTTTTTTCCTTCAATGCCAGCGGGTTGCCAGATGCGTTCGCGAATATTCACCTGCTTTGGAACCAGGCGGTTTTGATAAAAGAGGTCTGCCGTTTGCTGCTGGAGAGCGGCAACGTGGGCGTCAATCGGTGCTATGGTGGTGGGAGGACGGTGGTCAAGATAGGTGGCGATCACCGGTTCAGGCAGGCCCATGGTTTTTGCCAGCAGCGTGATGCTCTGCTGACGCTGGCTTTGGGTCAGCGCATCGGCCTGAGAGAAGGTATCCAGCACCTGCTGAATAAATGCGCCATTTTTCTCAGCGTAAGGACGTGCCGCCAGGTAGAACGAACCGGTCTGCTTCAGGGTGGTGCCGTCTTTCAGCACCCGCACACCGCCCTGCAACAGTGCGGCGGAGTAGTACGGATCCCAGATAGCCCAGGCATCAACATTTTTTTGCTGAAACGCCGCGCGCGCATCGGCAGGCGTCAGGTAAACGGGCTGGATATCGGTGAATTTAAGGCCGGCCTCCTGCAACGCGCGCAGCAGCAGGTTGTGCGAGCTTGAACCTTTCTGGAAAGCAACCTTATGGCCTTTGAGGTCGGCGACGCTTTTGATCTCGCTGTTTTCCGGCACCAAAATAACCTCTGCCTTCGGCTTGGCGGGCTCAACGCCAACGTAAACCAGATCCGCCCCGGCAGCCTGCGCAAAGATTGGCGGGATATCGCCGGTGCTGCCTAAATCAATACTCCCGACGTTCAGCGCCTCCAGCATCTGTGGTCCGGCAGGGAACTCGACCCATGAGAATTTGGTCTCCGGGAAACGCTTCTCAAGCAACGCATGGCTTTTCGCCAGCACCATGCTGACGCTGCCTTTCTGATAACCGATACGCAGGCTCTCCGGCGCTTTCTCCGCCGCCTGAGCCAGCGACGCCACTGCCAGCAGACCTGCCAGCCCGATACGGGTAACTGTTTTAAACATGCGCCACTCCTTGTGATTGATGAAATGCTGCCGCGTGGCGATCCCGACGGTTCAGGGCGTGCCAGAAGGTTTCGAGCGCACTGTCGAGGCGGGTTTGCAGATTCGGCGTGAAATGGGGTTTATGCTGGTAGTCGATTACCTGTGAGTCGTCAGCGAAGACGCCATGCAGGATCTCCTGCGCTTTCAGCGCGTTCAGAACCGGCTTGAGGGCATAATCCACCGCCAGTAAATGGGCTACCGTACCGCCTGTGGCCAGCGGCAGGACGACCTTACCGTCCAGCGCGCGTTCGGGCAGCAGATCGAGCAGCGTTTTCAGTGCGCCGGAAAAAGAGGCTTTGTAAATCGGTGTCGCGACGACCAGCCCGTCAGCACTCTTAAGTTGTTCGATCAGGGTTTTCAGCGCCGGGCTGTCGAAACGGGCGTAGAGCAGATCTTCAGGCGCGAAATTGTGCAAATTCCAGTGACACACTTCGACATCCAGAGCATTAAGCTTTTCGCGAGCGTATTCCAGCAGTGCGCTGGAGCGAGAGGGGAAGCGGGGGCTTCCGGCCAGGGTAATGACGCGCATGGTTGCTCCTTATAACTAATTGTTTGCTTTTATCTAACATTCATAACAATTTTCAGGAGTGTGACATTGCGTGGTTATTCCACTAAATGATTTATCCTCAGGATGAATGCAGAAAAATGCATAAGAAGCGAACCGATAAGTAAACGATTGCGTTTTACGTGGCTTTTTTTGCCACAGGTCAATTCCCTTTCCGGGCGGGATCGCACATAATCCCCTCCCGGTTTGCACACCGGGAATCCAGGAGAGTTCATGTACTACCCCTTCGTTCGTAAAGCCCTTTTCCAGCTCGATCCTGAGCGCGCTCATGAATTTACATTTCAGCAGTTACGCCGTATTACAGGAACGCCTCTGGCCGCGCTGGTGCGTCAAAACGTGCCGGAAAAACCAGTTCAGTGCATGGGCCTGACTTTCAAAAATCCACTGGGCCTGGCGGCCGGTCTGGACAAAAATGGCGAATGCATTGATGCACTCGGTGCGATGGGCTTTGGCTCGATCGAAATCGGGACGGTGACGCCGCGTCCGCAGCCGGGAAATGACAAGCCACGTCTGTTTCGCCTGGTTGAAGCCGAGGGGCTGATCAACCGCATGGGCTTTAATAACCTTGGCGTCGATCATCTGGTTGAGAACGTTAAGAAAGCCCATTTTGATGGCGTGCTGGGTATTAATATTGGCAAAAATAAAGACACGCCGGTCGAGCAGGGTAAAGATGACTATCTGATTTGTATGGAAAAAGTCTATGCCTATGCCGGTTATATTGCGGTGAATATATCTTCGCCTAACACCCCAGGACTGCGTTCATTACAATATGGCGAAGCGCTCGACGATCTTCTTAGCGCCATTAAAAATAAACAAACGGCGCTACAGGCGATCCACCATAAATATGTTCCGGTCGCGGTTAAGATCGCCCCGGATCTTTCGGCAGAAGAATTGATCCAGGTTGCCGACAGTTTAGTTCGCCATAATATTGATGGTGTGATTGCAACCAATACAACACTCGATCGCTCTCTCGTTCAGGGAATGAAAAACTGTGACGAAGCGGGTGGATTAAGTGGCCGTCCGGTACAATTAAAAAGCACCGAAATTATTCGCGCACTCTCCGCAGAATTAAAAGGTCAGCTGCCGATTATTGGCGTGGGTGGCATTGACTCTGTCATCGCTGCACGTGAGAAGATGGCGGCAGGTGCATCGCTGGTGCAAATTTATTCCGGCTTTATTTTTAAAGGGCCGCCGCTGATTAAAGAAATCGTCACGCATATCTAATCTTTTCTCTTAATCAGACAACCAGGGCTTTATTTCCAGCCCTGGTTGTTTTATATTCCGTCATTGTTGCTTATTTAAACATTATAGTCTTTTATTACTAGTGTTATAAGCGAAGCGGCAAACAGGACATTTTTAGTACAGGACGTTTAGGGGACGGGAGAGAAACATGCGAATTAAACCTGACGATAACTGGCGCTGGTATTTTTGTGACGAGCATGACCGTATGATGCTCGACTTAGCCAATGGCATGTTGTTTCGCTCTCGTTTTGCGCGCCGAATGTTAACGCCAGACGCGTTTGCTCCCTCAGGCTTTTGCGTTGACGACGCTGCACTCTATTTCTCTTTTGAAGAAAAATGCCGCGAGTTCGATCTCTCCAAAGAACAGCGCGCTGAACTGGTACTAAATGCGCTGGTGGCGATCCGTTTCCTGAAACCGCAAATGCCGAAAAGCTGGCATTTTCTCGCCCACGGCATGTGCTGGACCCCGGCTATCGGCGATGCGGCGAGCGTAAATCTGAGCGATACCGAAGAAGAGGTGAATTTGCTGGTGGTTGAACCCGGTGAAAACGCTGCGCTCTGTTTGCTGGCCCAACCCGGCGTGACCATTGCCGGGCGAGTTATGCAGTTAGGTGATGCCATCAAAGTGATGAATGACAGGCTGAAGCCACAGCTGCGCGTTGATTCCTTCAGCCTTGAACAGGCAGTTTAAGCTTCCAGCTGTACGGATGTTTTCGGGACACAGCTACAGCACAGGATCGTGCCGTCACTGCCAATCGCAGATTTCTTCAGGGCACTTACTTCACCATCGACCAGTTTAATGCGACAGCATCCGCAAATCCCCGCGCGACAGGAATACGGTACGCGGATACCTGCCTGTTCCAGCTGTTCCAGTAGCACCTGCTGATTGTTACCACGGATAACTTTGCCTTCCCAGTGAATATCCACCGCGGAAGCGACGTTGGTGACAACGTCAACCATCTCTTCTTCCTGACCTGCGCCGTACACCCTGGCAGGCCCGCGGGTGAGAATTTCGACCTCGTCGCCCACGCGGATCACGCCGCTGGAGCGGGGGATCAGGTTCTGGCCGAAGTCGACATCGCCGTTATCCTGCGCGGTACGAAATGACTGCAAGGTTTTCAGCGGTTCGCCGGAAGGGTGTTTCTGGCCTTTCTCCGGGCTGACGGTGGTAAAAATACAGCGGCTGCACGGCTTCACGACATCAAAAATAACGCTGCCGATGCGGATCACTTTCCAGGTATCTTCATCCCAGGCATTCGCTCCGGTCACCACCAGATTCGGGCGAAATTGCTCCATCTGCACGCTGGCTTTGCAACGGTTTTGTAAATCACGCAGCGAGGCCTCGCTGGTCAGAAGGAAGGGAAAACCATCCGCGAAGGAGAGAGGAACCGCATCGTGGCGCTTCACGCGACGGGTCAGCGCAGGCCCAACCCAGCGCAGCTGAACGTCACGGGAGAAAAAGCCGCTCAGCCACTGGTTAATGTTATCCGGCGCGATACGCGCGGTAAAATGATTGCCCCACACTTCCGTTGGCGCATCAAGCGGCGCAAAATCAGCAAAGCGGATCACGACGCTTGAACCGTCCGGCGCAGTCAAATGCAGCCCGTCATGAAGCGGGGAAGGGGTAAAGCGAACCATCTGCGGGAACTGACGTGCGGTGATAAACGTACCGTCAGGCTCGGTGACCATAAAAATACGATCAAAGGCGAATCCGCTCATATCGGCCAGCGCGTGAGAGACGCCGATGCCGCGCATGGATTTCACCGGATGAATAAAAAGCCTGGATAACGTCGCCACTGCACACTCCCGCTAAAGAAAATAAGCCTTCAACTTTATGACATACACGCCATATTAGCTATAATGCGCGACAATTTTCTATGAGTAAAAGTGACGATATGAATTCTCTGTTTGCCAGTACGGCCCGTGGGCTGGAAGAGCTGTTAAAAACTGAACTGGAAGCCCTGGGCGCGAAAGAGTGCCGGGTGGTTCAGGGTGGTGTCCATTTTGAGGGCGACACGCGGCTTATTTACCAGAGCCTGATGTGGAGCCGTCTGGCGTCGCGCATCATGCTGCCGATGAAAGAGTGCAAGGTCTACAGCGATCTTGATCTCTACACCGGCGTACAGATGATCGACTGGACAGAGATCTTCACCCCGGACGCTACCTTTGCGGTGCATTTCAACGGCGTCAACGATGAGATCCGCAACAGCCAGTACGGTGCCCTGCGCGTTAAGGATGCCATTGTGGACTGCTTCACGCGTCGCAATAAAGAACGTCCGAACGTTGACCGTGAAAACCCGGATCTGCGTATCAACGTCTGGCTGAACGGCGATACGGCCAGTATTTCCCTGGATCTGAGTGGCGCAGGCCTGCATCTGCGCGGCTATCGCGATCGCACCGGGATGGCGCCGATCAAAGAAACGCTGGCTGCCGCTATCGTGATGCGCTCCGGATGGCAGCCAGGTACGCCGCTGCTCGATCCGATGTGCGGTTCCGGTACGCTGCTGATTGAAGCCGCGATGCTGGCCACCGACCGTGCGCCAGGACTGCACCGCGGCCACTGGGGCTTCAAAGGCTGGGCGCAGCACGATGAGGCCATCTGGAAAGAGGTCAAAGACGATGCGCAGACCCGCGCCCGTAAAGGGCTGGCGGAGTACACCTCTCACTTTTACGGTTCGGACAGCGACGCACGGGTGATTGAACGCGCGCGCAGCAACGCCCGTCGTGCCGGTATCGGCGAGCTGGTGACCTTCGAGGTGAAGGACGTGGCGAATCTGACCAATCCTCTGCCAAAAGGCCCGTACGGTACGGTGATCAGCAACCCGCCGTATGGTGAGCGTCTGGACAGCGAGCCGGCGCTGATTGCACTGCACAGCCTGCTGGGCCGCAACATGAAAGCGCATTTCGGCGGCTGGAACCTCTCCCTGTTTAGCGCCTCGCCGGAGCTGCTGAGCTGCCTGCAATTGCGTGCCGATCGCCAGTTCAAAGCGAAAAACGGCCCGCTGGACTGCGTGCAGAAAAACTACCATCTGGCAGAGGTAGCGGCGGATAGCAAACCGTCAGGCGTGGCGGAAGATTACGCCAACCGCCTGCGCAAAAACCTGAAGAAATTTGAGAAGTGGGCGAAGCAAGAAGGCATCGAATGTTATCGCCTGTACGACGCTGACCTGCCCGAGTACAACGTTGCGGTTGACCGCTATGCGGACTGGGTGGTGGTTCAGGAATACGCCCCGCCGAAAACTATCGATGCGCAAAAAGCGCGTCAGCGTATGCTGGATGTGATTGCGGCCACCATCGCCGTACTCGGCATTTCGCCAAACAAGCTGGTGCTGAAAACACGTGAGCGTCAGAAAGGCAAAAACCAGTATCAGAAGATGGGCGAGAAGGGTGACTTCATCGAAGTGGGCGAATATAACGCGCGGCTGTGGGTTAACCTGACCGACTACCTTGATACCGGCCTGTTCCTCGATCACCGTATCGCCCGCCGCATGCTGGGCCAGATGAGCAAGGGCAAAGACTTCCTGAACCTGTTCTCCTATACCGGCAGCGCCAGCGTTCATGCGGGGCTTGGCGGCGCGCGTAGCACCACCACGGTAGATATGTCCCGGACTTATCTGGAGTGGGCAGAGCGCAACCTGCGTCTTAACGGCTTAACCGGCCGTCAGCATCGCCTGTTACAGGCCGACGTGCTGGGCTGGCTGCGCGATACCGACGAGCAGTTTGACCTGATCTTTATCGATCCGCCGACCTTCTCTAACTCCAAGCGTATGGAGGATAGCTTTGATGTTCAACGCGATCACCTGCGCCTGATGACCGACCTGAAGCGTCTGCTGCGTAAAGGCGGCACCATTATGTTCTCGAATAACAAGCGCGGATTCCGCATGGATCACGACGGCCTGGCCGAACTGGGACTGAAAGCACAAGAAATCAGCCAAAAAACGCTGTCTCAGGACTTTGCCCGTAACCGTCAAATCCACAACTGCTGGCTGATCTCCGCGGTCTGAAAGGAAAAATAAATGTCTTTAATTAGTATGCACGGCGCGTGGCTCTCTTTCAGCGACTCACCGCTTCTCGATAATGCAGAGCTGCATATCGAAGATAACGAGCGCGTCTGTCTGGTGGGCCGTAACGGCGCAGGTAAATCGACGCTGATGAAAATCCTCAACCGTGAGCAGGGGCTGGATGACGGCCGTATTGTTTACGAGCAGGATCTGATCGTCTCTCGTCTGCAACAGGATCCGCCGCGTAACGTCACCGGCAGCGTGTACGATTTTGTGGCCGAAGGGATTTCAGAGCAGGCGGAATACCTCAAGCGTTACCACGAGATTTCGCATCTGGTGATGACGGACCCGAGCGACAAGAATCTCAACGAGCTGGCAAAAGTGCAGGAGATGCTCGATCACCACGGTCTGTGGCAGTTGGAAAACCGCATTAATGAAGTGCTGGCCCAGCTTGGCCTGGAAGCGGATATGGAGCTGTCGGCGCTCTCCGGCGGCTGGCTGCGTAAAGCGGCGCTGGGTCGTGCCCTGGTGAGCGGGCCTAAGGTGCTGCTGCTGGACGAACCGACGAACCACCTGGATATCGAAGCGATTGACTGGCTGGAAGGGTTCCTGAAAACCTTTAACGGTACCATTATCTTCATCTCCCACGACCGTTCGTTCATCCGCAACATGGCTACGCGCATTGTCGATCTCGATCGCGGCAAGCTGGTGACCTATCCGGGCGATTACGATACCTATCTGCTGGAGAAAGAAGAAAACCTGCGCGTGGAAGAGCTGCAAAACGCCGAGTTCGACCGCAAGCTGGCCCAGGAAGAGGTATGGATCCGTCAGGGCATTAAAGCGCGTCGTACCCGTAACGAAGGCCGCGTTCGCGCCCTGAAGGCGATGCGCCGCGAACGTAGCGAACGCCGCGAAGTCATGGGTAGCGCCAAAATGCAGGTGGAAGAGGCGTCCCGCTCGGGCAAGATTGTCTTCGAAATGGAGAACGTGAATTATTCGGTTGACGGCAAAGTGCTGGTGAACGATTTCTCCGCTCAGGTTCAGCGCGGCGACAAAATTGCGCTGATCGGCCCGAACGGGTGCGGTAAAACCACACTGCTGAAACTGATGCTCGGTCAGCTCCAGGCCGACAGCGGTCGTATCCACTGCGGTACCAAACTGGAAGTGGCGTACTTCGACCAGCACCGCGCCGAGCTGGATCCAGACCGTACGGTGATGGATAACCTCGCCGAGGGTAAACAGGAGGTCATGGTTAATGGCAAGCCGCGTCACGTGCTGGGCTACCTTCAGGACTTCCTGTTCCACCCGAAACGCGCTATGACGCCGGTGCGCGCGCTGTCCGGGGGAGAACGTAACCGTCTTTTGCTGGCGCGTCTGTTCCTGAAACCCAGTAACTTATTGATTCTCGATGAACCGACTAACGATCTGGATGTCGAAACGCTGGAACTGCTGGAAGAGTTGATTGATGGTTATCAGGGCACTGTGATGCTGGTCAGCCACGATCGTCAGTTTGTCGATAACACCGTGACCGAGTGCTGGATCTTCGAAGGCGAAGGACGCATCGGGCAATATGTGGGCGGCTATCATGACGCGCGTGGACAGCAATCGCAGTCGCTGGCGCAAAAACAGGCGAAGACCAAAAATGTCGCTGAACCTGTTGTTGCAAAGGCAGAAACTGTCAAAAAGTCTCCTGCTAAAATGAGTTATAACTTGCAGCGCGAGCTGGAGGGGCTGCCGCAGCGTCTGGAAGAGCTGGAAGGTGCACTGGAAGCACTGCAAATTCAGGTCGCTGATGCGTCATTCTTTACGCAGCCTCACGACTATACTCAGAAAGTATTGGCTGAACTCTCCCAGGCTGAACAGGCGCTGGAAGAGGCATTTGAGCGCTGGGAGTACCTTGAGTCTCTGAAAAACGGCGCATAAACAGGGATAATCTATGTGTGACCAGCACCATGCCGATCGGCATATATTATGCTCGCAATGCGATATGCTCGTGGCGTTGCCAGAGCTTGGTCACGGACATAAGGCTGCCTGCCCGCGCTGTGGCGCTACGCTGACGACCGAGTGGGACGCGCCAAGGCAGCGTCCTACGGCGTATGCGCTGGCAGCCTTATTCATGTTACTGCTCTCCAATCTCTTCCCTTTCATCTATATGAAAGTGGGCGGGATGACCAGCCAGGTGGATTTACTGGAAATTCCAGGCGTGATGTTCTCGGAAGATTACGCCAGCCTTGGCACCTTCTTTCTTCTTTTCGTGCAGATCGTCCCGGCTTTTTGCCTGGTCGTCATTCTGCTGCTGGTCAACCGCGTCAGGATGCCCACTGTCCTTAAAATCAAACTCGCGCGGATCCTGTTCCAGCTGAAAAGCTGGGGGATGGCGGAAATTTTTCTCGCCGGTATTCTGGTCAGCTTCGTGAAGCTGATGGCCTACGGCGATGTGGGGATTGGCAGCAGCTTTATTCCGTGGTGTCTGTACTGCGTGCTGCAACTGCGCGCATTCCAGTGCGTGGACCGACGCTGGGCCTGGGACGATATTGCCCCGGCGCCTACGCTGTCGCAGACGGTAAAGGTAGGCGTACCGGGTATCCGTCAGGGGCTTCGCTCCTGCTCGTGCTGCACCGCCGTGCTGCCTGCGGATGTAGAGGTGTGTCCGCGCTGTGAAACAAAAGGTCACGTCCGGCGTAAAAATAGCCTGCAATGGACCATGGCGCTGCTGGTGACCTCTGTCATGCTCTATCTGCCCGCCAATATCTTGCCGATCATGATCACCGATCTGCTCGGCGACAGAATGCCCTCGACCATACTGGCCGGGGTGATTTTGCTGTGGAGCGAGGGGTCATACCCTGTGGCAGGCGTCATATTCCTCGCCAGTATTATGGTTCCGACCTTAAAGATGATTGCCATTGCCTGGCTTTGCTGGGATGCAAAAGGGCACGGTAAGCGAGACAGTGAGCGCATGCATCTGATTTATGAGGTCGTGGAATTTGTTGGCCGCTGGTCGATGATTGACGTGTTCGTGATTGCGGTTCTCTCAGCGCTGGTGCGTATGGGTGGGCTGATGAGTATTTATCCCGCTATGGGAGCGCTGATGTTTGCGTTGGTCGTCATTATGACCATGTTTGCGGCCATGACCTTCGACCCTCGTTTATCGTGGGATCGTGAGCCCGATTCAAGCCATGAGGAAGAGTAAGAGCATGGAAAATAAGAGTGGAGAGGCTAAAGTGCAGAAGGTCAGAAACTGGTCGCCGGTGTGGATTTTCCCCATCGTGACCGCGCTGATCGGTGCATGGATCCTGTTTTATCATTACAGCCATCAGGGACCGGAAGTCACGCTAATTACCACCAATGCAGAGGGGATTGAGGGCGGAAAAACCACCATCAAGAGCCGCAGCGTGGATGTGGGTGTCGTGGAAAGCGCGACCCTGACGGATGATTTAACCCATGTTGAAATCAAGGCCCGCCTGAATGCCGGCATGGAAAAACTGCTCCATGAAGATTCTGTTTTTTGGGTAGTGAAACCGCAGGTCGGGAGAGAAGGGATCAGCGGCTTAGGGACGCTATTGTCCGGGGCTTATATTGAACTCCAGCCCGGCAACAAAGGCGCCCAGCCAGCAAACTATCAGCTGCTGGATTCACCGCCGCTTGCGCCACCGGATGCTAAAGGGATCCGCGTTATTCTGGACAGCAAAAAAGCGGGGCAGCTATCGCCGGGCGATCCGGTGCTGTTCCGTGGGTATCGCGTCGGTTCGGTTGAAACAAGCACCTTCGATCCGCAAAAACGGACCATCAGCTATCAGCTATTTATCAATGCGCCTAATGACCGCCTGGTGACCAGCAACGTTCGCTTCTGGAAAGACAGCGGGATCGCGGTGGATCTCACCTCTGCGGGAATGCGCGTTGAGATGGGTTCACTCACCACGCTGTTTGGTGGGGGCGTCAGTTTTGACGTGCCGGAAGGCATGGAGCTCGGGCAACCGGTGGCGGAGAAAACCGCCTTCAGGCTGTTTGACGATCAAAAAAGCATTCAGGATGCGCTCTATACCGATCACATCGACTACCTGATGTTCTTTAAGGACTCTGTACGCGGCTTGCAGCCAGGGGCACCAGTTGAGTTCCGCGGTATTCGTCTGGGGACAGTGGGACAAGTGCCTTACTTTGTTCCGGGACTGAAGCAGATGCTTGATGATGATTATCGTATTCCGGTGCTGATCCGCATTGAGCCTGAGCGTTTGATTAACCAGATAGGTGAGGACCAGGATATTGGGGAGCATATCAGCGACCTTCTGAATCGCGGGCTGCGTGGCTCGCTGAAAACCGGCAACCTGGTCACAGGGGCGTTGTATGTCGATATGGACTTCTATCCAAAAGCGCCACCAATGACGGGGATCCGTGAATTTGGCGGCTACAAAATTATTCCTACGGTCAGCAGTGGCCTGGCGCAGATCCAACAGCGCCTGATGGAAACGCTGGATAAGATCAACAATCTGCCGCTGAATCCAATGCTTGAGGCCGCGACGGGATCACTGCATCAGAGCCAGGCGACGATGCAACGTCTGCAAACCACGCTGGATAATATCAACAAGATCACTGCCAACCAGTCCATGCAGCAGCTGCCGCAGGATATGCAGAAAACGTTGCGCGAACTGAATCGCAGTATGCAGGGCTTCCAGCCGGGCTCAGCGGCTTACAACAAGATGGTGGCGGATATGCAACGTCTTGATCAGGTTTTACGCGAGCTACAGCCCGTTCTGAAAACGCTCAATGAAAAGAGCAACGCGCTGGTGTTTGAAGCGAAAGACAAAAAGGATCCTGAGCCTAAGAGGGCGAAACAATGAAAAAATGGCTAATCATCGCAGGCGCACTGGTATTAACGGCCTGTAGCTCTGGAAGCGATAACAAAAGCTACTACCAGTTGCCGTTAAGCGCGCAATCCGGTGCGCAGAGTAGCACCTCGCAGGGCAGCCGTCTGCTGTGGGTTGAACAGGTTGCCGTGCCAGATTATCTGGCGGGCAACGGGGTGGTCTACCAGACCAGCGATGTGCAGTACGTTATCGCCAACAATAACCTGTGGGCCAGCCCGCTGGATCAGCAGCTACGCAATACGCTGGTGGCGAATCTGAGCAGCCAGCTTCCTGGTTGGGTAGTCGCCTCGCAGCCTCTGGGAAGCGATCAGGACACTCTGAATGTTAACGTGACGGGATTCCATGGCCGCTATGATGGTGCGGTTGTTATCAGCGGGGAGTGGCTCTTGAATCATCAGGGCCAGCTGATTAAGCGTCCTTTCCATCTGGAACTGAAGCAGCAGAAAGATGGCTATGACGAAATGGTGAAAGTGCTTGCTCAGGGGTGGGCACAGGAGTCGGCTGCTATCGCAAGAGAGATTTCCCGGCTGCCATAAGTAAAATTCATCGACGAAAGCCGCACTCAGCTTCTTGCTGATTGCGGCTTTTTTTTCGTTTTATGTTCAGTTTGTTACTTGTCCCGCGTCACATTTTTTGTACAAACGATCTTCCATGTAGCTCACAAATATGACACCCGTATGAATTTTGAACGTTGACGCTGACGCCGATTCGGGGTATTCGTTAACTGTGCTTGCACATATTGCAATCACTGTTTTCTTTCCACCAGACAAAAGAATGAGGGAAACGAGGCATGAAGAGACAGAAACGAGATCGCCTGGAAAGGGCTCATCAACGTGGTTATCAGGCTGGCATCGCCGGACGTTCAAAAGAAATGTGTCCCTATCAGGCCCTGAATCAAAGGTCCCAATGGCTAGGGGGCTGGCGAGAAGCCATCGGAGACAGGGCAGTACTTGCTTGATACCGTCTCTTTAAAAAGAAACCTCCGCAATGCGGAGGTTTCGCCTTTCTGGAAGGGGCTAAATGCCGTTATCAGAAAGCGGAGGTATCCTGGAACAGACCCACTTTCAGGTCGTTCGCAGTATAGATAAGACGACCATCTACCAGCACTTCACCGTCCGCCAAGCCCATAATCAGGCGGCGGTTAACGATGCGTTTGAAATGGATACGGTAGGTGACTTTCTTCGCGGTAGGCAGAACCTGACCGGTGAATTTCACTTCGCCTACGCCCAGCGCACGGCCTTTACCTTCACCGCCAAGCCAGCCCAGATAGAAGCCAACCAGCTGCCACATGGCATCGAGGCCCAGGCAGCCAGGCATTACCGGATCGCCAATAAAGTGGCAACCGAAGAACCACAGGTCCGGGTTGATATCGAGTTCTGCTTCTACGTAACCCTTATCAAAGTTGCCGCCGGTTTCGGTCATTTTCACGACACGGTCCATCATCAGCATATTTGGGGCCGGTAACTGCGGGCCTTTCGCACCAAACAGTTCACCGCGACCAGAGGCAAGAAGGTCTTCTTTAGTATAGGATTCGCGTTTATCTACCATGTTCTCAGTAAGCCTTATTTTAGTGAAGGACGCAGGATAGCTAACACGTGTACGCTGAACAAGTCCGATCAGTTAGCACTAAACCAACTTAACCAGCGTAACGGCCACGGATAACGATGACGAGCATCCTGCTGTGTCGCCTGAGCTATACGTTCCTGAATGGTCTGCATCAGGGTTGTCTGGCCTTCGCCGTCCCAGACCAGGTTTGTCAGTAAGGGTAGAGCATCCTCAACCCCTTCGATGGCCCAGACGGCGAATTGTTCCTGCTCTACCGCATCCAGAATCGCCTGGCTCAGGCTCAAATGGCGAGCGTTAGGCGCCGGAATAATCACGCCCTGTTTGCCGTTTAAACCGCGCTGCTGGCAGATAGCAAAGAAGCCTTCGATTTTCTCATTCAGTCCACCCACCGGTTGAGCACGACCAAACTGATCTACGGAACCGGTAATCGCAATATTCTGATTAATCGGTACGTCTGCAAGCGCGCTGATCACGGCGCACAGCTCTGCCATCGAGGCGCTGTCGCCGTCGACTTCACTGTAGGACTGCTCAAAGGTCAACGAGGCAGAGAAGGGGATCTGCTGCTCCAGCTGAAGTTCAGACATCAGGAATGCCTGCATGATCATCATGCCTTTGGCATGAATGTTTCCGCCCAGTTCGGCCTTGCGTTCGATATCGGTAAATTCGCCGTCACCAATGTGCACGACACAGCTGATACGGGAAGGCTCGCCAAAGGCGCGCGGGTGTCCGGGGAACTCGATGACGGACAAGGCGTTGATTTGCCCGATACGTTCGCCTTCGGTCTCCACCAGAATCTGTTCCAGCAGAATTTCATCCTGCATACGGTCAGCAAGATAACCTTCACGCCATTCACGCTGGGCCAGCATCTGGCTAAGCTGCTCGCCGGTAAACGGACCGTTGCCGCTGATAACGCCCACTTCACGCAGCTGTTTACCGATCCAGAGCGGGCAGAGCGGCAGGGTTTCCTGATCGCCAGTGTAGCGTACGGCCTCGCGGATTAAGCCCGGCCACGCATCCACGGCAGGCGAGGGCAGCGCGAAACGTTCCGCCACGGCCATAACCCACTGACACCACTGCGCCATGTCATTGGCATCGGCGATCTGAATATTGTCTTCAAATTCACTGTAAACCGCCTGCTCCGCGAGTTCTGGCTCCATTTCCTGGAAATCAGCCAGAGATTCACGGTCACCCGTCAGCACGACGGTCAGCGACAGCGGCATAGACGGAATGGAAACAGGCAGCGGACGTGAATCGTCGTAGCCTATCCAGTCAAAACGTTGCTGCATCACCACCGTTTTCAGGCGCATCCACAGCAGAGGCTGTGCGAGCAGGGTGCGAAGGGAGATGAGCAACACACCACCGTTCGCGCGGTGTACCAGACCGGGTTGCAGTGACACATCGCCATTGAACTGACGAAGGCAGCCGAACAGCTGTTCTGCTTCCACCCAGTTGGCGGTGATCACTTCGCCTTTTGCAGCGAATTGTCCGTCTGCCTGCGTGGCAGGTTCGAAGGTCACGTCACGTCCGGCAATATGATACTGACCACCAAAAACGGCATTCGTTTTTGGATGCAACTGGCGCATGGCATCACCGAGAAGCGTCAGATACTCGGCTTCTTCCGGGGCTTTGAGCAGCATGAAAGGAGATGTAGCCCATGGGGATGACATCTGCTCCAGCGCGTAATGCAAACGCGGTTGTGTATCGCTAAGTATGAATTCGTGTTCTTTTGTGAGGTCTGGCTGTGCAAACAGCTCCTGATAGCTCTCGGTATCCGGAACCAGGTCACGCCATGCAAGTTTCGTAATGGTCAAAGTTGATGTTTTTTAGTCAGAAGTAAAACCGTGGAGTATACCGTAAGCGGCGCACTCTGCCCAATCAGGATTCGGGTTTTCGTCATGCGGATCGCCTGCGGCGTTTCACAGGATATGATTTCTTTTCAGCAGATTGCCAAAAAACTGATATTCTGAACAGAGTTACACGGTAACACTGAGATCGCAATGAAATATCAACAACTGGAAAACCTCGAAAGCGGCTGGAAATGGAAGTACCTGGTCAAAAAGCACCGTGAAGGGGAGCTGATCACCTGCTACATCGAAGCCAGCGCGGCACAAGAAGCTGTGGATATGTTGCTGACCCTCGAAAACGAACCGGTACAGGTCAACGGCTGGATTGAGAAACACATTAATCCGGCCTTGTTAAACCGGATGAAGCAAACTATCCGTGCTCGTCGTAAACGGCATTTCAATGCCGAGCATCAGCACACCCGTAAGAAATCGATCGACCTGGAGTTCATGGTCTGGCAGCGTCTGGCCGGGCTTGCGCAGCGGCGCGGGAAAACCCTGTCGGAAACGGTGGTGCAGCTGATTGAAGATGCCGAGCACAAAGAGAAGTATGCCAGCCAGATGTCGACGCTGAAGAACGATCTACAGGCACTGTTAGGTAAAAAATAAGCTTTTTACTTTTCTTCAGATAATAAAAAACCCCGCATCGCGGGGTTTTTTTATAAGACGATAACTTATGCCGCAGGCTGAGTTACAACGTCTTTGATACCTTTAACTTCGATCTCTACGCGACGATCTGGTGCCAGGCAGTCGATCAGTGCAGCGCGTGGTTTCACGTTGTCACAGGTAGAACCGGTAACTGGGTTAGATTCGCCCATACCACGTGGGGAGATCTTGTTAGCTGGGATACCTTTAGATACCAGGTAATCAACTACAGACTGAGCACGTTTCTCAGACAGACCCTGGTTGTAAGCGTCAGAACCGATACGGTCAGTGAAGCCCAGAACCACTACAGAACCGTCTTTAGGATCCAGGTTGCTCAGCTGGGTGTACAGCTGATCCAGCGCCTGCTGACCTTCTGGTTTCAGGGTAGCTTTGTTGAAGTTGAACAGAACGTCAGACTTCAGAGTGAAGTGCTTGGTCTGTACTTCTGGAGCTGGAGCCGGAGCTGGAGCTACGACTGGCGCATCTTCCTGCTGACCGAAACGGTAAGAAACACCAACGCTCAGCATGCCGTTGTCTGGACGAACGCCAACGGTAGCACCGTCACCGATGTTGTTAACCCACTGGTATTCCAGACGGGTAGCGATGTCACGGGTCATTGCCCACTCAACACCACCAGCGAATACTGGGGAAACACCAGTGTCGTGGTCGTCACCAGCACGGCTGTTGCTGGAGTCTGCACGCCATACCATGCCGCCCAGACGGGTGTACACGTCCAGGTCGTCAGTTACTGGGTAACCCAGTTTAGCGGTCAGCTGTACGCCTTGAGCTTTGAAAGCGCCATTTACGTTGTCGCCTTTGTAAGGCATACGACCTAACCAGTCGTAACCCATTTCAAAGCCAACATACGGGTTAACCTGATAGCCACCGAACGCACCTGCACCAAGCTGGCTCTCATGAGTTGGGCCATCATTGTTGTTTGCGCTGTCGTACCAACCGGTGTCATGGAACTGAGACCAACCCAGTTTACCACCTGCATACCAGGTATTATCTTTCGGAGCGGCCTGCGCTACGGTAGCGAAGCCAGCCAGTGCCACTGCAATCGCGATAGCTGTCTTTTTCATTTTTTGCGCCTCGTTATCATCCAAAATTTGCCATGAATATCTCCATCGGAGGAATCACGGTTAAATCCTTCACCGGGGGGCGTGGTCAAATATAAACCTACCGATATCTTCGGCTTAGGCCGAGCACCCCTGGCGATGTAAAGTCTACAACGTAGCTGAAAACTTACAAGTGTGAAGTCCGTCAGGCATATGAAAAAAAAAGTTCCGTATACCTAATATTTAACAATTTTTGAACGAATTTTGTGCAGTAAAATTAACGAGAACCGCGTCAGACAAGCCTTGCCGCAGTTTTGGCGCGTTGAACTTTTTTTGCATACTGCGGTCGAAAAAAATTCCAGGAAAACTCTTAAAATGACTCAATGGTACACATTTGAGTGAATTTTTAGCCCGGGATGTTGTCCTCTGCGATAGGAATCTCCACGAACCGGCCGCATGATGAAACCCATCGCGTTACCTTCTTCAGCCGCTTCAGTCAGACGCAAATGTTCCTCTTGCGACAGATCCTCAGGCAACCACCCAATCACGACGCTATAGTTCCCGGTACGTAATGCCCGGACCATCGACTCGACCGTATCGCAAGGGGAGAGTTGATTAATCTGCATCACCTTCGCTAACGGCAGGCCAGCCGACTGAACCCATTCACGACTTAATTTTTGCTGTGGCGTCAGCCAGAGCTGCCAGCGAGACTGTTGCCCGAGCTGCTGCAAAAGCGGCAGGAGTAAGAGTTGTGTTAACAGCGGCTGGTCTTCACGGTAAACCACTTCACTGATAAGCCCTGTCGATACACGCCCGATAGAATTCTGCGCAGCATTGCCTGCGGCAGAAGTGGAAGGTGTTAAGTGATTTGCATAGCCTGAAGTGTACATATTCATTCCAGCCCTGTAGTTACTGTATGGATATACAGTAACCCCTGTGTGCATAAAGATCAACCTCATTTTCGGAAAGCGACTCGCAAATTTCATCCATTCCTGGTGAACCTGAAAAAATCATCTTGCCCAACGGCAATAAGTTGCCTATTTTCCTGCTAACGGATCCGTTAGTAAGAAATATCGTGTTTACTGTATGATTTTTAATGGAATTATCATGAAAAAGATATCTTATGATCGGATTTATCAATCTCAGGAATACCTCTCTCCGCTGGGCGAAATTCATCATCGCGCCCTGTTTGGCGGTTATACCCTGGCCGTGGATGAAGCGGTGTTCGCGATGGTGTCTGACGGCGAGCTGTACCTTCGCGCCTGTGAGCAAAGTGCAAAATACTGTGTAAAAAACGCCTCCTCTTTTCTGACCCTGATGAAACGAGGACGGCCAGTGCTGCTTAATTACTACCGTGTGGATGAAGGTCTGTGGCAAAACAGGGAAAAGCTGCTTCAGCTCTCCTCGTTTGCGCTCGATGCCGCCAGGAAAGAGCGCTACCAGCGCCATCAGCGTAACCGGCTTAAGGATCTGCCGAACCTGACCTTTCAGATTGAGGTCCTGCTTATGGAGGCGGGCATTACCAATGAAGAGACGCTACGACAGTTGGGGGCGAAGACGAGCTGGCTGAAAATGCGCTCTAAGAATAAAGCGCTGAGTATCCGGGTATTGTTCGCGCTTGAAGGCGCCATCGAAGGGTTACATGAAGCGGCACTCCCGGCGGATATTCGCCGGGAGCTTATGGAGTGGTTTAATGCGCTGCCTGAGTCGCAGGGCCATCATTCCGCCAGGTAGCGATCTTCTGTCGCAGCCGACAAATTTCCGGCAGCAAAGCGATAAGCAGGCCAATTTGCTGTAGGACCAGCGGAGCTTTGTTGTCGGTGCCAGGATCAAGGTGTGCGATACGTTGCACCAGTTCATCCAGTGCCTGGTGAACCCGTGGCTCATCCGCAGGTTGATGATGAAGCGCATCATCAACGTAGCAAATGGCGTCGTCCAGCAGCGCCAGGATGCCCGGATTTGTCAGTTTCTCACGGTGGGCGCCAAGGGTAGAGATATAGCTGGTGAACGTGTGGTTCAGACACAGCAGGCGGAAGGCTGTCTCCCGGATTTCTGCCGTGGCGCGCGGCTCAGTTGACATATTCGAGACAACGGAAGCCAGCTCTGCGTCCGTGTTATGCGCATCGCGACGGGCAATCCGATAGGCCAGACGGTTATCGCGACCCTGATGGTATTGCTCAAGAATAGCATCCAGATAGCGGCAGTTGGCGTTCATTGCTCTGTCGGACACGCGCGGTAAGTTACGAAAACGCCAGTCCGGCCAGATAAAGCTCACCGCCGCCCAGGCAATGGCGCAGCCGATTAGCGTGTCGATAACGCGGGGGAGGGCCACTTCAAAGCCTTCACCCAGCAGATTGAAGCAGAGCAGCACCAGCAGCGTGATGAACATCGTGGCGTGGGCGTACTGCACATTGCGGAAGGCGAAAAACAGTACACCGGTAATCACAATCAGGATCAGTTGCCCTTCTACGGATGGCACAAAGTAGAGCACCGGCAGCCCGATGGCGACCCCGACTAATGTCCCGACAATACGCAGCGCGAGCCGATGGCGGGTAGCGTTATAGTTCGGCTGGCAGACAAACAGGCTGGTCAGCAGGATCCAGTAACCGTGGTGCAATCCTGTTATCTGGATAAATGCATAGCCGACGCACAGAACCAGCGACATCCTTACCGCATGGCGAAAGAGGGCGGATTCCGGCGTAAAATGACGGCTCAGGCGCAGCCACATATCGCTGAAACCGTTGAGACTGTCGTCGGCAAGTTGGTTGTCGGCGTCATTGCCCGGCATTGCCATCGCCTGTTCAGACTCAATGGTGGCGAGCTGAGCATCGATGGCTCTCAGGTTGTTGAGCAAGAATCCCAGGGCTTTGAACTGTTCCGGCGATGTCCCACTGGCCTGAACGCGATCGAGGGCCGCATCCAGATGACTGAATGCGCGTTCAAAGCGAGGATCGTGCTGATAGGGCGTGCGCAGCAGTATTGAGCGCGCAAGTTGCTGGCAGGCCTGAGACTGCATCGACAGCAGGCGCTGGAAACGGAACATCACGTCGCTGTAGCGGAATTTCTCGCGCAGGTCAGCGTACTGCACATGCGAGGAGCTGGCGCGCTCGTGAATATCCTGGGCAACAAAGTAGTAGTGCAGTGTGCGCCGGGTACCGCGCTGACCGCGATCGCCGCGCAGACGGGTGAGCAGAGACGCTTTGGTCTGATTCAGCGTGGCGACCAACTGGCCATTTGCCAGCGCCAGATCGTACAGGGGCGCCTGGCTGTCCTCTTCAATATCCGGATCAAACAGCCGGGATTTCAGCTCCAGATAGTGGGCCAGCTGTTCGTAACTGCGGGCAATGTTGTCCTGTAAGGCACGAACCGGAAAAATAAGATGTCCGGTTAAGGTCAGCAGGTTATACCAGATAGCGCCCAACAGCAGCAGGACCGGTTGCTGATACCACTGATCGTAAAGAGAGACGCCCAGCATGGTGTAAATGGCAATCAGCAGGGCGCCAAACGCGATAGTGGCGTAGCGTTGCCCGAGGCCGCCGAGCAAAATGAAGCCGCTGGTGGACACCGTCAGCCCTAAGGCAAACAGCCAGGGCCAGGGGAAAAGCAGCTCAACGGAGGCGGAAGCAATAAAGAAGCAGACCAGCGTAATGACCAGATTACGCAAACGACCGGCCAGGCGGTCGTCGAGATCCGCCAGCGCGCCGGCCACCACCCCAAGCGTGAGGGGGATGGTGAGCTTCACGTCATTTAGCCACCACGGCAGAGCGACGGTGCCGCAGAGGGCGATAAAGATCCTGACGTTATACAGCCAGTTACTGTTCCACGTATAGCGACGAAGCAGGGGGCTTAGCATGAGTGCGGCCAGTCCTTATTACTGAAAACGGCGACGGGCGTTGGCTTCACGCGCGGCTTGCGCGACTTCGACCGGGACAACACGGCGTCCTACCGGCCACAGGGCGATGGTAGCAATTTTGAAATTAGCGATGCCAACCGGAATGCCTATAATCGTGATGCACTGGGCGATACCGGCGAAGATATGCATCAGACACAACCACCAGCCAAAGAAGATCAGCCATAAAATATTCAGCAGCGTGCCGCCGGTATTCATCAGGGCGTTTTTTCTTTCCGGCTCCAGCTCATCCACGTGTACGGCTTCATTTCCATAAGGAACGAGGGACAGTTTGGTGATTTCCCAGCAGGAGCGCGTCAGCGGAAGGGTGAAGATGAGCACGATGCTCACCAGGGTGGCAAAAAGCCAGGAAAGGGTGGTGGCAAAACCGCCAAGGACAAAATTCAACACATTCAGAACGGTACGCATAAACCCTCATTTCCTTCGATATGATTAACGCCCGGTGATTGTAACGTTTTTTTGGGCTGGAGCACCTTAAAACTGGCAGTTAAACTGTCTGACAAATTATGACCTCGTGGATCCGGCAGGATATGGAACTGAAAGCAACTTCAATGGGCAAACGCCTGGCGCAGCACCCTTACGACAAGATTGACCTGCTCAATGCAGGAGTGAAAGTCTCCGGTGAACGCCACGAATACCTTATTCCGTTTAATCAGCTACTGGCCATTCATTGTAAACGAGGGCTGGTATGGGGGGAGCTGGAGTTCGTCCTGCCGGCAGACAAAGTGGTGCGACTCCACGGGACCGAGTGGGCGGAAACCCAACGCTTCCACCATCATCTGAACACGCGCTGGCAGCAGTGGAGCCAGGAGATGAGCGTGATTGCCGCACAGGTTCTGCAACAGGTGCTGGACGATATCGCGCTAAGCAATACGCAGCAGAAGTGGCTGACGCGCCAGCAAACCGCCGGGCTTCAGCAAAAAATCGCCCAGGCGCTGACGGCATTGCCTTTACCGGTGGCGCGGCTTGAGGAATTTGATAACTGCCGCGACGCGTGGCGAAAGTGCCAGGCCTGGCTGAGCGATATCGAGAAAAGCCGTCTGGCGCATAACCAGGCCTGGACTGAGGCGATGCTTACGCAATATGCCGACTTCTTCAGCACGGTGGAGTCATCGCCCCTCAATCCTGCCCAGGCGCGCGCCGTGGTGAATGGCGAGCAGTCTTTATTGGTGCTGGCAGGTGCCGGGAGCGGCAAAACGTCGGTGCTGGTGGCGCGCGCGGGTTGGCTTCTGACAACGGGCGAGGCGGTTGCAGACCAGATTTTGCTGCTGGCCTTTGGTCGCAAGGCTGCGCAGGAGATGGATGAGCGCATTCAGGCGCGTTTGCATACCCAGGATATCTCGGCGCGCACGTTCCACTCCCTCGCTTTACACATCATTCAACAGGGCAGCAAAAAAGTTTCTGTTGTCAGCAAACTGGAAAATGACGCTCAGGCTCGCCAGGCGCTGTTTATCAAGGCATGGCGTCAGCAGTGCAGTGAAAAAAAGGCGCAGGCGAAAGGCTGGCGTCAGTGGCTTGAAGAGGAACTCAACTGGGAGGTGCCGGAGGGCAGCTTCTGGCAGGATGAAAAGCTGGCGCGCCGGCTGGGCTCTCGTCTCGACCGGTGGGTAAGCCTGATGCGCATGCACGGCGGCTCTCAGGCGGAGATGATAGAAAGCGCACCGGAGTCGATCCGCGCTGTGTTTTCTAAACGGGTTAAGCTGATGGCGCCGATGCTGAAAGCGTGGAAAACCGCGCTGAAAGACGAAAACGCGGTCGATTTTTCGGGGCTGATCCATCAGGCCATCATCATTCTGGAGAAAGGGCGCTTCGTCAGCCCGTGGAAACACATTCTGGTGGATGAGTTTCAGGATATCTCGCCGCAGCGCGCTGCGCTGCTTTCGGCGCTGCGGGCGCAGAATAAACACACGTCGCTGTTTGCCGTGGGCGATGACTGGCAGGCTATCTACCGTTTCAGCGGGGCGCAACTATCCCTCACGACGGCCTTCCACCACTATTTTGGGGAAGGCGATCGCAGCGATCTGGACACCACCTACCGCTTCAACGCGCGGATTGGCGAAATAGCCAACCGTTTTATTCAGCAGAACCCGCACCAGCTGTCGAAACCGCTTAACAGCCTGACGTCGGGTGATAAAAAGGCCGTCACGCTGCTGGCGGACGATCAGCTGGAACCGCTGCTGGATAAACTGAGCGGCTATGCGAAACCGGATGAGCGCATTCTGGTCCTGGCGCGTTATCATCACCTCAAGCCGACGGCGCTGGAAAAAGCGGCGACGCGCTGGCCAAAACTTCAGCTCGATTTTATGACCATTCACGCCAGTAAAGGGCAGCAGGCCGACTACGTGATTGTGGTGGGGCTAAAAGAGGGGAGCGACGGTTTCCCTGCACCGGCGCGGGAATCCGTGATGGAAGAGGCGTTATTACCTGTTCCGGAAGATTTCCCGGATGCAGAGGAGCGGCGTTTACTGTACGTGGCGATAACCCGCGCGCGCCATCGCGTGTGGCTCTTGTTCAACAAAGAGGAGCCGTCGGTGTTTGTCGATATTTTGAAAAGTATTGACGTGCCGGTGGCGAGAAAGCCGTAACGCGCCGGGCAAATTCTGTAGGCCCGGTAAGCGCAGCGCCACCGGGCAAAAAACTACTTCAGTCTCTCCGCAAGATAACGCTGATAATCCGGGATCAAAATCTCCACCGGATCGTTAAACTGCGGCGATTCAATGATGAAATCTGCCGTTGAAAGATTGGTGGCTACCGGAATGTTCCACACCGTCGCCAGACGCAGCAGCGCTTTAACGTCCGGATCATGCGGAACCGCGTTCAGCGGATCCCAGAAGAAAATCAGAACGTCAATTTTACCTTCTGAAATCTGAGCACCTACCTGCTGGTCACCCCCCATCGGGCCGCTCAGCATGGCATTCACTTCCAGACCGGTTTCGCGGTGGATCAGGTTGCCGGTTGTTCCCGTGGCAGAAAGGGCATGATGCTGTAAAAGAGGCTGATGGCGACGAACCCAGTTAAGCAGCATTTGTTTACAGTGATCGTGCGCAACCAGAGCAATGTGCTTGCGCGCCGGAAGTGTGCGTGTTGTCAGTTCCATAATCTTATCCGTGAGGTTACCTCGCTACACGATGACGGGAACTGACTGATGCTGCAAGAGAAAGGACAAAAAAATGTGGCTTACGACGAAGGTTGTTGTTTCGCCCATTGCAGAAAACGGGCGCGCGTGTCCGGATCGGCATTCTGGAACCAGAACTTGAGACGTTGCTCAGTAAGGGTCTGCGACTGAGGGGGGAGTACATCCAGCTCCGATACGCCCGAAAGCAGGGTACTGTCATCCGCCATCATGGTGGCGAACTGGGGCAGCGAGGCGCGCCTGCTGGCCCTGTTGTAGGTCTCGGTGTCCGCTTCATAGTCTGTTCCCTTTGGCCTTTTTGTCAGCGCCAGAATATCCAGCTTTACCGGGATGGGCATGGAATCCCCGTCCACCAGTTCTATGCGCGGCGAGGCATCAAACGTCAGTGACTCCTTTTCTGTCTCAAGGCGCGGGAGACGAAAATTGACCTTGCTGATACGCTGGGTATTAAAGCTGACCACCAGCGGAGGCGAAATGTACACCTGCTGTTCGTTGTCGGTGAGGCGAATGGTCTTTTCCACCCGAAAAACCAGCTGATGCGGGCCGTTATCCAGCTCGATGCTGTCTGCGCCCCGCAGCAGGGAGCTGGAGACTTTTTTCCCGTCCAGCACCAGCAGGTCAATGTCGGTTGAAAGTCTGAGAGTGGTTGCGAAAACACAAACCGGCATGATTAACGCAACCACAGCCCAGGCAATGCCGGTTTTCATAGCAGACTCCTGTAGACAAACTACCCCGGTAAGAATGTATCAAAAGTTTTCGATAAACACGTTTACTAACATATAGACATATTCTGCCGTTTTGCCCTCATACTTCTGTATGGGATGCGTGGTTGAGATGTTCGCTTTGACGTACACTTTGAAAAAAACCAGGAGGAAGAGCATGAAAGAGAACGACATTGTCGAGATTCTGACGTCCACGCGCACTATCGCGCTGGTCGGCGCGAGCGATAAACCGGATCGCCCAAGCTATCGGGTCATGAAATACCTTCTGGATCAGGGTTATCACGTGATCCCGGTCTCGCCAAAGGTGGCGGGGAAAACGCTGCTGGGCCAGCAGGGCTATGCGACGCTCGCGGACGTGCCGGAAAAGGTGGATATGGTGGACGTTTTCCGTAATTCAGAGGCGGCCTGGGGCGTGGCGCAGGAAGCAATTGCCATTGGCGCGAAAACGCTGTGGATGCAGCTGGGCGTGATTAATGAGCAGGCGGCCGTGCTGGCGCGCGATGCCGGGCTGAAGGTGGTGATGGATCGCTGTCCGGCAATCGATATTCCCCGGCTGGGGCTGGCAAAATAAAAAAAAGCCCGTTTGACGGGCTTTTTTACACCTTTAGTTGCGCAGTCTTGGTGCCTGTAACTGTTTGCGGATGGTCTGAGCAAGCTCGTCCATAGTGGGTTGTTCCGGATGCTCATCCTGTAGTTCACCACTCAGCTGCGCTTCGGCAAGATAGGTATGGACAGGCTGACCATCGTCGCCCTCCATAACCACATGATACCAGGGCGCGGCGCGAAGCTCTGCGTCAACGGCCAGATCGTCTGCTGACGGTTCATCAAGGGAATACTCCGGGTCGATATCCACGACCACACCCAAATATCCAAGCAAGGTGTGGCGGACCTGCTGGCCGATACCGAATTTGCTGGCAATCATAGTCACCTCCCGGGAAACATTACATACACACTATGTGCGGGCAATATTTCTCTTTTCAAGTTACATGACGCGACAGGCAAACCCTTTCAGATACAGCCCTTCCGGGTAGGTAGCGATCACCGGGTGATCGGCGGCCTGACGGAACTGCTCTATAAATTGTACATCACGACCCGCATCTATTGCGGCATCGGCGATGATTTTTTGGAATAAATCTGTCGTCATTAGGCCAGAGCAGGAGAATGTCAGCAGCACGCCGCCCGGGTTCAGCAGCTGGATCGCCAGCATGTTGATGTCTTTATAGCCACGGCAGGCGCCCATCAGCTGGCTTTTGTTTTCAACAAACTTCGGCGGGTCCATCACGATGACGTCAAATTTCTCGCCCTGGTCGCGGTATTTACGCAGCAGTTTGAATACGTCGTCGCGCACAAACTCCGCTTTGCTCAGATCCAGCTTATTCAGCTCAACGTTCTGCTTCGCCACGTCCAGCGCTTCCTGTGAGGTGTCGACGCTCACCACCTGAGCACAGCCGCCCATCAGGGCAGAGACCGCAAAGCCGCCGGTATAAGAGAAGCAGTTCAGCACGCGTTTATCGGCAACGTACTGGCGCGTTGCCAGACGGCTGTCACGCTGGTCGAGGTAATAACCGGTCTTATGGCCGCCCTGGATATCCACCAGCAGCTTCATGCCATGCTCTTCAATAGGCAGCAGGGCAGGCGGCAGTTCGCCGGTGACCGGGCCTTGCGTCAGCTCCATGCCCTCTTTTTTACGTACCGCCACGTCGCTGCGGTCGTAAATGGCACATTCCGGGAACAGGGTTTGCAGGGCGCTAATCAGCGCGGCACGCTGGTATTCCGCCCCGGCGCTCAGCAGCTGCAACACCAGAAAATTGCCGAAGCGGTCAATGGTCACGCCCGGCAGCCCGTCGGACTCTCCGGCAATCAGACGATAGCTGTCCAGCCCGTCACGCTTTGCCAGCCACTCGCGCCACTGCTGCGCCTGTTGCAAACGACGGACAAAGAAGTCGATATCGATGGTTTCTTCTTTATCGAACGTCCAGACGCGCGCGCGGATCTGAGATGCTGGCGAGTATGCGCCGCGTGCTAACCATTTCCCCTGATGGTCAACAATATCGATGGTTTCACCGAGGCTGGCTTTACCTTCCATGCGGGCAACCGCGCCGGAAAAGACCCAGGGATGACGGCGCAGTAATGACTTCTCGCGCCCTTTGGCTAACACTAAACGTACACTCATAATTTGCTATTCTGTCGATTCGAATGAAATGGCCGCCATTTTCCCGACTTCAGTGAGGAAATGCAACGCGCCAGTCGGATAAGGAGAAGGATGATGTCAAATGTTTGCACCATTGCCTGGGTTCATGGCCTTGTACAGGGCGTCGGATTCCGCTACAGCACCCAGCGCGAAGCCCTTCAGCTCGGGCTGACAGGGTATGCGCGTAACATGGATGATGGCAGCGTGGAGGTAGTGGCCTGCGGTGAGGCGGATCGGGTTGAGAAGCTGGTGGCGTGGCTGAAAGCGGGCGGACCGCGCAGCGCGCGGGTTGATAAGGTGCTAACGGAACCGCATCAACCCGACCGGGAATACGCTGACTTCAGTATTCGCTATTAAATGCATTTTACCGGCTTTGGCAGGCCGGCGATTTTTGTCGCCTGTTTAGCCGGGCCTTTCGGAAACAGGCGATACAGATAACGGCTGTTGCCTTTCTCTTCGCCAAATTTATTCGCCATGGCTTTGACCAGCATGCGGATAGCCGGCGAGGTGTTGAATTCAAGGTAAAATTCTCGCACGAAGTGCACCACTTCCCAGTGTTCCGGGGAGAGGGTAATTCCTTCGTTTTCCGCAATTTTCTCCGCCAGCGCTTCGCTCCACTGGCTGCTCTCTTTCAGATAACCGTCGTTATCGGTTTCGATCTCTTTGCCTTCAAAATTCAACATATTCATTCACGCGTTAGTCAAAAACTGCCTAAGTCTACCAAAAAAACAAAGCCCCGCATAAGCGGGGCCCTGTTCACAGCACGGCGAGTTAATCGCGGCTGGCGAAGCCCAGGATGCTCAGCAGGCTGACAAAAATGTTGTACAGCGACACATACAGGCTCACGGTGGCGCGGATATAGTTCGTCTCACCGCCGTGAATGATGTTGCTGGTTTCATATAGGATTGCGCCGGATGAAATCAGGATAAACACCGCGCTGATTGCCAGATGCAGCGCAGGCAATTGCAGGAAGATGTTCGCCAGCATACCGACCAGCACAATCACGATACCTGCCATCAGCATACCGCCAAGGAAGGACATGTCCTTACGGGTGGTCAGCACGTAGGCCGAGCAGCAGAAGAACACCAGCGCGGTACCGCCCAGCGCCATACCAATTACGTCGCCCATTCCGGCAGACAGATAGGCATTCAGGATTGGCCCCAGAATGTAGCCCAGGAAGCCGGTAAAGGCGAACGCGGAGAGAATACCCACCGGTTTATCCGCGGTTTTGTAGGTCAGGAACATCAGACCGTACATACCTACCAGCGTGAGGATCAGACCCGGAGAAGGCAGCATCAGTACGGTGCTGGCCGTCGCGGTGATCGCCGAAAACGCCAGCGTCAGGCTGAGCATGAAATAGGTATTGCGCAGCACCTTATGGGTGCTGAGTAGCGATGTGCGGTCGCGTGAAGAAGTAATTATACGATCCATGAGTCACTCTCTTATGACAGATGTAATTAGCGCAAAGAATAGGAAACGGCGCGGCAGAGGCAAAGTGGTTTTACCCATCTTTACTCAGCCCCTTAGGGATTATGCTGGTTTTTTATTCTGGCAAAGCCTTTGTACTCAGAATGAAGTGCGGTTTGTAGAGCGTATTCAGATCAACCTCTTATAGGTCACTGAAAAATATTGCGTTATTTCCCTAAGGTCGCTAAGAGTTATTTCCGGATCGTCATAAAAACAGACAATAAGGCGAAGGAAATGAAACCACAAACACGCACGCACTTTACACTCTCTTTGTTAACCGCAGGGATCCTGTGCGCCAGCACGGCAACCTGGGCGGCTAACGTGCCGGCAGGAACCCAGCTGGCAGATAAGCAGGAACTGGTCAGGAACAACGGCAGTGAACCCGCCTCGCTCGACCCGCATAAAGTCGAAAGCGATGTCGAATTCAATATTATCAGCGATTTATTCGACGGGCTGGTCAGCGTCTCTCCGGCAGGTGAAATCCAGCCGCGCCTGGCGGAGAAATGGGAAAATAAAGACAACACCGTCTGGACGTTCCATCTGCGTCCGGGCATTACCTGGAGCGATGGAACCCCCATCACCGCGGAAGATATTGTCTGGAGCTGGCAGCGACTGGTCGACCCGAAAACCGCCTCTCCGTATGCCAGCTATCCCGGCAGTATGCGTATCGTCAACGGCACTGATATCGCAGAAGGCAAAAAAGCGCCCGAGTCGCTGGGGGTGAAAGCCATCAATGACAGCACGCTGGAAGTGACGCTCACGCAACCTAACGCCGCTTTCCTGGCGATGCTGGCTCACCCGTCTCTGGTGCCAATTGATAAAGTCCTGGTAGGCCGTTTCGGTGATAAGTGGACCAAACCGGAGCACTTCGTCAGCAGCGGGGCCTATAAACTGTCACAGTGGGTGGTTAACGAACGCATTGTGGCGGTGCGTAACCCGAAATATTGGAATAACGAACATACCGTCATCAACAAGGTGACCTATCTGCCCATTTCCTCTGAAGCTGCTGACGTCAACCGCTACAAAGCGGGCGAAATCGACATTGTTTACACGGTGCCGATCAACCAGTTTGCTCAGCTGAAGAAAACGCTGGGGAGCGAGCTGGACGTTTCACCGCAGCTTGCCACCTATTATTATCAGTTCAACACCACCCGGCCGCCGTTCAACGACGCCCGCGTGCGCAAGGCGCTGAACCTGGCGCTGGATAAAGACATCATCGCCGGGAAAGTATTAGGGCAGGGCCAGCGCCCGGCATGGCTGATCAGCCAGCCGGATATTGGCGGCGTCAAGCTCCAGAACCCGGATTACGCCAGCTGGCCGATGGATAAACGCATTGCCGAGGCGAAAAAGCTGCTGGCCGAAGCCGGATTTAACGACAGCCATCCGCTCAGCTTTAATCTCCTCTATAACACCTCGGAATCGCACCAGCGTATTGCCATTGCCGCCAGCTCAATGTGGAAGAAGAACCTCGGCGTTGAGGCGAAGCTGCAAAATCAGGAGTGGAAAACCATGCTTGATACCATGCACACCCATAACTTTGACGCGGTACGCTACGCCTGGATTGCCGATTACGACGATGCGGCAACCTTCCTGAACAACTTCCGTACCGGGGACAGCCAAAACACCACTCAGTACAGCAATCCGGACTACGATCGGGCACTGGTGAACGCGGCGAAATCGAAAACGGCGGAGGAGCGCGGTAAATTCTACCAGCAGGCAGAAGATCTGCTGGGACGGGATGTACCGGCGATCCCGGTCTATCATTACGTGCGCACGCACCTGGTGAAACCGTGGGTAGGGGGCTTCACGCCAGACAAGCTCGGGTACTACTACACCAAAGATATGTACATCAAAAAGCACTAACGATCCGCAGTGGATATTATGCTGCCAAAACGGCCAATCTGTCGTCTATTCAACCGATTAAACGCATTTTGGCTATTTTTAAAGCGAACGAATGCGCGCACTCTTTACAGCGCGCGGTGAGGTGTTTATAGTTCGCCTCACTTAGGAAGCGTGGCCGAGCGGTTGAAGGCACCGGTCTTGAAAACCGGCGACCCGAAAGGGTTCTAGAGTTCGAATCTCTACGCTTCCGCCAAATTCGAAACCCCTGCGATAGCAATATCGCAGGGGTTTTTGCTTTTGCGCCAGGCTTCCGTCATGCCACCATGTTATAGCTTATCGTGATCCCGGCGTCGGCCTTGCAGACCTGAGCTTTTACGCACCAGGTGTCCTCGATGTTTGCCGGCGTCAGAACCGCTTCTGGCGCGCCCGTGGCGGCGATCTGCCCGGCCTTCAGGAGGATCAGACGCTGGCAATAATTGGCCGCAAGATTGAGATCGTGCAGTGCAACCACCACCGTAAGCGGCAGCTGTGAAACGAGCCGCATCAGCTCCAGCTGGTGCTGAATGTCCAGGTGGTTTGTCGGTTCATCGAGCAACAGCACCTGCGGCTGCTGGGCCAGCGCGCGGGCTATCTGGCTTCGCTGGCGCTCTCCGCCAGACAAAGAGTGCCATCGCCGCTGGCGTAAGCGGCATAACTGCATCAGGCCAATCGCCTGCTCAACCGCAGCCTCATCGTCGCGCGAGGTTTTCTGGAATGTTTTCCGGTAGGGCGTACGCCCCAGTCTGACAATGTCCTCAACGGTCAGTTCTCCGTCGACCTCAGCATGTTGCGGGACAAACGCCATGTGCTGCGCGCGTTTTTTCAGCGGCATCATGCCGAGCGTTGTGCCATTAAGCGCCACGCGTTCGCTGAGTCGTGGAAACAGCCCGGCGAGACAGCGCAGCAGCGTCGACTTGCCCGAGCCGTTTGGCCCTAACAGGCCGATAATCTGCCCGGATGGCAGGTCGAGATCGATATCCTTAAGCACCGTCTGCGCTTGTCGGGTTACGGTTAACCCGGCCACAGTAATATTCATGGATGCTCCTTTCGGTTTTGATAAAGCAACGCCACAAAGACGGGGGCGCCTACCAGCGCAGTCACCACCCCGATGGGCAGAACCTGGTGCACAATCAGCGTGCGTGAGACGATATCGGCGAGGATCATAAAGTGGGCGCCGATAAGAAACGTCAGCGGGATAGATAGACGATGGCCCGGCCCACATAGCATGCGCGTTACATGGGGAATGACCAGCCCGACAAACCCCACTGCGCCCGTGGCGCTCACCAGCGTTGCGGTAACAATGGCACAGGTCAGCAATAAGACAATACGCACGGCGGTAACCGGGATCCCCAGCGTGGTGGAGACCTCATCCCCGAAGGTGAAGGTGTCCAGCGCCCGTGAAAAGAGCAATACCACCAGTAAACCCGCAAGCGTAACGGCCAGCGCCAGCAGCGCGTCAGGCCAGCGCACGCCGCTCAGACTTCCCAGCAGCCAGAACATGACGCTACGGGACTGCTCGGCATTGGCGGATGTGCTGACGACGTACGCGGTCATGGCGTTGAAGAGCTGGGTGCCTGCAATACCGGCCAGTAAAATGCGCGACGGGCTTTCACTCATCCCGTTTGTTATCACCATGATGAGCGCAAAGGCGGCGCACGAGCCGACAAACGCACCGCTGCTTACGCCAATCACGCTACCCCCGATGCCGAGAAGCATCACGCAGACGGCCCCCAGCGATGCGCCCGCGGAAATCCCCAGCAGATAAGGCTCAGCCAGAGGGTTACGCAGGATCGACTGTAACACCAGCCCGCACAACGCCAGGCCGCCGCCGTTGCACGCGGCCATTACTGCCCGGCTCATGCGATATTGCCAGACGATACCTTCCTCCATTTGCGGCAACGCATAAGAGGTCAAACCCAGTCCGTTGAGGATCGCTTTCCCGGTACTGGCATACGACACCGGCATATCACCGATACTGGCGGCAAAGACCAGCATCAGCGGCAGCGCCATGGCACCTGCTGCCAGTAAACCCTGCTGGCGGCGGTCAAAAGCGAAATGACTCATTGTCATCCCGGAAAGTAGCCAGCCGATCGCTGATAAGCTCAACCGCATCGACGTTACGCAATGAAGGGTTTAACGACATCGCTGGCACCACGATGATGTGGTTGTTCCTGACCGCAGGCATGTTCTTTGTCACCGGGTCACTGCGCAAGAACGCTTTTTTTACCTCAACGTCATCGGCAGGGTAGAGCCTGCGGGACATCCCGGCGATAACAATCATGTCCGGCTGCGATCGGGCTATATGTTCCCACGTTACAGCGGGCCATTCGTCGTGAGAGTCAATAATGTTCTTCAACCCCAGCGTGCGGCTGATCCAGCCTGGCGCGCCGTAATTCCCCGCCACCCAGGGATCGCCATTCAGACGGCTGCTGGAGAACCAGAATACAACGCTAAGTGGTTTCGCGGAGGCGCGCGCCTGGGCCTTTTTAATACGTTCCGTCAGCGCACGATTGAGTTGCTCACCTCGCGCGGAAACATCAAAAATCGTCGCCAGATCCGTCACTTCCCGTGTAATTTCCGCCAGTGAAAACGGCGCGCTACGTGCTCCGTCTGCGTTTGAGGTTTCCGTTACCGTTTTATCCGTGCAGTCGGCAGGGGAGATCCACGTATTAATCCCCAGCGAGGCAAACTGCTCACGGGTTCCCACTTCTCCCTGCGGACCAATGTGCCAGTGATACTGCGCGAGAACGAGTTCAGGTTTCTGCCCTGCCACGGCTTCAAAGGAGGGGGAATTATCTGCAAGCCGGGGGAGGTTTTTTCCGGCATCCTCCAGCGGGGCCGGGAGCTTGCCGAACCAGACTGACGTCGCGGCGATCGTTTTCTCCAGCCCCAGTGCGAGCAGTAATTCTGTTTCATGCTGACCCACGGTCACGACGCGCTGAGGAGCCTGCGTAAAGGTCTGCTTTACGCCGCAATTTTCAATCGTGAGTGGCCAGGTGGTAGCGGCGAAAGCGGCAGGCGCTATGGTGAGCAGTGAAGCCAGAAATAACCCTTTTTTGAGTAACATAAAACGCAATCCAAAATTGTTATGTTATAACATAATACATATATTGTGACTGAGAGCAACACGCTCACCCTCGCTTGTTGCAGAAACGAAAGGCTGGACTATTCTCAACATACCCACCTGGCATTCGCGGGTTGCCTGAAAAATAACAAGATTTCTGACCTGGGGTAGTGAGGATGAATAAGATCCTGCTCGCGTTTGCGTTCTGTTTTGCCGCCCTGAGCGCCTTCTCATCGTATGCCGCAGAGCCCCGCCAGGCGCCTACGGAGCAGGAGCGCGCCCGAACGGTCTACATCTTCCATCAGCCCATCGTCATGCTCCAGGCGAAATTTGGCCTGACCACGCCGGAAGAGCGCGTTTTACGCATCCGCAACACCCTGCGCAATTTTACCGAGGCGGATGTGCGTGAGCCGCTCAGCATCGTCCCCGTGACCCGCTATAACCAGCAGGGACGGCTGATAGTGATGAACGGTAAACCTGTGATGCTGCTGACAGAAGGGGATTTAGACGAAGGCGACGATCTTACCCTCGATCAGGCCGCACAGCGCGTGCTGGCGCGCATGGAAGCGCAGAGGATGGCGCTGCGCGATCAATACGATACCGGCTGGCTGGCGCTGTCGACGGTAAAAACAGCCGCTGGCCTGCTGGCGCTGTTGCTGCTCTGCTACGGCGCGTGGCGATCCTGGCGCTGGTTCCGGCGCGTCTACCGTCGGCGTATTGTGGAGAATCGCAGCCGGGTGCCGCAAAGCTGGCGGCGGTACATTGGCGCAATTGAGATTCGGCTTTACGCCTTGCTGATGTTCCTGCTGGGGTTGATCGGCTTTTACGTCTGGCTGAGCTGGGCATTCAGTCTGTTTCCGTGGACGCGGGTGTGGGGCACGTCGCTGGGAGACTGGACGCTTCGCGTGGTGCAGCAAATCGCCCTGGCGATTGTCTCGGCCTTGCCGGGGCTGACGATTGTGCTGATCATTTTCCTCATTACCGCATTTATTCTGAAGCTTCTTAAGATGGTGCTCAATCAGGTGGAGGCTGGTCGTCTGCAACTTCCCGGCGTACATCCGGAAACCGTGGGGGCTACCCGTAAGCTCATTTCCGTTGCCGTCTGGCTATTTGCTCTCTCCGCCGCCTGGCCGTTTCTTCCCGGTGCGAACTCGCTGGCGTTTAAAGGTATTAGCGTCTTCTTTGGCCTGATGTTAACGCTGGGCTCGGCAGGGGTGATGAACCATGCCATGAGCGGTCTGGTCCTGATTTACTCCCGCGCTCTGCGCAAAGGCGATGTCATTCGGGTGGCGGATAACGAAGGCAAGGTCAGTGAAATTGGCATGCTGGCGACCAAAATTATTACCCGGGAAAATTATGTCGTTACCGTGCCCAACGCGGTGGTGGTGAGCGGTAAGATCACCAATCTGAGCGCGCTACAGCCCGATGGCAGCCTCAATCTGACGGTCAGCGTCACGATCGGTTATGACACCCCATGGCGTCAGGTGCATGCCATGCTGGAGCTGGCCGCGAAACGGGCAAAAGGGATTGACCTTTCCGAGCCGCCGCTGGTACGCCAGTTAGGGTTAATGGACTGGTATATCGCTTACGAATTGCAGGTCCGTCTGCTGCCCGAACAGTCCCTCGCGGTTGCCCGCAATGAACTGCATAGCCAGATACAGGATGTGTTTAACGAATTTAACGTGCAGATCATGTCCCCGAATTTTGTTATGCAGCCAGAGGGCAGCGTAATGGTTGCCAAAGAGAACTGGTATACCGCGCCAGCCAAACCCCCTCAGGGCGAAACGTGACGGCCCGGTTTTTTTGTGGCAAGGCAAAATGTTACAGCTTTTAATCGACGATCACCGATTTTACACGGGTCATCGCCAGAATGTTTTTTGAGCGCATATTTAATTTCTCGAGGATCCTCACGCGGTAGGTGCTGGTCGTTTTTTGTGACAGTTGCAGCTTTTTCGCGATCTCATGGTTTTCCAAATGAAACAGCTTCAGCACGTCATATTCGCGTCGCGTAAAGGAGTGTGTCCTGAGCGCCCGGTAAAAGCGCATCAGCTGCTGAAAAGGGTGAGCAGTAAAATGCATCGACGAATAGATAATATTATCGATTCTCACTGCGCGGTTGGCTTCTATCTCATGCATCAGGACAATGTAATCACGCTTAACTTTTTTGACCTGCCGAATGGTTTTATTGCGTAACTTATCCTGTTCAATCGCAATGATAAAATCCATTGCCTGATCGACCCCATCAAGATCGTGAATATCCGCGTCATCGCGAATCAAATGGGTTGATGTCAGGGAGCTTGATACACCATGGCAAAGGTAATAGTTATCACTGATAAATAAAAAATTCATAATCGTCGTTAAATAAAGTCATGGCTAATCTCTTATCGCAGTGATCTACGGTTAATGGGTGTTGTGCGAAAAAGAGTCTAAATGACCACCCGCGAATCTAATAAACGTTATGAATGTAAAAATAAATGTTTACATTTTAGCCAGTCGATGGCGAAGAAATCAGCGGGACGGAAGGGGAGGACGGAAGACGTGTAATGTTATGCAAATTCGTGCTTTACATCATGCTCAGAGATGTTTATAGTGCGCCTCACTTTGGAAGCGTGGCCGAGCGGTTGAAGGCACCGGTCTTGAAAACCGGCGACCCGAAAGGGTTCTAGAGTTCGAATCTCTACGCTTCCGCCAAATTCGAAAACCCTGCGATAGCAATATCGCAGGGTTTTTTCGTTATTCCAGCCCCAGCGTATACTGCGCGATTTTGAAGTAGATAATCAGCCCGGTCCCGTCGATTAGCGTGGCGATAAACGGTGCGGAGATTACCGCCGGATCGATTTTGCAGCGTTTCAGTACCATCGGGATCACCGACGAGACGATGGCGCTCCACAGTGTAATGCAGACCAGCGTCAGGCTGACGATGAGCGTGATTTCCATCCCAATACCCATCATCCAGGCGCGAACGCAGCCCGCCAGACCCAGCGTGGCGGCAATCATTAACGAGGTGCTGATCTCTTTGCGCAGCACGCGACCCACATCGCGAAGGTGGACTTCACCCAGCGCCATGGCGCGCACCAGCGTCGAGGTGATCTGCGTCCCGCTGTTTCCGCCGGTGCCAATCAGCAGCGGAATAAAGAACGCCAGCGCGATGGCAGATTCCAGCGCCTCTTCAAAATGCTGGATCACCGAACTGGTATACGCTTCCGCAACAAACAGCAGCAGCAGCCAGACGGAGCGTTTCTTCCACAGGCTGAAGGCGCTGGTTTCCAGATAGGGCTTCTCCAGCGGCAGCGTCGCCCCCTGAAGCTGGGCATCTTCAGTAACGTCATCTTCCAGCAGATGGGCGATTTCACGCTCGGTAAGGCAGCCCACCAGCTTGCCGTGGGTCACCACCGGCACTACATCCGCACCCGCGTGCGCCAGCAGCCCGGCGACATCCGCCCGCTCATCTTCCGGTTTGAGCTGAATAAAATCCGATATCATCAACCCCTTAACAGGCTGCACGGTATCCGTGGCCTGCAATAATTTGCGTACGGCGATTAAACCTGCGAGGCGACCGTTATCTTCGATAAAAATATGCGACGGAATATCATCATCTTTTAATTTTTCAAAGAACTGCTCGCGTGCCAGAGCTACGCATAATGAAATATCGATAACGATAAAATCGGTATTCATATATTGCGCGATGGCGCTGTCATTAAAAGCCAGGTTTTGGTTGTGAATAGCGTAAGACATAGTAAATTCCCTTTGAATAATAAAATCTCTCAGGGGCGAGCAAGACAGGGCATGTCGGAAAGGAGATCCCCACGTCCTGGGTTCAGCACTGTACACCGTATCCCACAAGGGAAGTTATACTGACAAAGCCTTGATTCGACAGTGCCTGTTTTACCCTGTGCCGGTTCTCTCGAACCCACCAGAGCGATAACGTGTATTTGTACAGGAGCCTCGCCATAACGAGATCGTTGTAAAACGAGAGGGATAATACGCCTGTTTAAATTTAGTGCTCAGAAAATTAAATAATGTTTAAGAACGGTTTAGGTAAATCTTATTAATAAAATGTTGAGGGTTTATTTAAGGTTATTCATTTTAAATGGACAATTAAATTATTAACGGGGGAGGGGAAAATGACATGGTTTGATAACCTGCTGAATCATTTTGCGCTATATCCGGCACATCTGTTTGTGCTGTTATTCGTGATGGCGCTGAGCAAATCGACGGTGCTGATCTCCTCCGTGCTGCCGCCCGCGTCGGTGATGCTGCTGGCAGGCATTACCGTCAGCCAGGGGAGCATGCATCCTGCGCTGACGTGGCTCGCCGTGGTGATGGGGGCAACGGCGGGTTCGGTGCTGAATTACCATATCGGCCAACTGATGGGGCATACCCGGATGGTCACGCGCTTCACCTCAAAGCATGCCAATAAGTTCCTGCGGGTCCAGCATCAGCTGCAAAAGAACGGAGTCATCGTGCTTTTTACGTCGCGCTTCCTGGCGGTGTTGCGTTACATCGTCCCGCTGGCGGCCGGGATGCTCAGGCTGAACGCCGTCAAGGTCTACGCCGTCAGCCTGCTTTCCGCCTGTGCGTGGGCGGCGCTGTATGTCGGCGCGGTCACCGGCATCAGCGCCTTTTGAATTACAGGCTCCCCATTCCGCCGTCCACCAGCAGTTCCGTTCCCACCGTGTAGCTCGACTCGTCGGAGGCCAGATAGAGTGCGGCTTTTGCCAGCTCGGTCGTCGAGCCCATTCTGCCCAGCGGCACCAGCTTAATGACCTCTGCCATCATCGCGTTAAGCGCCTCGTCGCTTAAGCCCGTTTTCGTAAACGCCGGGGTTTCCACCGGACCGGGACTCAGACCGTTGACGCGGATCCCGCGCGGCAGCAGCTCCGCCGACAGTGTACGCGCCAGCGACAGCAGGGCGGCCTTGCTCGCGGCATACGCGCTGCTGGTGGGCAGGCCGATGCGCGCGCTCACGGAGCCGCAGAGGATCACCGAGGATGGGTTATTCAGCAGCGGCAGCAGCGCCTGAATTAAAAAGAACGGTCCTTTCAGGTTGATGTTCATCAGACGATCCCAGGCCTCTTCCTGCCAGGCTTCCAGCGGCGCGTGCGTTACGTCACCGGCGTTGAGAATGACCGCATCCAGGCGTGGCCAGCGGGCGGTGAGGGTCTCCGCCAGCGCTTTTTGCGACGAAATATCGCCTGCGTCGGTTGGGATCACCCAGGCCTTATCGCCCAGAATGCGCTCTGCTTCGACGAGGGTATCCGGGTTGCGTCCGGTCACGGCGACGCGCGCCCCTTCGGCGATAAACGCCTGCGCGGTGGCGAGACCGATACCGCTGGTGCCGCCGGTAATCAACGTATACTTATCGGTTAAACGACCCATGTTCTTCTCCTGAAATGTCTCTGGAGAAAGCACTATAGAAACGTTAGTATCGAAAGGAAACCAGGTACCAAATGGATACTAACGAGGCAAGAGGTGTGAAATGGCAGAGCTGCTGGAAGCGTGCTGCGAAAAAAAATCTGAGGCGTATACCTGCCCGATGACGCAGTTTGTGAACCTGATTTCCGGTAAGTGGGCGATCCCCATTCTCTATCGCCTGATTGTGTTCAATACGCCCGTTCGCTTTGGCGATCTGCTGCGTGCCGCTGCCCCCATCACCCAGAAAGAGCTGACGAAGCAGCTGCGCCTGTTTGAGCAGCGCGGGCTGGTGACGCGAACGGTCTACCCGGAGATCCCGCCGCGCGTGGAGTATCAGATCACCGAGCTGGGGCTAACCCTTCAGGACGCACTCTCGCCGCTGGCCGCCTGGATGAGCGAATACGGCGACCAGCTTCAGCGTTAGGCTACTGTTTTACGTAGCGCGGATCCCCGCTTCATCGGTGAGATAGGCCACCAGAATATCGACTGCGACCCCGCAGCGCGCGTCGCGAACAATCAGCAGCGACCACCAGTCGCCGATAATATCCAGCGAACGGGCGACGGGGCAGGTGCTCTCTTCAAGGCGGGTACGTTTCACAGCGAATTCTCCGGTGGGGTATGGTTTTTTTATAAAACTCATCGGCACACGCCGTAAGCACGTTAATCATCAGTTTGAGAAATGCTTCCCGAAAAACCTGTCACGGATCTGTCACACTCAGGGCGACATTAAAAACGTGTGAGGAATTAGGGATGAGAAAAGCACTACTCGCAGTTGCCGTGGCAGGTACCCTTTCCGTGACCTTTGGCGCACAGGCGCAGGACACGCCGGACGGCTATCAGCTGGAACAGGTGCTCATCATGAGCCGCCACAACCTGCGCGCGCCGCTTGCCAATAACGGCAGCGTGCTGGAGCAGTCCACGCCGAAGCAGTGGCCGGAGTGGGACGTCCCGGGTGGACAGCTCACCACCAAAGGCGGCGTACTGGAAGTGTATATGGGTCACTATATGCGCGAGTGGCTGGCAGAGCAGGGGATGGTGAAGACGGGTGAATGCCCGCCAGCGGATGCCGTCTATGCCTACGCCAACAGCCTCCAGCGCACCGTGGCGACCGCGCAGTTCTTTATCACCGGCGCGTTCCCCGGGTGCGATGTTCCTGTGCATCACCAGGAAAAAATGGGCACCATGGACCCCACCTTCAATCCGGTCATTACCGATAACTCCCCTGAGTTTCGCGAGAAAGCGTTGAAAGCGATGGAGACGGAACGGCAGAAAATGCAGCTGGATGAAAGCTACAAACTGCTGGAACAGCTGACAAACTACAGCGAATCGCCGTCCTGCAAGGAGAAAAAAGTCTGCTCCCTGACGGAGGCGAAAGATACGTTCAGCGCCGATTATGAAAAAGAGCCGGGCGTCTCTGGGCCGCTGAAGGTGGGTAACTCGCTGGTTGATGCGTTCACGCTTCAGTATTACGAAGGCTTCCCGACAGACCAGGTGGCCTGGGGGGAAATCAAAACCGATCAGCAGTGGCGCGTGCTGTCGAAGCTGAAAAACGGCTATCAGGACTCGCTGTTTACGTCGACGGAGGTGGCGCAGAACGTGGCTAAACCGCTGGTGAAGTACATTGATAAAGCGCTGGTGACCGAACAGGCAAAAGCGCCAAAAATCACCCTGCTGGTGGGGCACGACTCCAACATCGCCTCGCTGCTGACCGCGCTGGACTTCAGGCCTTATCAGCTGCACGACCAGCAGGAAAGAACCCCGATTGGCGGTAAAATTGTCTTCCAGCGCTGGCATGACAAAAACACTAATCAGGAGCTGATGAAAATTGAGTATGTCTACCAGAGTTCAGAGCAACTGCGTAACGCCAGCGTACTGTCGCTGCAATCCCCTGCGCAGCGCGTGACGCTGGAGCTGAAGGGCTGTCCGGTGGATGGCAACGGCTTCTGTCCTGTCGATAAATTCAATGCGGTGATGAACAACGCGGCGAAATAGAAGATAACCCCCCGCGTGGGCGGGGGGAACGTTCAGACGTTTTTACGTTCGATGGTTTGCTCGCCCCAGAACAGCGAGTCTTTGTCGGTTTTTTCGAAGGCGCGAACTAGCACTTCATCGTTGCCTTCTTCCCAAATCTGCTCAGCCAGCTTTTCGTCATAATTGGCGACTTCAAAGATGGCTTCGGCAATCTCCGGAGAGGTATTGCGTAAACTTGCCCATTCGCCCACGTGGTGAGCTTTGGATTCTTGAGTTGGCATACTTGTCCTCCTGTTGGGTTAGCCGTTCAGTTTTTTGGCAAGACCCGCGACGTATTCACCCTGATAGCGGGCGATTGAAAGTTCTTCATTGCTTGGCTGACGTGAACCATCGCCACCGGCAATGGTGGTCGCACCATACGGTGTCCCGCCACGAACCTGGGAAACATCGAACAGTTCCTGCGCGCCGTAGCCAATCGGCACAATCACCATCCCATGATGGGCAAGAGTAGTCCAGGTGGAGGTGATCGTCTGCTCCTGGCCGCCGCCCGTGCCGGTAGAGCTGAACACGCTGGCCAGCTTGCCGTATAACGCGCCGGAGGCCCAGAGCCCGCCCGTCTGGTCGAGGAAGGTGCGCATCTGGCCGGACATATTGCCGAAGCGGGTCGGGGTGCCGAAGATAATGGCATCATAGTCCGCGAGCTCCTGCGGGGTGGCGACCGGGGCGTTTTGTGTTTTCCCCCCGGCTTTGGCGAAGGCTTCCGCCTGCATGGTTTCCGGTACGCGTTTAACCACGACCTCAACGCCGTCTACTCTGTTTGCGCCTTCTGCTACTGCGTGAGCCATGGTTTCAATGTGTCCATACATGGAATAATAGAGCACCAGAACTTTTGCCATTTTGCATCACTCCTCGTTGGTTTTTCTTACAGCGGATCGCTGCGTTCCTTTAAAGATATGACATCACAGCCAGACTGCAAAAATGAACGGCATTTCTTTGATATATAACAATATCTTTTGGTTACGCGCCTTGTAGCAAAATGAAACAACTTTCGCGGCGCGGATTTTTCAAAATATAAGAATGGCTTATGAATAACTTCCCCGATATTTCATACGAAAGGCTGAGATCATGTTGCAGAATATTACCTCTCGCTTGCCGGATAGCCGCATTACACTAAGCTTAGTTTCACGCGGCACAGATAAAGGCACTGTCCTTGAGCCGCGAGGTGAAAGAATCCTCTTTTACTGAATGCAATATGATGTCTAATGTTTCACACTCTGGAGGTTAGAGATGGCAAACCATCGTGGTGGTTCAGGTAATTTCGCTGAAGACCGTGAAAGAGCATCAGAAGCAGGTCGTAAAGGTGGCCAGTCTAGCGGGGGCAACTTCAAAAACGACCCTCAGCGCGCATCAGAGGCTGGTAAAAAAGGGGGTAAAAATAGCCACGGCAGCAACAAGTAGTACGCCGGGTTAACTCCCTGCCGCCGGGTTTCCCGGCGGTTTTTTTATGTCTGCTACATTGAACTGTCATCAAAGGCATCGCACACTACAGGATTGATTCTTCGTGCTGGTGTCCCATGTCCGTTTCCCGTTTTACCTTCTCCATTAAGCCTCAGGAAGCGATCCTGATTTTGATCACCATGTTCTGGGGCGGAACCTTTCTTGCCGTTCAGTACGCGGTCACGATAAGCGATCCGTTTTTCTTTGTAGGGCTGCGCTTTGCAACCGCGGCGATTGCCGTGGCGCTTATTTCGCTGAAAACCCTGCGCGGGTTGACCTTGAGAGAGCTTAAGGCGGGTGTCACCATTGGTGTGGCGATTGCCATGGGCTACAGCCTGCAAACGTGGGGGCTCCAGTCTATCTCCAGCAGTAAATCCGCCTTCATCACCGCCATGTACGTACCGCTGGTGCCGCTGTTGCAGTGGCTGTGCCTCGGCAGAATGCCGGGCCTGATGTCGTGCATTGGCATCGTGCTGGCGTTCATCGGACTTATTTTATTAGCCGGGCCGGAAAATAATCTGCTGGCGCTGGGGCCGGGGGAGATCATCACTCTGGTGGGGGCCGTCGCCATTGCGGCAGAAATTATTCTGATTAGCGCCTGGGCAGGAAAAGTGGACGTCAAGCGGGTGACGGTGGTGCAGCTTACCACCGCGTCGCTGGTGGCGTTCGCGACGATGGTGCCGGCAGGGGAGTCCGTCCCGCCGATGTCTACCGGGCTTATCGTCGTGGCGCTGGGGCTGGGCATTTTCAGCGCCATTATCCAGGTCACCATGAACTGGGCGCAGCGCAGCGTATCCCCAACTCGGGCGACGGTCATTTATACCGGTGAACCGGTATGGGCGGGTATTTTCGGGCGACTCGCCGGGGAGCGTCTGCCGCTGCTGGCGCTGGTGGGCGCGGCGTTTATTATCGCCGGGGTGCTGGTGAGCGAGTTGAAGTTAAAAAAACGACGTAAGGCGACTGCCGGATTGAGCGCTGAACAAGGGGCAGATAGCTAATAACGCGCAGCCTGCCCGTTTAGCCCGGCGGCGCTTCGCTTGCGCGGGCCTACTTGCCAATTGTAGGCCGGGTAAGCGTAGCGTCACCCGGCAAGAAAGCGGCACGTATTTCAGGTGGAGGGGGTGATGGCTTTTCCTTGCGGTACATCCCTTTTCCGGCGGCTCAGCAGGGCGTTGAGCAGGATCGCGCCGAAGGTCGCCGTGCCAATCCCGCCCACCGTAAACCCGCCCAGCGTCAGGGCGAAATCACCCGCCCCCAGCACCAGCGTTACCGCCACCATGATCAGGTTACCGTTCTGGCTCAGATCAACATGGTTCTGCACCCAGATGCGTGCCCCCGCGACGGCAATCAGACCAAATACCACAATCGAGGCGCCGCCAATCACGGGGGCCGGGATGGTGTGGATCAATGCGCCGAATTTTGGGGAAAAACCGAGCAGCATCGCCATCACCGCCGCCGCCACGAAGACCAGCGTCGAATAGACTTTGGTCACTGCCATCACGCCGATGTTTTCCGCGTAGGTGGTCACGCCGCTGCCGCCGACCGAGCCGGAGAGCATGGTCGCCAGACCGTCTCCCACAAACGCCCGCCCCATATACGGATCCATATTGCGCCCGGTCATTCCCGCTACGGCTTTCAGGTGGCCCAGGTTTTCAGCCACCAGAATCACCGCGACAGGCGCGATGAGCATCATCGCCTGAGCGTTAAAGGTGGGGGAGGTCATCTGCGGCAGGCCGAGCCAGGCGGCCTGGTGAATCAGTGTGAAATCAACCGGTTTGCCGAGACCGAACACGTTCGCCAGCAGCGCGTAGATCAGACAGGCCGCAATCAGCCCGACCAGGATCAGCAGCCGTTGGATCATGCCGCGCGTAAAGACCGCCACCACGCCGATGCACAGCACCGTTATCACCGCCATCCAGCTTTCAAACGGCGAGCCGGATACGCTCTTCACCGCAATCGGCGCGAGGTTCAGGCCTATCGCCATCACCACCGCCCCGGTGACGACGGGGGGCATCATTCGCTCGATCCAGCGCGTGCCGACTTTCATCACCACCAGACCGGTCAGGGTGTAGACTAGCCCACAGGCGATAATGCCGCCGAGGGCCACGCTCAGGTTGGGGTTAATACCCTGACCGTTAAACCCGGTCGCTGCAATGACCACCCCCACGAAGGCGGCGCTGGAGCCCAGATAGCTGGGCACACGCCCGCCGGTGACAAAAAAGAACAGCAGGGTACCCATACCCGACATCAAAATGGCGAGGTTAGGATCCAGCCCCATCAGCATGGGCATCAGCACCGTCGCGCCAAACATCGCGACCGCATGCTGCACGCCCATCACCATGGTCTGCCCGAGCGGGAGCCTTTCATCCGGCGCGACCACGCCTGCTTCTGTGGAGGTCGATTTCAACTGCCAGTGGGGAAGTCCGAACATGATCTGTCTCCTGAATGCGGATTAACAGGCGGGTCGCATAAGTGCGTGATAGCCGCGGTCAAACCACACCAGCCCTTGCGGCGCCGGGTGGCGTACGATGGATACAATGTCGCAGAACAGAATGTCGTGAGTACCGACGCTGACCACCTGGCTGATACGGCAGTCGAACGAGGCGAGCGCGTCCTCCAGACGCGGGCAGCCCGTGTCGCCCGTTTGCCAGCGAGCGGCGGCAAAGCGTTCCGCCATCGGCGTTTTACCGCCAAACAGGTTGGATAATGGCTCCTGTCCGGCACTCAGTGTGTTAACGCACAGGGTGCGGTTTTCGCTAAACGTCGACCAGACGGACGCGCCACGGTTGAGGCAAACCAGCAGAGTGGGCGGGGAATCGGTTACGCTGCATACCGCGCTGGCGGTGAAGCCCGCTTTTCCCGCCGGGCCGTCGGTGGTGATGATATTGACCGCTGCGCCGACGCAGGCCATAGCGTCGCGAAAGGTTTGTTTATCCGGTGTCATCACATTCGCTCCTTACGCCAGCCCGCAGGCATCGTCAAAGGCCAGACGCGGCAGGCGTCCGTACTGTTTGGTCGTATCGCCATAGCCGATGTTAATCAGCAGATTGCTTTTGAGCAGCGTGCCCGTGAAATAGGCCGCGTCCACTTTTTCCCGGTCAAAACCCGACATCGGCCCGGTGTCCAGCCCGAGCGCGCGACAGGCGAAAATCAGGTACGCGGCCTGCATCGAACTGTTGCGAAAGGCGGTCTCTTCCGCCAGCGCGGGGCTTGCGGTAAACCAGCTTCTGGCATCGCCGTGCGGGAACAGTTCAGGCAGGCGCTCATAAAACTCGCTGTCCCAGGCGACAATCGCCGTGACCGGGGCCGTGAGCGTTTTCTCCAGGTTGCCGCTGGTGAGCGCCGGGCGCAGCTTCTCTTTTCCTTCCGGGCTTCGCACAAACACAATGCGCGCCGGGGAGCAGTTGGCGGACGTCGGCCCCCATTTCATCAGGTCATAAATCTCGCGCAGCGTCTCGTCACTGACCGGTATATCCAGCCAGCCGTTATGGGTACGTGCGCCGGTAAACAGCGTTTCCAGCGCGGCGGGCGTGATGGCTTCGCTCATTCAAGCTCCTTACAAAGCGGGTTCTGGGCTGTGCAGCAGGCTGGCAAGCCCGTTCAGCAGCAGAGTGTTAAAGGTGTCCGGCGCGGTAACGTTGCAGGCATGCCCGCCCTGGCGCATGACCGTTTTGCGGGCGTGCGGGAGGGCGGCGTGCAGTTCAGCGGAGCAGACGGACGGCACCAGCAGATCGTCGGTGGAACAGATAATCTGCACGGGGCAGCGAACGCGTGCAGCGTGGCGGCTGAAATCGGCCTGTTTAAGGGCATGCAGCCTGCGCAGCAGATTGGCTTTGCCCTGAAAATGGGCCAGCGCCAGCGCGTCCTCGGCCTCCAGCCGCGGGGCGCGGGCGGCCATCCAGTCTGCCGGGTAGAGGAACAACGGCTGTGCCTCTACCCACGCCTGCGCCCCGCCCGCATGCAGCAGACGTTCGCGAACGTCAAAACAGCGGCGGGTATGGGCATTGAGGGTCAGCCAGCCGTTGACGCAGACCAGCGCGGTGAGGGCGTCGGGCTTATCGATAGCCAGCCGCAGACCGACCAGCGCCCCCAGCGCGTGGCCGACCACGCAGTAACGGGCGATCCCGGCCCCGGCTAACGCCAGCGCAAGCTCGTCGGCCATGTGTGCGAGGGTGTAGTCTTCCGGCAGGGTATCCGGGTTGTTCCCCGTGCCCCGCTGGTCGTAGCACACCACCTGATACTCCTGCCCCAGCACGGCGAGCTGGGGCAGCCAGTAGCTGCCGCTGCCGCCGAGCCCGGCAATCAGTACCACCACGGGCGCGCCCGCAAAGGGGGGCGGTGAAATGGACAGTATCATGGCCGCCTCACTTCGCGATGTGCGCAACGGTGGCAATTTCAACCAGCGCTTCGGGCTTTACCAGCCCGCACTGGATGCAAAACCGCGCCGGTTTATCGCCGGGGAAAAACTCCGCGTAAATCTCGTTAATCGCGGCGTAGTTTTTCCAGTCGGTGATAAAGATGCTGTTGAAGGTCACGTCCTCCATCGTCCCACCCGCCGTTTCGATCACGGTTTTGATTGTCTCCAGCACGTGGCGGGTTTGCGCCTTTGGGTCATCGATAAACACCACGTTGTTGTCTTTATCAAACGGCAGCGTGCCCGAGACATACACCACGCCGTCGGCGAGGGTGCCGGGGACAAACGGGGCAATCGGGGTGCTGGTGCCCGGCGGAATAATCACGGATTTCGGCATAGCGGTTCTCCTCAGGCGATGCGGGCGAGCGGGGGATCCAGCGCGTCGCAGAAATCATTGACGTTACTGACCCAGCCAAAAAAGGTTTCGATATTGAACAGGGCGGCTTTCTGGGCAAAATCCGGCCCGGCCTGATGGGTGGCATCCTCCAGCACCACCCCAAAATACTCGAGGAAAAAGCCGTCGCGCAGGGTCGACTCCACGCACACGTTGGTGGCAATGCCCGTAAAGACCAGATGGCGAATGCCCCGGCTGCGCAGCAGGCTGTCGAGCGGGGTATTGAAAAAGCCGCTGTAGCGCGGTTTCGGCAGCACGATATCGCCGGATTCCGGTACCAGCTCATCCACCAGCTGATAATCCCAGCCGCCTTTCGCCAGCAGCGTGCCCTGGAGTTCGGGCCGTTGGCGCATGGTTTTCAGGGCGTTGGATTTGTGAAAGTTGGGTGAGCCGGGACCGCCAGCCTCGACGTACTGGTCGTCCCAGCCGTTCTGGAACCAGACGATCAGCATGCCCGCAGCACGTGCGGCGCTCACGGCGGTTTTGATGTTCTCAATCACCGGCTGCGTGGTGGAGACGTCAAACCCGGCCAGATCCAGATACCCGCCTTTACTGGCATAGGCGTTTTGCATATCCACCACGATCAGCGCGCTGCGCTGCGCGTCAAAGGTAATGGCTTCCGGGCGAGCGTTGAGGGTCGTCATTACGCCACCTCCTTCGTCACGGCAGGGATGTGGGCGCGGCACTGCATCAGCGGCTGAATGCGCTCGCCGAAAGTTTCCACGCCGGTGAGAAAATCATCGAAGGTCAGCAGCACGCCTTCGGCGCCGGGCACGGCAGCCACTTCGTCGAGCATTCTGGCCACGCTGGCATACGAGCCAACCAGGGTGCCCATGTTGATATTGACGGCAGACGTCGGGTCGGCCATCTGGCGAACGTTGGTGTCCGCGCCGGAGCGGGTATCCTTCTGGCTCTGCTCGGTAAGCCAGCTCAGCGCTTCGTCATCCGCGCCGTCCTTGTATCGTTCCCATTTGGCGCGCGCGGCGTCGTCGGTTTCGTCGGCAATCACCATAAACAGCACGTAGGAGCCCACGTCGCGCCCGGTTTTGTCGGCGGCCGCTTTCATGCGTGCCGCGGTGGGCGCGAAGGCGGCCGGGGTGTTAACGCCTTTGCCGAAGCAGAAGTTGAAGTCGGCGTATTTCGCCGAGAATTCCATTCCCGCGTCGCTCTGTCCGGCGCATATCACCTTCATCGGCACCGACGGCTGCGGGCTGACGCGGCAGTCGTTCATGGTAAAGAAGTCGCCTTTGAAATCGCTTTTGCCGGTGCCCCATAGATCGCGCAGCACCTGCACATATTCAGTCAGGTAGTCGTAACGACGGGAGAAGTAATCGTCCCCCGGCCAGATCCCCATCTGCTCGTACTCCGGCTTTTGCCAGCCGGTGACCAGGTTAACGCCAAAGCGCCCGCCGGAGATGGAGTCGATGGTGGAGGCCATCCGCGCCACGATTGCCGGGGGAAGGGTAAGGGTGGCGGCGGTGGCGTAAATCTGGATGCGCGAGGTTACCGCCGCCAGGCCCGCCATCAGGGTGAAAGACTCCAGGTTGTGGTCCCAGAATTCGGTCTTACCGCCGAAACCGCGCAGCTTGATCATCGAGAGCGCAAAGTCGAAGTGGTAGTGCTCCGCTTTCTGCACGATGGCTTTATTCAGCTCAAAGGTCGGCATGTATTGCGGGGCAGTGGTCGAGATAAGCCAGCCGTTGTTGCCGATCGGTACAAATACGCCAATTTTCATCACGAACCTCTCTTCATTACGTCGCAGGTGTCACGATGTTTTTGCAAAGGCAGTGCCAGTTTTGAAAATCACTTTGTTATTAATGTGTTAAATGATGGTTGTTAAAATTAACAGCGAAAATGTGGACTGGATGGTCAAAATCATTGCACAGAAAACAGGCACTCATGCGCGCTGAGGGTGCAGAAGGTCGTGGCGAGACGGGGGTTTTGCTATGCTGAGCGCAGGACAGAAAATGGAGAGCGAAAATGACACAAGGCGCAGTGAAAACACCCGGTAAACGTTCGCAGGCGGTGAGCGCCAAGAAACAGGCGATCCTCAGCGCTGCGCTGGAGACATTTTCGCAGTTTGGTATTCACGGTACGCGCCTTGAGCAGGTGGCGGAGCAGGCCGGGGTGTCCAAAACCAATCTGCTCTACTACTACCCGTCAAAAGAGGCGCTCTATATCGCGGTGATGCAGCAGATCCTCGATATCTGGCTGGCACCTCTCAAGGCATTTCGCGAAGAGCTGGCCCCGCTGGTGGCGATAGAGGAGTACATACGCCTGAAGCTGGAGGTATCGCGTGATTACCCGCAGGCATCAAGGCTGTTCTGCCTGGAGATGTTGCAGGGCGCGCCGCTGTTGCAGGCGGAGCTGACCGGCGATTTAAAGCAGCTGGTGGACGATAAATCGGCCATTATTGCCGGATGGGTCGCCAGCGGAAAACTGGCGCCCGTCGATCCGCATCATCTGATCTTCATGATTTGGGCCTCAACCCAGCACTACGCTGACTTCGCGGCCCAGGTCGAGGCGGTGACCGGTAAAACGCTCCAGGACGAGACGTTTTTCCAGAGCACCCTGGAAAACGTACAGCGGATGATTATCGAAGGGATCCGCGTGCGCTAGTTCCCCGGCGGAAGAGGGCAGCTTAAGTCGCCCTCTTCACACTGCATCAGCGTGGCCAGAAACGCTTCGCGCTCCGCGGTTTTCTCCGCCAGACACTGGTTAACGATCATTGGCTGAACGCTCCCGCCTTCCGTACCCGAACCGATAAACGCACAGTCCGCATCGCGCAGGTTGATCCACGCCTGCTGCGCCTTTTTCAGCAGATCGCGCTGAGGCGCTGCCGCACGTTTGATGGCAGCCTGATACGTCTCGTTGAGCTTTTTATCGGCGGCCTGGTACTGCTGCGCGCTACAGGTGTTCAGTTCAAGCTGGGTGGTCGCGTTATCGCACTCGTCGGCCAGCGCGCTGGCGCTCATGAGCAGGGCTGCACCTGCGAGAAATACTCTTTTCATCATCCCCTCCATGTAAAAAAGCCGGATACGCTGTGCTTATCCGGCCTGGGCTATTTTGTAGCCCCGGTAAGCGTAGCGTCACCGGGGAGAGTTTACACGATTAACCGATTGTCATCAGGCTGGCGTTACCGCCCGCCGCCGCGGTGTTAACGCTGAGCGAACGCTCAACGTACAGGCGCTCCAGCAGCAGGTTGGTCTCCCCGCGGGCGAAGCCCTGCACCGAGACAATCGCGCCGCTGCGGGCCGCCACCTGCTCGCACAGTTCGCGCAGCTGGTCGGAATCACCGTGGTAGATCACCGCGTCAAACGGCTGGGTCAGCAGGGCATCGGCCTTCGCAAAGCGAATGCGGGCCGAGACCGCTTTTGGCAACTGTTTGGCGAGGTCGCGATGCAGGGCATCTTCCGGCCACAGCACCTCACAGCCCGTTGCCGTTGCGGCTGCCAGCTGCACCAGTGCATCCTCCTCGTTATCCGCCACGCACAGCACACGCTCGCGCGGCATCAGCGTCCAGGTGTTGCGCTCACCGGTTGGACCCGGCAGCAGACGCTGTGTTCCCGCCTGCGCCAGCTCGCCGTACTGCTGTGCAATCGCATGCAGCTCGGGACGATTTTCAGCCCACTTAATCAGCGCGTCCAGCGGCTGGGTCAGCACGGCTTTCACCTGCGCATCTACCGGATATTCCGCGTCCTGACGCGCCAGCGTCACGCCCAGCGCATTTTCCGGACGGTTTGCCAGCAGGCGGTACAGATAGAGCGGACCGCCCGCTTTCGGGCCGGTGCCGGAGAGACCTTCACCGCCGAACGGCTGCACGCCCACGACCGCGCCAACCATGTTGCGGTTGACGTACAGGTTGCCGACTTTAGCATTGCCGGTCACCTGGGCAATGGTTTCGTCGATACGGGTATGCACGCCAAGCGTCAGGCCGTAACCCGAGGCGTTGATCTGATCGATCAGCTCGTTGAGGTTGTTACGGTTGTAGCGCACCACGTGCAGTACCGGACCGAAGACCTCTTTTTTCAGCTCGTCGAAGCTTGCCAGCTCAATCAGCGTTGGCGGCACGAAGGTGCCTGTCTGCCACTCGCGGGCATCTTCGCTGTTCTCGCGCACCGCCTGGAACACCGGACGGCCTTTGGCACGCATGGTCTGAATGTGATTTTCAATGTTGGCTTTGGCTTCCGCGTCGATGACCGGCCCGATGTCGGTGGTGAGACGGCCCGGGTTGCCCATGCGGCATTCCGCCATCGCACCGCGCAGCATCTTCAGCGTGTGGTCAGCCACGTCATCCTGTAAGCACAGTACGCGCAGGGCGGAACAGCGTTGGCCCGCGCTGTCGAAGGCAGATGCCAGCACGTCAACGACGACCTGCTCGGTGAGCGCGGAGGAGTCCACGATCATGGCGTTCATGCCGCCGGTTTCAGCGATCAGCGGGGTAGGACGGCCCTGCGCATCCAGACGGGTGGCGATGTTGCGTTGCAGCAGGGAGGCCACTTCGGTCGAACCGGTAAACATCACGCCGCGCACGCGGTTATCGGAGGTCAGTTTGGCCCCGACCGTTTCACCGCGCCCTGGCAGGAGCTGCACCACGCCCGCCGGTACGCCCGCTTCCAGCAGAATGTTAATGCCCTGGGCGGCAATCAGCGGGGTCTGCTCTGCCGGTTTTGCCAGCACGCTGTTGCCTGCGGCCAGCGCCGCGGCAATCTGGCCGGTGAAGATCGCCAGCGGGAAGTTCCACGGGCTGATACACACCACCGGGCCGAGCGGACGGTGGGTTTCGTTGTCGAAATCATCGCGCACCTGACCGGCGTAGTAGTGCAGGAAGTCGACCGCCTCGCGCACTTCGGCGATGGCGTTGCTGAAGGTTTTACCCGCTTCACGCACCAGAATGCCGATAAGCTGCTGCATCTGATCTTCCATCAGCACCGCCGCGCGTTCCAGAATGGCGGCACGCTCCTGCGGCGGGGTGGCAAACCAGATTGGCGCGTTGTTCACCGCGCTCTCCAGGGCCTGCTCCACTTCCGTTTCCGTGGCTTCGCGCACGTAGCCGACGATATCCTTCGGCTCTGCCGGGTTGATCACCGGCTGCATTTCACCGTCCTCAACGGACTGCTCAAGGATCGGCCTGGCCTGCCACTTCTGCAATGCGCTGTTTAGCAGGGCAGAAGAGAGCGACGCCAGACGGTGTTCGTTGGCGAGATCCAGACCCGCCGAGTTGACGCGACCTGCACCATACAGCTCGCGCGGCAGGGCAATCTTCGGATGCGGCAGACCAATCTGGCCTTCCTGCGCCGCCATCTTCTCAACGGCCTGTACCGGATCGGCCACCAGTTCGTCCAGCGGCAGGGTGGTATCGGCGATGCGGTTAACGAAGGAGGTGTTCGCCCCGTTCTCCAGCAGACGACGCACCAGGTAGGCCAGCAGGGTTTCGTGGGTACCTACCGGGGCATAGATTCGGCACGGACGGTTCAGCTTGCCGTCGGCCACTTTACCGGTCACTTGCTCGTACAGCGGTTCACCCATGCCGTGCAGGCACTGGAACTCGTACTGGCCCGGATAGTAGTTCTGACCCGCGAGGCTGTAGATCGCCGCCAGGGTGTGGGCGTTGTGGGTGGCGAACTGAGGATAAATCAGGTTCGGCACGCCGAGCAGTTTTTTCGCGCAGGCGAGGTAAGAGACGTCGGTATAGACCTTGCGGGTATAGACCGGATAACCTTCCAGACCTTCCATCTGGGCGCGTTTGATTTCGCTGTCCCAGTAGGCGCCCTTCACCAGACGGATCATCAGGCGGCGACGGCTGCGGCTGGCCAGATCAATCAGGTAGTCAATGACGAACGGACAGCGTTTCTGGTAGGCCTGGATAACGAAACCAATTCCGTTCCAGCCCGCCAGCTCCGGCTCGAAGCACAGTTTTTCCAGCAGGTCGAGGGAGATCTCCAGACGGTCCGCCTCTTCGGCGTCGATGTTGATGCCGATGTCATACTGGCGCGCCAGCAGGGTCAGGGACTTCAGGCGCGGGTAGAGTTCTTCCATCACCCGGTCGTACTGCGCACGGCTGTAGCGCGGGTGCAGGGCGGAAAGCTTGATAGAGATGCCCGGACCTTCATAAATACCGCGACCGTTGGACGCTTTACCGATGGCGTGGATCGCCTGCTGGTAAGAGACCATGTAGGCCTGCGCGTCGGCGGCGGTCAGCGCCGCTTCACCCAGCATGTCGTAGGAGTAGCGGAAGCCTTTGTCTTCCAGCTTGCGGGCGTTCGCCAGCGCTTCGGCAATGGTTTCCCCGGTGACGAACTGCTCGCCCATCAGGCGCATCGCCATGTCCACGCCCTTGCGGATCAGCGGCTCGCCGCTCTTGCCGATGATGCGGTTCAGGGAGCGCGACAGGTTGGCTTCGTTATGGGTGGAGACCAGCTTGCCGGTAAACAGCAGGCCCCAGGTGGCGGCGTTAACGAACAGGGACGGACTGCGGCCAATGTGGGAGTGCCAGTTGCCGTTGCTGATTTTGTCGCGGATCAGGGCATCGCGGGTGGCTTTATCCGGAATACGCAGCAGCGCTTCCGCCAGACACATCAGCGCCACGCCTTCCTGCGAGGAGAGGGAGAACTCCTGCAACAGACCCTGCACCATACCGGCGCGTCCGCTGGCGGTTTTCTGGTTACGCAGCTTGTCGGCGAGCTGATACGCCAGGCTGTGCGCCTGGGCGGCAACGGCTTCCGGCAGGCGCGCCTGCTCCAGCAGCATCGGCACGGCGTCGGTTTCGGCGCGGCGGTAAGCGCCGGTAATGGCGGCGCGGCTGACGGACTGCGGCAGGATCTGCTCGGCAAATTCCAGGAACGGCTGGTGGTTCTCTTCAACGGCCGTCGCGGCCTCTTCGCTTTCGTTCGCTGCACCCGCCAGCAGGGCAGGCAGCTCCGGCAGACCTTCTTCACTCTCCAGTCTTTCCAGATAGTTAAAAATCGCCTGCTTGATTAACCAGTGCGGTGTGCGGTCGATGCGGGTCGCAGCGGTTTTAATCCGTTCGCGGGTAGCGTCATCCAGCTTAACCCCCATGGTGGTCATCCCCATGCCAAAACTCCTGTTGTTCTGTAATAGCGTTCTGTTGATAGCGTGAAATATCCACCATGTTGCAACTTTGTGCAACCGTGTTAAATGTGACCTGGTCTGCAAGCTGGAAAATGAATGGATTGTTAACGATTAGTTAGCTGTGAAAAAGAACGTGCGGCGGTTTCTGAGCCTAGTTTTTATGCGGTGCTTAACACTTTTTAAAGGTGCAACCCGTAAAAGCGTGAGCGAGTGCAACCTATAGGAAAGACGTATAAAACCAGGGATGAAATTCATGTAAATGCAGTGTTAAATCGTTTGTCAGTGGGATGCGTATACGGCAGGATAGCGCGCCCAACGGAAACACATACACACATCACTACGTTCCGGTGATGACATAACAAGGCAACCCGGACGGTTGTCGCTCGACATTTTGGAGAATTTGAATGGCTATTAGCACACCGATGCTGGTGACATTTCTCGTTTATATTTTTGGCATGATCCTGATAGGGTTTTTGGCATGGCGTTCCACTAAAAACTTTGACGACTACATCCTCGGCGGGCGCAGCTTAGGCCCGATGGTCACCGCACTCTCTGCGGGCGCTTCCGACATGAGCGGCTGGCTGCTGATGGGGCTGCCGGGCGCGATTTTCATCTCCGGTATCTCCGAAAGCTGGATCGCCATCGGTCTGACCGTCGGCGCGTGGATCAACTGGAAGCTGGTGGCAGGCCGTCTGCGCGTGCACACCGAAGCCAACAACAACGCCCTGACGCTGCCGGACTACTTCACCGGACGCTTTGAAGATAACAGCCGTATCCTGCGCATTATCTCCGCGGTGGTGATCCTGCTGTTCTTCACCATCTACTGTGCCTCCGGCATCGTGGCGGGCGCGCGCCTGTTCGAAAGCACCTTCGGCATGAGCTATGAAACCGCCCTGTGGGCCGGCGCCGCAGCAACCATCCTCTATACCTTCGTGGGCGGATTCCTGGCGGTAAGCTGGACCGATACCGTGCAGGCGAGCCTGATGATCTTCGCCCTGATCCTGACTCCGGTGATTGTCATTTTCACCGTCGGCGGCTTTGGCGAATCGCTGGAAGTGATCAAGCAGAAGAGCATCGAAAACGTCGATATGCTGAAAGGGCTGAACTTCGTCGCCATTGTCTCTCTGATGGGCTGGGGCCTGGGCTACTTCGGCCAGCCGCACATTCTGGCGCGCTTCATGGCGGCGGATTCTCACCACACCATCGTTCACGCGCGTCGTATCAGCATGACGTGGATGATCCTGTGTCTGGCGGGGGCGTGTGCGGTCGGCTTCTTCGGTATCGCGTACTTCAACAACAACCCGGCGCAGGCGGGCGCGGTGAACCAGAACGCCGAGCGCGTGTTCATCGAGCTGGCGCAGATCCTGTTCAACCCGTGGATTGCCGGTATTCTGCTCTCCGCGATCCTCGCGGCGGTGATGTCCACCCTGAGCTGTCAGCTGCTGGTGTGCTCCAGCGCCATCACCGAAGACCTCTACAAAGCGTTCCTGCGTAAGGGCGCGAGCCAGAAAGAGCTGGTGTGGGTAGGGCGCTTTATGGTGCTGGTGGTTGCGCTGGTGGCGATTGCGCTGGCGGCAAACCCGGAAAACCGCGTCCTGGGGCTGGTGAGCTACGCCTGGGCGGGCTTCGGTGCGGCATTTGGTCCGGTGGTGCTGTTCTCTGTACTGTGGTCACGCATGACCCGCAACGGCGCGCTGGCGGGGATGATTATCGGTGCGGTAACCGTTATCGTCTGGAAACAGTTCGCGTGGCTGGGCCTGTACGAAATCATTCCGGGCTTCATCTTCGGCAGCCTCGGTATCGTGGTGTTTAGCCTGCTGGGTAAAGCGCCGTCTGCGTCTATGCAGAAACGCTTTGCGGAGGCGGACGCGCACTATCACTCAGCGCCGCCGTCTAAGCTCCAGGCTGAGTAATTTTCCCCTCACCCTAACCCTCTCCCCGGTGGGGAGAGGGGATAGTCCTTTCATCTATGTGAGTCTTCATCAATGAGAATTAAAACAGGGTTAATGGTGGCAGCATTCGTGATGCTGGCGGGCTGTAGCGCACCCGCACAGCACGCGGCGGTGGAAACCTGCAAAGCAGAAAATCAGATGCAGCAGACCACGCTTTATTTCGGCTTAAACCGTCCTGCCGGGGCGCAAATCACAGGCAACGAATGGCAGCAGTTTGTCGACCAGGACGTGACGCCACGCTTTCGCGATGGTTTAACGGTATTTGATGCGCGCGGTCAGTGGCTGGGGAATGATGGAAAAGTGGCGCGCGAGCCGAGCAAGGCATTGATGCTGATCCACGCTAAAGACGCGCAGAGTGAGAAGAATATCGAAGCGTTGCGCGGGATCTATAAGTCACGCTTCGCGCAGGAGTCGGTGATGCGGGTCGACCAGCCGGTGTGCGTGCAGTTTTAATGAAAACGGCGGGATAACCCGCCGTTGTTGTATCGTAGGCCCGTGCAAGCGAAGCGCCGCCGGGCACAAAACTTACAGCACCAACCCCGCAAAGCTCGCCGACAGCAGGCTTACCAGCGTTGCCCCGTATACCAGGCGTAAACCAAACCGCGACACCACGTTACCCTGTTGCTCATTCAGACCTTTTATTGCCCCCGCCACAATGCCAATGGAAGCGAAGTTAGCGAACGATACCAGGAACACGGACAAAATCCCCAGCCCGCGCGGTGACATTTGATGGGCTATTTTTTGCAGCTCGATCATCGCCACAAATTCATTCGCCACCAGTTTAGTTGCCATAATGCTCCCCGCGCTTAAGGCATCGCTCAGCGGAATACCAATAAGCCACGCCAGCGGATAAAACACATAACCCAGAATCTGCTGGAAGCTCATGCCAAATATGCCGGAGAAGAGGGCGTTAATGGCGCTAATAAGGGCGATAAAGCCAATCAGCATCGCCAGAATAATCATCGCCACCTTAAAACCGGCCAGAATATACTCGCCCAGCATTTCAAAGAAGCTCTGGGATTCGTGCAGTTTTTCCAGCCTGATATCCGGCTCCGCTTCCGGGCGGGCCGGGTTAATGACCGAAAGAATAATAAAGGTGCTGAACATGTTCAGGATCAGCGCCGCGACGACAAACCTGGCGTCGAGCATAGTCATATAGGCCCCGACAATCGACAGCGAAACCGTCGACATGGCCGTGGCAGCCATCGTAAACAGACGACGCGAGGAGAGATCGCCCAGCACGCCTTTGTAGGCAATGAAGTTTTCCGACTGACCGAGGATCAGCGAACTCACCGCGTTAAAGGATTCCAGCTTGCCCATGCCGTTCAGTTTTGACAGCAGCGTCCCGATCACCCGAATAAAGATCGGCAGAATACGCCAGTGCTGAAGAATACCAATCAGCGCCGAGATAAAAATAATGGGGCAGAGCACGCCAAGGAAAATGAACGCCAGCCCTTTTTCACCCATCCCGCCAAAGACAAAATTCGTCCCTTCGGCAGCGAATTTAAGCAGCGACTCAAAGAAACCGGAAACGTATTTAATAATAAACAGGCCGCTTTCTGCGTGGAGGAAAAAGAACGCCAGCGCGATTTCGATCACGATCAGCTGTAAAACGAAACGAATACGAATTTTTCGGCGGTCGAAACTCACCAGCCAGGCGAGCGCAAGAATAATCACCAGCGCCAGCAGGAAATGGACAATTTTAAACATGGCTTATTTTCAGTTGGTTTTCGAGGCGGACATTTAGCCACAGCCCCGGTTAACCGTAAATGGGCATTTTCGTTATACCTTATAAACGTAACGGTTACTCAGGCAATTATTACTCCGCAATGCGTTTACATCTGGTCATCAAAACGCAACACATTTCGCTTGTTTTTCTTGTTGCCGTAATGATAATCACTATCACAAGAATTTACTTTTCTTTGCATCAGTTGACCGCGATAAACATTTAAGGTGTCGGCATGTTTGTTCCTTTTCTCATTATGTTACGTGAAGGCCTTGAAGCGGCCCTGATTGTTAGCCTTATCGCCAGTTATCTGAAGCGTACCCAGCGCGGACGCTGGATTGGCGTCATGTGGGTTGGGGTTTTCCTTGCTGCGGCGCTCTGCCTGGGCCTCGGTATCCTCATCAACGAAACCACCGGGGAGTTCCCGCAGAAAGAGCAGGAGCTGTTTGAAGGGATCGTCGCCGTGATTGCGGTGGTGATCCTCACCTGGATGGTGTTCTGGATGCGCAAGGTCTCCCGTAACGTGAAGGTACAGCTTGAGCAGGCGGTGGATAACGCCCTGCAAAAAGGCAACCACCACGGCTGGGCGCTGATCATGATGGTCTTTTTCGCCGTGGCGCGTGAAGGCCTGGAGTCTGTGTTCTTCCTGCTCGCGGCTTTTCAGCAGGACGTGGGCATCTGGCCGCCGCTGGGCGCGGTGCTCGGGCTGGCCACGGCGGTTGTGCTTGGCTTCCTGCTCTACTGGGGCGGCATTCGTCTTAACCTGGGCGCGTTCTTCAAGTGGACCAGCCTGTTTATTCTGCTGGTGGCCGCAGGGCTGGCGGCAGGGGCGATCCGCGCCTTCCACGAAGCGGGTCTGTGGAACCACTTCCAGGACGTGGCGTTCGATCTCAGCAACGTCCTGTCGACCCATTCACTGACCGGTACCCTGCTCGAAGGGATCTTCGGCTACCAGGAAACGCCGAGCGTCAGCGAAGTGGCGATGTACTTTATCTATCTGGTTCCGGCGCTGATCCTGTTCGCTATGCCGCCGCGTACCGGCTCGCAGACGTCGCGGGTAGCGCCGTAAGTGCTGTTTTAGTTACAACATACTTTTAAAGGGAAGAGTCATGGCCATTCAGTTCCGTCGTAGTGCGTTATGCGCAGGCATTGCCGCGCTGTTCGTGTCTGCCTTCACCGCTCAGGCGGCAGATATTCCGCAGGTAAAAGTCACCGTCAACGATAAACAGTGCGAGCCGATGACCATCACGGTTAACAGCGGTAAAACGCAGTTTATTATTCAGAACCACAGCCAGAAGGCGCTGGAGTGGGAAATCCTGAAAGGGGTGATGGTGGTGGAAGAGCGCGAGAATATCGCGCCGGGCTTCAGCCAGAAGATGACCGCAAATCTTCAGCCCGGGGAATATGACATGACCTGCGGCCTGCTGACTAACCCGAAAGGTAAGCTGATCGTCAAAGGCGCAGCGACGGCGGACGCGGCCAAAGGCACGGCGCTGCTGAGCCTCGGCGACGCCATTACCGCCTATAAAGCCTACGTCACCAAAGAGACAGCGGACCTGGTGGCAGGCACCAAAGCCTTTACCGACGCGGTGAAAGCAGGCGACATCGAAAAAGCGAAATCCCTGTATGCGCCTACCCGTCAGCACTACGAGCGCATTGAGCCGATTGCCGAACTGTTCTCTGACCTCGATGGCAGCATTGACGCCCGTGAAGACGACTACGAGCAGAAGGCCGCCGATCCGAAATTCACCGGCTTCCACCGTCTGGAAAAAGCCCTGTTTGGCGATAACTCCACCAGTGGGATGGAGAAATACGCCGAGCAGCTCAACAGCGACGTGCTGGAGCTGCAAAAACGCATCAGCGAGCTGGCATTCCCACCGTCGAAAGTGGTGGGTGGCGCAGCGGGCCTGATTGAAGAAGTGGCCGCCAGCAAAATCAGCGGTGAAGAAGATCGTTACAGCCACACCGACCTGTGGGACTTCCAGGCGAACGTCGACGGCGCACAGAAAATTGTCGATCTGCTGCGGCCTCAGCTGCAAAAAGAGAACGGCGAGCTGCTGGCGAAAGTGGATGCCAACTTTAAGAAAGTTGACGCTATCCTGGCGAAATACCGCACCAAAGACGGGTTCGAAACCTACGACAAGCTGACCGATGCTGACCGTAACGCGCTGAAAGGCCCGATAACCACCCTGGCGGAAGATCTCTCCCTGCTGCGTGGCGTACTGGGTCTGGATTAAGCGATGAACAAGCATGACGAATACGACGTGGCGGAACCTTCCCGACGTCGGTTGTTAAAAGGGGTAGGGGCGCTGGGCGGCGCGTTTGCCCTGGCGGGAGGCTGTCCGGTGGCGCATGCGGCAAAACCGCAAAGCGCCCCTGGCACGCTCTCCCCGGATGCGCGTATGGAAACGCAGCCGTTTTATGGTGAGCACCAGGCGGGGATCCTGACGCCGCAGCAGGCCTCGATGATGCTGGTGGCTTTCGATTCGCTGGCGAGTGATAAAGCCGACCTTGAGCGTCTGTTCAGGCTGTTGACCACGCGTATTGCCTTCCTCACCGCCGGCGGTCCCGCACCGGAAACACCGAATCCGCGCCTGCCGCCGATGGATTCCGGCATCCTCGGCGCGTTTATCGCTCCCGATAATCTGACCATCACCGTGTCGGTGGGGGAATCGCTGTTTGATGATCGCTACGGACTGGCGAAGCAGAAGCCGAAAACGCTGCAAAAAATGACGCGATTCCCGAATGATTCTCTCGACGCGGCGCTGTGCCACGGCGATCTGCTGTTGCAGATCTGCGCTAATACCCAGGATACGGTGATCCATGCCCTGCGCGATATTATCAAGCACACCCCGGATCTGCTGAGCGTGCGCTGGAAGCGGGAAGGTTTTATCTCTGACCACGCCGCGCGCAGTAAAGGGAAAGAGACGCCGGTCAACCTGCTGGGCTTCAAAGACGGCACCGCCAACCCGGACAGCAGCAATACCGCGTTGATGAAGAACGTGGTATGGGTGACGGCGGATCAGGGCGAACCGGCCTGGGCGGTCGGAGGCACCTATCAGGCGGTGCGTATCATTCAGTTCCACGTGGAGTTCTGGGACCGCACGCCGCTGAAAGAGCAGCAAACTATCTTCGGTCGCGATAAGCAAACCGGCGCACCGCTCGGCATGAAGCACGAGCACGATGAACCCGACTACGCCCGCGATCCGAACGGGGATGTCATCGCGCTGGACAGCCATATTCGCCTCGCCAATCCTCGCACCAAAGAGACGCAATCCAGCCTGATGATGCGCAGGGGCTACAGCTACTCGCTGGGGGTGACCAACTCCGGTCAGCTTGATATGGGACTGCTGTTTGTCTGCTATCAGCACGATCTGGAGAAGGGATTCCTCACCGTGCAGAAGCGGCTCAACGGCGAAGCGCTGGAGGAATATATTAAGCCCATCGGCGGCGGCTATTTCTTTGCCCTGCCCGGCGCGCGTAACGCGAACGCCTGGCTCGCTCAGGGTCTGATAGAAGCCTGATAATCGTCCCTGCGACAGTTCGCGGGGACATTATTTTTTCGAAGGACTATCTTATTGTTATATTTCTGTAATATTTCTATATAAGACTGATTTTCCATGTAGGGGCAGTCCTAAAAGTTGCATTCAGGTAAAATAAATGTTGCATTTATGATAATTCCTGATGTACTTAAGAGAAGACAGCGGTAGTTCCCGGCAGTGATGCTAACTCACTATGGAGATCGCGAATGGTTGCGTCCTGTACTGGACAAGGTAAACACATCAACCGCAGTACCCGGCGCGGAGGCTCAGACTCCGGCAGCGATTTCTTCACCACCAAATTCTCTCCTTCACCTCAAGAACCTTTTTCTACCGACGTGCATAACGGTGCGCGTAGCCGTTGTATATCGTCATCCGGTAATGCAAGCAATGGCTTACAAGGAAGCCAACCCTCTGATGTTCGTGCGCATAATCGTGCCGATGCTGGCGCGTGTGATGAATACCAACAACTCAAGGTGCTATCCATGGGAAGACAGAAAGCAGTGATCAAAGCTCGTCGTGAAGCAAAACGTGTGCTGAGACGGGATTCACGTAGCCATAAGCAGCGTGAAGAAGAATCGGTCACCTCGCTTGTGCAGATGAGCGGCGTAGAATCCATTGGCATGGCGCGGGACAGCCGCGATGCATCGCCAATTGTGGCGCGGAATGAAGCTCAGGCGCACTACCTGAATGCTATCGAGAGTAAACAGCTCATCTTTGCAACCGGGGAAGCCGGATGCGGGAAAACCTGGATCAGCGCCGCCAAAGCGGCGGAGGCGCTGATTCATAAGGACGTGGAAAGGATCATCGTTACCCGTCCGGTACTGCAAGCGGATGAAGATCTGGGCTTCCTGCCCGGCGATATTTCCGAGAAGTTTGCCCCGTACTTCAGGCCCGTCTATGACGTGCTGGTGAAGCGGTTGGGCGCTTCCTTTATGCAGTACTGCCTGCGACCAGAGATTGGCAAGGTGGAAATCGCGCCGTTCGCCTATATGCGCGGACGTACATTTGAAAATGCGGTCGTTATTCTTGACGAGGCTCAGAATGTGACCGCTGCGCAAATGAAGATGTTTTTAACGCGCCTCGGGGAGAACGTGACGGTTATCGTCAACGGCGATATTACCCAGTGTGACCTGCCGTCGGGCGTGAAGTCCGGCCTGAGCGATGCCATGTCACGTTTTGAGGAAGATGAGATGATAGGGGTGGTCCGCTTCACAAAAGAGGACTGCGTCCGCTCAGCGCTGTGCCAACGAACGCTGGAAGTGTACTCCGACTAAGATCATTTCACATTTTAAGTCATTTCTTCCCGGCGTTATGCCGGGAAGCTTCCTTTATTCCCTCTGCACGCGTGGCTTTTTTAAATCATATTTATTTCCTATAGCATTCAACAGGATTTACGCCCCGTTTTGCGGTAATAATAATATTACTGTTAATTTGCTGCGAACGCTTTTTATACAGGTCACGAAAATGTGATATGTATTTATAATACCCACAAAATATCTATGAATATAATGATCATGCTAATTATTGGTTTAAAATTAAACGTGAATGTTGTCACAGAACATGACTAAGCAGTAAAAATTAAGTTGGTGTCTTTTGGGTAATTATCTATGTTTCGTACTTGTTCAGACAAAATTCTAAAAAGAAACTCGCCAGGGGATCGTTTCCTCTGGAACATCACGCTAAGGGTCATACATGAACGAACTGGTTAGTGCAATTAATGGTGTTATCTGGAGCCCGGCGTTAATATTTTTATGTCTGGGTGTCGGCCTCTATTTCTCGCTGCGTAGTCGCTTTCTGCAATTACGGCATATAAAACTTATGATTACCCTGATGTTTCAGGGGCGTCCTACCGAGGCAGGCGTGTCGTCGTTTCAGGCGCTGACGATGACGCTGGCGGGCCGCGTGGGGACAGGGAATATTGCCGGTGTAGCGACCGCCATTACCTTTGGTGGACCCGGTGCGCTTTTCTGGATGTGGATAGTGGCATTTTTGGGGGCAAGCTCTGCTTTTGTCGAATCCACGTTAGGTCAGGTTTATAAAGAGAAAATTAACGGCGAATATCGTGGTGGTCCTGCCTTTTATATTGAGAAAGGGTTAGGCGTGAAGTGGTACGCATGGTTATTTGCCATCGTAACGATTTTCTCCTGCGGATTATTACTGCCAGGTGTGCAGGCAAACTCTATTGGTGCGAGCCTGGATATTGCCTTTGGTCTGAGCCCAAATGTCACGGCGGCGTTACTTGCTGTGCTGTTGAGTTTTATTATTTTTGGCGGCGTAAAAAGGATTGCCAGCTTTAGCAGCATGGTGGTTCCGTTTATGGCGCTCGGCTATATTATTGTCGCGTGCGTGATTATCGCTATCAATATTGATCAGCTTCCTTCAGTTATATTGCTGATCTGGAAAAGTGCTTTTGGCCTTGAAGCTGGGTTTGGCGCTATTCTGGGCCAGGCCATCATGTGGGGCGTGAAGCGTGGCGTCTATTCCAACGAGGCGGCGCAGGGTACCGGGCCACATGCCTCCTCGGCGGCGGCCGTAAGCCATCCGGTGAAACAGGGGCTGGTTCAGGCGTTCTCCGTGTACATCGACACGCTGTTTGTCTGCTCCGCGACCGGGTTTATGCTGTTGATCACCGGGCTGTATAACGTGCAGGGCGTCGACGGCGCAGCGCTCTATACCGGAATAGCAGGCGTGGCCGCAGGACCGGGATATGTCCAGACGGCAATGGAAAGTATGATGCCGGGCTTCGGTAATTACTTTGTTGCCATCGCGCTGTTCTTCTTTGCCTTCACCACGATCATTGCTTACTACTACATCGCTGAAACGAATATCGCCTACATCAACCGTAAGATTCATCGCCCGTGGCTGACGTTCCTGCTCAAGCTGTGTCTGATGGCTTCGACGGTATATGGCACGGTACGCACCGCGGATCTGGCCTGGGGATTAGGGGATATCGGCGTAGGGCTGATGGCATGGCTCAACATTATTGCCATCGTTCTGTTGCATAAAAAAGCGTTTGCCAGCCTGAAGGATTATGAAATCCAGAATGCACAGGGGTTGGATCCACACTTTGACCCGGTTCGGCTGGGGATTAAAAATGCGGATTACTGGCTGGAGGAGCGTAAGGATGAAGCGGGTTTGAATATTGGCCAGAGACTTGCTCCCGAGGGAAAGCAACCGGCTGGAAAGCTGAATAGCTGAGGAATGGTTGAGACAGGCCCGTGCTTTTGTACGGGCTTTTTTTTGTAGGTGAGGCAGCTCGTGTCGCACCGGGGGGGATTGACTCGCTTCGCTCGCCCTGCGGGCAGCCTGTTCGCTATGCTCTCAGTCTGTCCAACTGGCTGCCGCCAGTTGTCGAACCCCGGTCGGGGGTTCTCATCCCCCCCAAAGGCGTGCAACATGCGAAAAAAAAAGCCCGCATTTTCATGCGAGCTCTTCTTCAAATATGGCGGTGAGGGGGGGATTCGAACCCCCGATACGTTGCCGTATACACACTTTCCAGGCGTGCTCCTTCAGCCACTCGGACACCTCACCATATTGTTTTGCTGCCTGACCGCTTGGGGGGCAACGGGGCGCTACTATAGGGAGTTGCGCTAAAACGGTCAAGCAGATTTTCAGCATTCGTGCTTGTTCGGTTAAGCCTTAATCAGCTTATGTCGCAGCGCGCAGGATTAACGCTGCGAATCGAGCACTTCGCTATTTTTCACCACGTCCTGCGCTTTGCTGTAGCTTTCGATCAGCAGCTGGTAGGCCGGGAAGATGTGTGTGTACACCTCAGCCCATTCACCCGCATCTTCACGGTTCCACGTGCGCTGAATTTCGGAAGCAACAGCAGCCGTGTCCATCGGCACCACGCCTGCCTGCACCACGCGCGCCAGGGTGATCTCCTGCGCCATTTTGCTGTAGGTGCCGGAGGCATCAATCACCGCAAACACTTTATATCCGTCCGCCACCGCGCTGATGGACGGGAAGGCCATGCAGACGCTGGTGATCGTCCCCGCGATAATCAGCGTTTTGCGCCCGGTGGCTTTCACCGCCGCCACGAACTCCGGGTTATCCCAGGCGTTGATCTCACCCTTGCGTGCCACATACTGTGCGTGCGGCGCGTTGGCGTGGATCTCCGGGATAAGCGGGCCGTTCGGTCCCTGTGGAACCGACGCCGTGGTGATCACCGGGATCTTCGCCAGCGAGGCGATTTTTGCCAGCGCTGCTGCACGGGCGCGCAGCTCAGGCATTGGCATGTCTCCTACGGTCTGGAACAGCCCGCTCTGGTGATCGATAAGCAGCATAACGGCATCGTTTACGTCAATAACGGGACGTGCACCGTTGAAGTTTGCAGGGGTAGACATAATGCGCTCCTTATTACGTTTAGATTTGGCCAAAGCGGCCGGAGTTGAAATCGCGAATAGCCTCGGCAATTTCGGTTTTACTGTTCATCACAAACGGGCCATAGCCCACGATGGGTTCATTCAGCGGCTCCCCGGCCATCAGCAGCACTTTGGCATCGCTGCTGGCTTCGAGATGCAGTTTGTCACCGCTCTGACTCAGCACGACCAGTTGCGCCTCACCGGCAGGCGTGGTGCCGTTCACCGTCACGCTGCCTTCAACGACAACCAGCGCCGTGCTCCAGCCTTCGGGCTGATTGAGCGTCAGATGGCTACCCTGGCGCAGCGCGAGATCCCACACGTTCAGCGGTGAGAAGGTATGCGCCGGGCCGGTTACCTCTCCAAAACGGCCAGCAATCACGCGCAATGTTCCGCTGTTATCCGGCAGGGTGACCACCGGGATATCCGACTGAGTGATGCTCTGGTAGCCAGGCGTCGCCATTTTGTCTTTAGCGGGCAGGTTGACCCACAGCTGCATCATTTTCAGTTCACCGCCTTTCTGCGAAAACGCGCTGGAGTGGAACTCCTCGTGCAAAATGCCTGCGCCTGCCGTCATCCACTGCACATCGCCTGGGCCAATAACGCCGCCTCTGCCAGTGGAATCACGGTGCTCCACTTCGCCTGAGTAGACGATGGTCACCGTTTCAAAACCGCGATGAGGATGCTCGCCCACGCCGCGTTTCGCGCCGTCCGCCGGGAAGGTATGCGGTCCGGCGTAGTCCAGCAGCAGGAACGGGCTCAGGGGCTCGCCGTGCGTCTGGTAAGAAAACATCGAACGAACCGGAAAACCGTCACCGACCCAGTGCGGACGAGGTGCGGTATACACGCCTGTTACGTTTTTCATGATTAACTCCTGATGTCCTGTTGATGGAATTAGCTTATATTCAGGGCTAATATCCCGGTAGATAGCAAAAATGACATTCACTGTTCCTTAAATGGAACAATGGAGGCGTATGCAGGATCTCAATGATTTCGTATGGTTTGTGAAGGTGGTGGAGCATGGCGGCTTTGCGGCGGCGGGGCGGGCGCTCGATCAGCCTAAGTCGAAACTGAGCCGTCGGATTGCGCAGCTGGAAGAACGCCTGGGCGTTCGGTTGATACAACGTACCACGCGGCAGTTTGCGGTGACGGAGGTGGGGCAGACATTCTATCAGCACTGTAAAGCCATGCTGGTGGAAGCTGAAGCTGCGGAGGAGGCGGTGGCTGCTTTACAGGCTGAGCCGCGCGGTATGGTCCGGATCACCTGTCCTGTCACCTTGCTGCACGTTCACGTGGGGCCCATGCTGGCACGGTTTATGGCGCGCTATCCAGGGATCAACCTCCAGCTTGAAGCCACCAACCGCCGGGTCGATCTGGTGGCGGAGGGGGTGGATGTGGCGATCCGCGTTCGTCCGCGCCCGTTTGATGACAGCGATCTGGTATTAAGGGTGCTGGCGGACAGGGGGCACTGTCTGGTTGCCGGGCCGGCACTGATTGAACGGATGGGCAACCCGGCGATGCCCTCTGAACTCAGCGAGTGGCCGGGGTTAAGTATGGGGGCGGGCAAGCACCTGCATAAGTGGGAATTGAGCGGGCCGGAGGGCGCAAAGGCAGAAATTCACTTCACGCCGCGCCTGGTGACTACCGACATGCTGGCGCTGCGGGAGGCGGCGATGGCGGGCGTGGGCGTGGTACAGCTGCCCATTTTGATGGTGAAGGATCAGCTGGCTTCAGGTGAACTTGTTCGGGTGCTGAATGCCTGGGAACCCAGACGGGAAGTGATCCACGCGGTGTATCCATCCCGGCGCGGCCTGCTGCCATCGGTCAGGACGCTGGTGGATTTTCTGACTGAAGAGTATGCAAAGATGGTTGAGGACTAGCTTTTTGTAGGTCGGGTAAGCGTAGCGCCACCCGACACAATTACCGCAGAGGCTGCAAAGTTCGAATCCCCCACAGGCGTGCAACATGCGAAAAAAAAGCCCGCATTTTCATGCAAGCTCTTCTTGAAATATGGCGGTGAGGGGGGGATTCGAACCCCCGATACGTTGCCGTATACACACTTTCCAGGCGTGCTCCTTCAGCCACTCGGACACCTCACCATATTGTCATCCCGTTGTTGTCGGGACGGGCGCTAATGTAAGGAAAAGCCGTACTGCCGTCAACCCACTTTTTCAGTAATTTAGCGTGTTTAGACAAACTTCAGGCAACCTGATTCCGAAATGTGCGAAATGCGCCTCTTTTATCAGCAACGCGGTTTAGCGATAAATTTGTTATGCTGGCAAGCCAGTTGAAAATGAAAATAAAACAGCGCAATAAAAGGCAATGACTATGGATATTATCTTCTATCACCCCACTTTTGATACGGCTTACTGGATTAACGCGCTCACGGCGGCACTGCCCGGCGCACGCGTTCGCGAATGGAAACAGGGCGATAATGAACATGCCGACTACGCGCTGGTCTGGCATCCCCCGGTCGAAATGCTTCAGGGACGCCGTTTGAAGGCGGTGTTTGCTCTTGGTGCGGGTGTGGATTCCATTCTCAGTAAGCTGAAGGCACACCCTGAAATGCTGCCGGAGGATATTCCCCTGTTTCGTCTGGAAGATACCGGTATGGGGCAGCAGATGCAGGAATATGCCGTGAGCCAGGTGCTGCACTGGTTCCGCCGCTTCGACGATTATCAGGCGTTTAAACAGCAATCCCACTGGGAACCGCTTCCGGATTATCAGCATGAAGATTTCACCATCGGCATCCTCGGCGCGGGTGTACTGGGTTCGAAAGTCGCCGAAGCGCTCGCGCCGTGGGGCTTCCCACTGCGCTGCTGGAGCCGGAGCCGTAAGGATTATCCAGGCGTCGAGAGCTTTGCCGGAACGGACGAACTCCCGGCGTTCCTGAAAGGGACTCGCGTCCTCATTAACCTGCTGCCGAATACGGCGGAAACGGTCGGCATTATCAATGGCACGCTCCTCAACCAGTTGGCAGAAGACAGCTACTTAATGAACCTGGCGCGCGGGGTACACGTTGTGGAAGACGATCTGCTGAAAGCGCTGGATAGCGGTAAACTGAAAGGCGCAATGCTGGATGTCTATAGCCGCGAACCGCTGCCGACAGACAGCCCGCTCTGGGCACATCCGCGCGTGGCGATGACGCCTCATATTGCGGCCGTGACGCGACCGGCGGAGGCCGTGGCGTACATCTCGCATACCATCAGCGAAATAGAGAAGGGCAACGCGGTGACCGGACAGGTCGACAGACAGCGAGGCTACTGAGAGAAACCCGGCGTTCGCCGGGTTTTTGCTAATATTCGCCGCTGATAACTGCTATCCTTTGGAAAAACCGCAGAGGAGAGAAAGATGTATCCCGTTGACCTGCATATGCACACCGTCGCCAGTACCCACGCTTACAGTAACCTCCATGATTATATCGCTCAGGCGAAGCTGAAAGGCATTAAACTGTTTGCGATAACCGATCACGGTCCGGATATGGCGGATGCGCCGCACTACTGGCATTTTGTGAATATGCGTATCTGGCCACGCCTGGTGGACGGTATCGGGATACTGCGCGGCATCGAAGCGAACATCAAAAATACTGACGGTGAGATTGACTGCACCGGCCCGATGCTGACCTCGTTAGATCTGATCCTCGCCGGCTTCCACGAGCCGGTCTTTGCGCCCCAGGATAAAGAGACCAACACCGCAGCGATGATTGCCACTATTGCCAGCGGCAACGTGCACATTATCAGCCACCCGGGAAATCCGAAATACCCGATTGATATTCAGGCCGTGGCGCAGGCGGCAGCGAAGCACCGCGTGGCGCTGGAGATTAACAACTCCTCCTTTGTTCACTCGCGTAAGGGCAGTGAAGCCAACTGCCGCGAAGTGGCGGCGGCCGTGCGTGACGCGGGCGGCATGGTGGCGCTGGGCTCTGATTCACACACGGCCTTCACGCTGGGTGATTTCAGCGAGTGCCTGAAAATATTGCGGGACGTGAATTTCCCGGAAGAACAGATCCTGAACGTCACGCCGCGTCGTATGCTCGACTTCCTTGAGTCGCGCGGCATGGCGCCGATTGATGAATTTGCCGATCTTTAATTAATAACGGAATAAAAACATGAATGAGTTTTCCATCCTTTGCCGCGTGCTGGGCACCTTATATTACCGCCAGCCGCAGGATCCGCTGCTGGTTCCGCTGTTTACCCTGATTCGTGAAGGTAAACTGGCGCAGAGCTGGCCGCTGGAACAGGATGAGTTGCTGGAACGCGTGCAAAAAAGCTGTGATATGCAGCAGATTTCAACGGATTACAACGCGCTGTTTGTGGGGGAAGAGTGTCGCGTGTCGCCGTATCGTTCTGCCTGGCAGGAAGGTGCGACCGAAGCGGAAGTTCGGACGTTTCTTTCAGAACGGGGCATGCCGCTGACGGATATGCCTGCCGATCATATCGGTACCCTGCTGCTGGCGGCCTCCTGGATTGAAGATAATGCAGGTGATGATGAGAACGAGGCGATTGAAACCCTGTTCGAAACGTATTTGCTTCCGTGGGTTGGCACCTTCCTGGGTAAAGTTGAAGCCCATGCCACCTCGCCGTTCTGGAGAGCGCTGGCTCCGCTGACGCGTGACGCCATCGCTGCCATGTGGGACGAGCTGGAAGAAGAGAACGAAGAGTGATTTGAATCACAAAAATCCTGCAACGATACATTTCAACTTGCACGTAATGTGCTTCTGATCTCATTTCTATGGTGCGCATCTGCTAAGATGCGCACCATGAACATACTACTTTGTATTGCAATCACGACTGGCATCCTCTCCGGCCTCTGGGGTTGGGTGGCTGTCTCTCTCGGCTTGTTGAGCTGGGCTGGTTTTCTTGGCTGCACGGCCTATTTCGCCTGCCCGCAGGGTGGTCTCAAAGGGCTCTTCATCTCCGGCTGTACTCTGATGAGCGGTGTGATTTGGGCGCTGGTCATTATGAAAGGCAGCGCGCTGGCGCCGCATGTGGAAATCCTGGGGTACGCCATCACCGGCATTGTGGCCTTCCTGATGTGCGTTCAGGCAAAACATCTGCTGTTGTCCTTTGTGCCCGGCACGTTCATGGGTGCCTGCGCGACCTTTGCGGGGCAGGGGGACTGGAAGCTGGTGGTCCCTTCGCTCATGCTGGGATTACTGTTTGGCTACGCCATGAAGAACAGCGGCCTCTGGCTTGCGGCCCGACGCGAGAAGAGCCGAAGCGTTCCTGCGGTAAGTAAATAAAAAAAGGCGAGACGGAAATCTCGCCTTTTTTATGCGCCGCCGATTATGACTCTGGCGGCACCGACATCTCTCGGTATTTCACCAGCACCGCATTACTCACGTCACTTTTATTCTGAAGATCCCACAAGCCGCGATCGATACCGTCATTAATCAGGAAAATCACGCCGGTTTCGATGGCCGACATCAGACACAGCATGACCGGCTCGTTAGAGGTATAGCCAATTTCACCCTCCAGCAGACGCTGGTAATCGATAAAGCGGAACACCCCGGCCTGCACTTCATAAGAGAGAATCGTTTTGCTGGTGGTCACGGAGGATAATATCTCACCCGTGCTCACGTTAACCACGCGCAGGTTGACGGCAATCTGATCCAGCTGATACTGCGTGTCGGCCCCGATGCCAAAGTAACGCGCACCCGCGCCGCCCGATTTCACGTTACTTTCGTAGCCGATAATCGAGCCTTCCACCATGATATTGGCTGCGGTGAGAGACTGTAGCGGCATGCGGTTATTGACGCCAACGGTACCATTCTCCTGCGCGGCACGAATGATTTTTCGTTCGTTAAGCAGGTTTTGCAGCCCCTGACGTTCCAGCGGGATAAACCAGCGAGAATCTTTCAGGGCGGTGACCAGCATCGCGGTGGCGCTCTGCGGTACGGCCGTCGAGAAGTTACTGGCCGGATACGGTTTGAACTGGCCCGTCTCATCCTGAATGTTATAGACCGAGACGAATATCTTCCCGGTAGGGACCGGCAGATGCGTCAGATCCCGGTAGCTCTGGGCACGAGGCATCAGGGTGGGTTTAGCGGCTTCTTTTGGCGGGGCAGTTAAACAACCGCTTAATAAGCACACTGCAACTAAAATAAAAAAGCGCTGCATAATAATTGTCCTTATTTCGGGGTTGTTTAGAAATCAGTTGAACTGGTCTGCAAACCGGAAACCTGGATTGTCGACGTTTTACCGGTTTTTCGGTCTGTCACATTTAACTGAAGCTGCCCGTCTTTATTGGCAATATCGACGATAAAGTCGTTAGTGACCATCCGGCCGGGTTTTCCGGTATTAATGTTGGTTAATAAGCCACCTAATATTTGCGACTGGATGGCCTGAGTGAAATTATCCAGGGCCGACGGGGTCTCGATACCGAAATCATCGTCATAGCTGGGGTCTTTATAGGAGTTTTGAGCCTGAGCCTGGTTAAGCATAAAGGCTCCGTTATTCGGGTTGCCGCCAAAATTAGGGTTGCGGAACTGGAATGTCATATTTCCGGCCCAGCTCAACGGCGCAATGAGCATTAACGAAATCACTGTGTGTGCGAGACGCATTACAGCCTCCGAAATAGGTGTCGTTGCTAGAACTCATCTTTTGCTAAATCGCCTGTGCTCAAAAGGGCTTTGTCTAACTGTAGGCGGTTAATAGCTTCTTCTGTTTGTGCCAGCGCGAAAGCGACGTTCTGATCGAAGTCTCTTTTCGTTGGGAATAAAAAAGTCTGGTAAATAACGTCCTGATTAGCGGTTATTGTGATCCAGCTTCCCCACCGCGCACTGGGCCGTTCGTTGATGGTTAAGTTACCCGGATAATCGCTTTCCCACTTATCGCTGAAGGCACGATAAAAATCGTGTCCGACAGAGGTGACGGTGTGGTCGGTCAACAGTCCGGGAACTTCCACCTCAACAGCCTGAAGGTTTCCGGCAGCAAGCATAATGCCTGCGGCGGCAATCCAACTTAGGGTGCGTTTCATGCTATTAACGCCTGAGGTTATCGTTTGCCCACGACACCGCCTGCGTGCGATTTTTAACAGCTATCTTTTTGAAAAGATTATAAAGATGCGTCTTAACCGTATTTTCGCTGATAAATAACGAACGGGCGATTTCAATATTTGAAGCACCAATACGCAGTTTGTTCAGGATCTCTTTCTCACGGTGCGTCAGAAGTGCAGATTCTGAACTGTTATAGCGATAATTTCCGGAGTGGGTAATGAGGTAGCTGGCCAGTTTTTGCGAGAAATAACACTCCCCCCGCAATATGCCCTGCAAACCCTCCACGACACGGTTTTCTTCTTCAGTGACGTAAAACACGCCGTTAATATGCGGCCAGCTCTCAATATCGCGGAAAGGATACTCATCAGGCGTATTTAATAACAATACGCGGATATTATTGTTTTTCCTGCTTAAATTATCCTGCCAGTAATGGACCAGTTTTTTATCCGCTTCCATCATATCGAGAAGAATGATGCTGCCAGGAGCGATATCATCAAAAGGACGTTGAATATTATGCAGTTTCCCGTTAAGCGAGAGGCATTGTTTTAAATGCTGCAATAACGCTGTCGCTTGTAGGGAAGGTTTTGTGATCAACAATAATGTATGACCGGGTAAGCTATGGACTTCATTAAACATGATGAAACCCCACGTTATTTATGACACCCGGCAGCTGCCCTCGTATTATTGAAAAGGGCACCAGAAGTACTGACAGGTGTGGCACTGCTGTGTGTAGTTAAAAAACCTTCCTCCAAAGGAGGCGGTAAAATTAAAAACAAATAACGTACTGCTGTTTTCAATCTAGCTATTGCAAACTTTAAAGCAAGTGTTAATCATGTAACAGAATGTAAAATTCGATATTAAGTTGTGTATTTTGCAGGGTGAATAGATTTTAAGATAAGGGGAAAGTTGTACAGGTGTATAAACGTGCACAGATTTTGAAAGTCATACAATATATTATAACGAATTGAATTATTGGGCTTTTAATTATTGTAAGCCAGCCGGTAAAAAGTATGAACTCAGCTAAAAAGTTAAGACTTCTCTAAGCTGGAAATTTTTCTTAAGAAAACTTGCTTCGTGTCACGCCCCTGGCAAAAGACATTGCCGTGTTTGTCTGTAGAAGCCGGTACAGGTTGGACAGCCTGTCTCGCTGTTGTCCAGGCGCTCAGACAAGAATTTATTTCTGCATTAGTGGTGTGTCGCGTCGTTTCAGGCGAGATTTACGACTTTGAGGTGAATGAGCATATAAAAATAAGGCACACGGGTGAGATATTAAATATGTTTCGGCAGACATACTCTTTTCCGTAACGCGGCGTTAACAAAACGAATCGCGTTAACGGGTAAAGACATACCTATTTTATAGCCAGGTCCAGGGTGACAGCATGAAAAACAAAATGTTGTTTATGATGTTTACATTACTGGGTGCGCCTGGGTTTGTAATCGCAGGTGATTCAGATTTAGCCAGTTCTGAATATAATTTTGCGATAAATGAATTAAGTAAAGCTTCATACAATCAGGCAGCCATTATTGGTCAACAGGGCTCAGGTAATAATGCTGATGTACGCCAGGGCGGTTCTAAATTGCTGTCCATTATTTCCCAGGAGGGCGGGAATAACCGCGCGCATGTTGATCAGTCAGGGACGTATAACCTTGCTTATATCGTTCAGACCGGTAACGGCAACGATGCGAGTATTAAGCAGGGCGCTTTTGGCAACACCGCCATGATTATCCAGAAAGGCTCGGGTAACAGGGCGAATATAACGCAGTATGGTACGCAGAAAACAGCAGTTGTAGTACAGAGACAGTCGCAAATGGCTATTCGCGTTATTCAACGCTAGCGATGTGTGACGCCTTAATCAATCCGATGGGGGTTTACCATGAAACTTTTCAAAGTGGCAGTTATTGCAGCAATCGTAGTTTCTGGCAGTGCTTTCGCAGGTGCGGTACCACAATTTGGCGGCGGCCACGGTGGTGGCTGGGGTGGCGGCAATAACGGCCCTGACTCAACCCTGAGCATTTACCAGTACGGCGGCGGTAACTCCGCGCTTGCTTTGCAGACGGACGCCCGAGATTCTGAATTGACCATTACCCAGCACGGTGGCGGTAACGGCGCAGATGTTGGTCAGGGCTCTGATGACAGTTCTATCGATCTGCTGCAAAAAGGCTTTGGTAACAGCGCCACCATCGACCAGTGGAATAGCAAAGACTCTGTTATCAACGTGAAACAGTTCGGCGGCGGCAACGGCGCGGCGGTAGACCAGACAGCGTCCGGCTCAACGGTGACTGTGCACCAGGTTGGCTTTGGCAACAACGCGACCGCACATCAGTACTGATTCAATTCTGTACCAAAAAACAGGGCATGTGCCCTGTTTTTTTTCGGGAGGATCTCATGAGCACCTTCATTCTCCTTGCTGCGCTTGCCAGCCAGATAACGTTCAGCACCTCACAGCAGGCAAATATGACAACCATTATTCCTCAGGTCACGCTGGCAGACGCCTGCGAATGTCAGGTTGAGGTGTTATCTGTCCGACAGGGGCAAGCGGGACAAAGTACATCGCGGCAGAAAAATACTCTTTTTATACCCGCTAATCAGCCGATTGATTTAACGCGAATCAGTTTAAATATTCGTTCAGGGGATGCGGTAAAAATAATCGTCACCGTTTCCGATGGAAAATCGCTTCATTTATCACAGCAGTGGAACGCACCGGTAAGTACGCTTTAATAATTCATGAAATCAATGATTTAATAAAGTGGCGGCGCTGCACAGGTAAGCTATGCTGATATCAAGAACCCAGTCATCGGGTTGCTTAAATTGATACGTCATAACGGAGCGTTTTTACCCCTCAAGGACGAATTTCATTGAGGAGTACAAATAATGTTCAAATCCGCAGCGTGTATTATTTCTGGTCTGGGACTGATCCTGTCCTCTTTTTTATCTCCGGCTTATTCAGCAACTATAGAAAATGGTGGGGTGATTCATTTTCGTGGCGCGGTGGTCGCTGACCCGTGCGAAGTCACGCCCCGGCATCAGCAGTTTGCGATCTCCTGTCCGGAAAATAACCGTATGAAAACGCATACCATCAGTTATGACGAGGCGCTCCGGGGCCATCATCCTCATTCAGCTCTGGCCGCTGTCAGCATGAAATACCTGAATGAACAGAAAACGCTTGCGGTCGTTCAGGTGGATTACCGCTAACCGACGTTTTTTTCACGGCAGTTTTTCTCCTTCTCCCTCTGCGATACACTGATGAAAAAGGCGGGTTGCAGAGGGTGTTTATGAGACCGCAAATCGACGTTATTCATGGCGATATCACGACGGTACACGTTGACGTGATCGTCAACGCAGCCAATTCCTCCCTGATGGGTGGGGGCGGGGTGGACGGTGCCATTCACCGGGCCGCAGGCCCTCAACTCCTTGAAGCATGCAAAACCGTGCGTCAGCAGCAGGGAGAGTGCCCGCCGGGGCATGCTGTTATTACGCTTGCAGGCGATCTCCCGGCCAAAGCGGTGATCCATACCGTTGGACCCGTCTGGCACGGTGGCGACCGCCATGAGGCTGAGATTCTTGAGCAGGCGTATCGTAACTGCCTGCGGCTTGCGGCGGATAACGGGTATAAGACCATGGCGTTCCCCGCCATTAGCACCGGGGTATACGGTTATCCAAAGGAAGCGGCAGCTACAATCGCCGTGAATACCGTTTATCACTACCTTTCCCTCAAACCCATGCCGGAAAAAGTCATTTTTGTCTGTTTCGATGAGCACACCGCCGACCTGTATCAGCGGATTTTGACCGCGCGCAGCCAGGCATTTTGATGTCTGAAGTGCAAAAACGGCGCCCTGGAGGCGCCGTTTTGTTATCCCGCTTTAACCTGAGGTTTGCCTGAGAACAGGAAACGCAAAAGCGGGATCCGCAGATGGATTTCATACAACACGATGGCAATGCCAACCACAAAGACCAGGCCGGTGAAGAAGCCCAGCGCATTCGAGGCGATATGCGGCGTAATGTACGCCCCGAAAAACAGCGTCAGCGGATGGTGAACCAGGTAGATAAACAGCGAAGCATTAACGAAATAGGTAACGCGGCTGGATTTAAAATTCAGCAGACGATGGCCAAGGGCGAACACTACGTTAACCATCCACAGGCCCATCAGCATCGTTATCACGCTCTCTGTCTCATACATCCACGCGTCCCCGCTGCCATAGCGCTGATTGAGAAGATAGGCGGCAAAGGCCAGCGCAGCACCCACCGCACACCAGGGGGAGGGGGTGGTAAACAGCGCTTTAAGCCGGGGATGAATAAATGCCAGCGCCCCAATCAGGAAGAAGGGAATGTAGAACAGGGTCTGCATCACCACGAAATTAAACAGCCCATCGCTCAGAATGGGAGGGTAGACAATGAGCAGGGTACGCCTGACGGCGGCATACGCGACCCCCAGCGCAAGAAACAGCAGAGATAGCTTGCCCAGGGTGATGTTGGCGAAGAAGGTCGAGGATGCGGTGCTCGCGCGCTGGCGCAGCTGGCTGAAGATCAACAAACTCACCGTGGTTAGCACCACCAGTACCAGCAGGAACCAGAGGTGGGAAATCAGCTCCCAGACCAGGGTGTTGTATTTCTCATAGAAGGAGAGATTCGGCCAGTTTTCCGCCTTGCCTTTAACATGCTGCAACATGATGAACTGCGGCAGCGTCAGCAGCGGAATGGCCGTCAACATCGGTATGCCCACGCGCTCCACGCGCACTTTCCACCATCGTTTGAGGGGATAGCGCAAGAAGAGCATGTAAGAGAAATAACCGGAAATGACAAAAAACACCTGCATGCGGAAGGCATGGATAAAATCATTAAACAGCGTCAGCCACCAGGAGGGCATCTGGCTGTTCACGTGCCAGGTGTGGCTGGAATAGATCAGTGAAATATGAAAAGGGATCCCCAATAGCATGAGCCATGCGCGGATCGAGTCGAGGAAATATTCACGTTGTACAGGGGTTGTGCTCATATAACTTTGCGCATTCTCAGACTTTTCGCCTTATCCCTAAGGCTCATAATGGTTACATTCGGAGCCAACCCTACACCAAGACCGACACCCTGTCTCCAGGATAAGCACGCAAAGTGAAAAGCGGGTTCTTTCATTTGCTTAATCCATGAGCCAGCGAGCTGAACAAAGCAGTGATAATGTTGTCGGATTGCCTGAGTTTCCATTAAAATGGATCGGATCGATATAAGCACACAAAGGGGGAAGTGCTTACTTATTATGAAACATAAACCACAAATGATGAAAATGCGTTGGTTGGGTGTAGCAGTGCTGTTGTCACTGTATACCTCATCTGCACTGGCCTTTAACATCGATGATGTCGCAAAACAGGCTAAATCGATGGCGGGCAAGAGCTACGAAGCGCCAAAAAGTAACCTGCCCTCCGTTTTCCGCGACATGAAATACGCGGACTATCAGCAGATCCAGTTCAATCACGATAAAGCGTACTGGAACAATATTAAAACCCCGTTCAAGCTTGAATTTTACCACCAGGGTATGTACTTCGACACGCCGGTTGCCATCAACGAAGTGACGGCGACCGCGGTACGCAAAATCAAGTACAGCCCGGATTATTTCAATTTTGGCGATGTGCAACACGATAAAGACACGGTGAAAGACCTCGGCTTCGCAGGCTTCAAGGTGCTTTACCCGATTAACAGCAAAGATAAAAACGACGAAATCGTCAGCATGCTTGGCGCCAGCTACTTCCGCGTGATTGGCGCGGGGCAGGTGTACGGGCTTTCTGCGCGCGGTCTGGCAATTGATACCGCGCTGCCATCAGGTGAAGAATTTCCACGTTTTCGCGAGTTCTGGATCGAACGTCCAAAACCAACCGACAAACGTCTGACAATTTATGCGCTGCTGGACTCCCCTCGTGCGACAGGCGCTTATCGCTTCGTGATCATGCCAGGGCGTGACACGGTGGTTGACGTACAGTCTAAAGTTTACCTGCGCGATAAAGTGGGCAAACTGGGCGTCGCGCCGCTGACCAGCATGTTCCTGTTCGGGCCGAACCAGCCCTCTCCGGCGACCAATTTCCGTCCTGAACTGCATGATTCCAACGGCCTCTCCATTCATGCGGGTAACGGCGAGTGGATCTGGCGTCCGCTGAACAACCCGAAACACCTCGCCGTCAGCAGCTTTGCGATGGAAAACCCGCAGGGCTTTGGTCTGCTGCAACGTGGCCGTCAGTTCTCCCGCTTTGAAGATCTGGATGACCGCTACGATCTGCGTCCAAGCGCCTGGGTTACGCCGAAAGGCGACTGGGGTAAAGGCAAGGTTGAGCTGGTTGAAATTCCAACTAACGATGAAACCAACGATAACATTGTGGCGTACTGGACACCGGATCAGCTGCCGGAAGCCGGTAAAGAGATGAACTTCAAGTATGCGATCACCTTCAGCCGTGACGAAGACAAACTGCACGCACCGGATAACGCGTATGTAATGCAGACGCGTCGTTCGACGGGTGACGTGAAGCAGTCCAACCTGATTCGTCAGCCGGATGGCACGCTGGCATTTATCGTGGACTTCACCGGGCAGGATATGAAAAAACTGGCCCCGGATACTGCCGTGACGGCACAGGCCAGCATTGGCGATAACGGTGAAATCGTTGAGAACGCCGTGCGTTACAACCCGGTCACCAAAGGGTGGCGTTTGACCCTGCGCGTGAAGGTGAAAGATCCGAAACAGACCACTGAAATGCGCGCCGCGCTGGTCAGTAACGATAAGCCGCTGAGTGAAACCTGGAGCTATCAGCTACCTGCCAATGAATAATACATCTGAATATATTGATGCCATGCCGCTGACGGACATTGAAAAAGCGGCACTCCCTGCGAGCGACATCCGCGCGGTTCACACCGCGCTGGATGGTGAACATCGTCACTTTTCCCGTGATGATGATACGCCGCTGGGGTCAGTGAAGGCACGTCTGGAGCAGGCATGGCCGGACTCGCTGGCAGAAGGGCAGCTAATCAAGGATGACGAAGGGCGTGACCAGCTACAGGCGATGCCGAAGGCCACGCGTTCCTCCATGTTCCCCGATCCGTGGCGCACCAACCCGGTGGGCCGCTTCTGGGATCGCCTGCGTGGGCGTGACGTGACGCCGCGCTATCTGTCACGTCTGACCAAAGAACAGCAGGCATCCGAGCAGAAATGGCGTACCGTGGGAACGATTCGTCGTTACATTCTGCTGCTGCTGACGCTGGCGCAGACGGTTGTCGCCACCTGGTACATGAAAACCATTCTGCCGTACCAGGGCTGGGCGTTGATTAACCCTGCTGACATGATTGGCCAGGATATCTGGGTCTCCTTCATGCAGCTGCTGCCGTATATTTTACAGAGCGGCATTCTTCTGCTGTTCGCGGTGCTGTTCTGTTGGGTCTCCGCCGGGTTCTGGACGGCGCTGATGGGCTTCCTGCAACTGCTGATGGGGCGTGACAAATACAGCATTTCCGCGTCGACGGTCGGGGATGAGCCCCTCAATCCTGAGCACCGTACCGCGCTGATCATGCCTATCTGTAACGAAGACGTTGACCGCGTATTCGCCGGGCTGCGTGCTACCTGGGAGTCCGTGAAGGCGACCGGTAACGCGGCGCATTTCGACGTCTATATCCTGAGCGACAGCTACAATCCGGATATCTGCGTGGCGGAGCAAAAAGCCTGGATGGAGCTGATTGCCGAGGTGCAGGGCGAAGGGCAGATCTTCTACCGTCGTCGTCGTCGTCGTGTTAAGCGTAAGAGCGGAAACATTGATGACTTCTGTCGTCGCTGGGGTAACCAGTACAGCTACATGGTGGTACTGGATGCAGACTCCGTGATGAGCGGCGACTGCCTGAGCGGGCTGGTCCGTCTGATGGAAGCCAACCCGAACGCGGGAATTATTCAGTCCTCGCCAAAAGCGTCCGGTATGGACACGCTGTATGCGCGCTGCCAGCAGTTTGCGACCCGCGTCTACGGGCCGCTGTTTACTGCCGGTCTGCACTTCTGGCAGCTGGGTGAATCCCACTACTGGGGCCACAACGCCATTATCCGCGTGAAGCCATTCATCGAGCACTGCGCCCTGGCGCCGCTGCCGGGTGAAGGGTCGTTTGCCGGGTCCATTCTGTCGCATGACTTTGTGGAAGCCGCGCTGATGCGTCGTGCAGGGTGGGGAGTCTGGATTGCCTACGATCTGCCTGGCTCGTATGAAGAGCTGCCGCCGAACCTGCTGGATGAGCTCAAACGCGACCGCCGCTGGTGTCACGGTAACCTGATGAACTTCCGCCTGTTCCTGGTGAAAGGGATGCACCCTGTTCACCGTGCGGTGTTCCTGACGGGCGTTATGTCCTATCTGTCTGCGCCGCTGTGGTTTATGTTCCTGGCGCTCTCAACCGCGTTGCAGGTTGTGCATGCCCTGACGGAGCCGCAGTATTTCCTGCAACCGCGCCAGCTGTTCCCGGTGTGGCCGCAGTGGCGTCCGGAGCTTGCGATCGCGCTGTTCGCGTCGACCATGGTGCTGCTGTTCCTGCCTAAGCTGCTCAGTATCATTCTGATCTGGTGCAAAGGTTCGAAGGAGTACGGTGGTTTCTGCCGCGTGACCCTTTCACTGCTGCTGGAAGTGCTGTTCTCGGTCCTGCTGGCGCCGGTGCGTATGCTGTTCCATACGGTGTTTGTGGTGAGCGCGTTCCTGGGATGGGAAGTGGTGTGGAATTCACCGCAGCGTGACGATGACTCTACGCCGTGGAGTGAAGCCTTTATGCGCCACGGCTCTCAGCTGCTGCTGGGCCTGGTGTGGGCCGTTGGTATGGCCTGGCTGGATCTGCGTTTCCTGTTCTGGCTTGCGCCGATTGTATTCTCGCTGATCCTGTCGCCGTTTGTATCGGTGATCTCCAGCCGTTCCACGGTGGGCCTGCGTACCAAACGCTGGAAGCTGTTCCTGATCCCGGAAGAGTATTCTCCGCCGCAGGTGCTGGTGGATACCGATACCTATCTGGAGCAGAACCGCAAACGCACGCTGGATGATGGCTTTATGCATGCCGTGTTTAACCCGTCATTCAACGCGCTGGCAACCGCGATGGCGACGGCGCGTCACCGCGCCAGCCAGGTGCTGGAGATCGCCCGCGATCGCCACGTTGAGCAGGCGCTGAACGAGACGCCAGAAAAGCTTAACCGCGACCGTCGTCTGGTGTTGTTGAGCGATCCGGTGACGATGGCACGGCTTCACTACCGCGTGTGGTCCTCTCCGGAGAGATACTCTTCGTGGGTGAACTACTACAAGGACGTGAAGCTCAATCCGCTGGCCCTGAAGGCGAAGTAAGTTGTTAAGTAGGGCGGGTAAGCGAAGCGCCACCCGCCAAATAAAATACCGGCTTAATCGCCGGTATTTTTTTAGAGGTCAGAAATGAAAGTAATCATTGTCGTCATGATGGCATGCCTGCTCAGCGGTTGCGGCAGCATTATCAGCCGCACCATCCCCGGGCAGGGCCACGGGAATCAGTACTACCCCGGCGTACAGTGGGATGTCCGTGATTCCGCATGGCGCTATCTCACCGTGCTCGATCTGCCGTTTTCTCTGATTTTCGACACGCTACTGCTGCCCATCGATGCCAGCCACGGCCCCTACGAGTAGCGGTGACTTATCGCTCGTCCCATTCGTCCGCTGCGGCCTGACCCTCTTCGGTATCCAGCGGCGGTTCGAGCTGAAACTCACCTTCGTCCCATTCGTGCAGCGTATTTTCTTCCAGCCACTCCTGACGTAACTCAATTTCGTCATAGTCGCCGTCGAATACCGCCTGCGCACCTTCACCACTGAGTATCGGCAGACATTCACCATCTTCACCTTCATCAGCAAAGAATTCGGCCTGCCACATAATATCGCCGTCCTGTAGGACGTATTTTTGGATATTGAGTTGTTGCACGTCAGCATCTTCTTCCTCAACGCCGGGATTATCGGCGAGGAACTCTTCGCGAGCGGCATCAATTGCTTCTTCCAGCGTGGCGTACATGGTCATTGGTGTCTCCCTGTTTTTCGTGAAGGTATTCAGGGAAAGAATAGCTGATTATGTGATTTTGCAAGTATGAATGCGAAAATTAGCCGTCACGATGTGGTCTTATTCGCGCCGGGCGTAGCGCCCGGGATAAGCTGAGCCACGAATAAACGGCGTTGAACAGCACGACGCCTGCCGTCACGATAAAGACCGCCCGGAAACCGAAGCTGGCCGAAATCCCCGCGCCAACCAGCGGTCCGGTGACGTTACCCAGATCGCGAAACGACTGGTTATAGCTGAAAATACGACCGGCTATCTGGTTGGTGGAGTTATAGACCAGCAGCGTCTGTACAGCCGGGAGTAGCGCACCATCCGCAGCCCCCAGCAGGAAGCGCAGGACGCCGAGCTGACACGGAGACTGCACCAACGCCATGGGGATCAGCAGCAGGACGGAGACGATCAGGGCGCAGATCAGGATCTTTTCCGGGCCGATACGGTCTCCCAGCTTGCCGAGCCTCGGCGCGCTCAGTAGCGCCGCCACGCCGGGAACAGAGGCGATTAGGCCGCTGATAAAGGCGATATTGCTGACGTTTCCCGCCAGGTCGCGTACGTAGAGCGTCAGTATAGGCGCGATTGAACCGGTGGCCACCTGGATAATCATGGTAGTTACAAACAGGCTCAGCACCAGCTTTGGGTTTTTCAGCGAGGCCAGCACATCCCGGGCGTGCAGCATCTCTTTTTTGGCCACGGGCGTGAAATTCTCGCGGATACAGATAAGCGTCACCAGGAAGCAGAGGAACAGCACGCTGGCGGTAATGAAGAATACCGGCCGCAGTCCGTAGTGGTCGGCCAGCAGCCCGCCCGCCAGTGGGCCCAGCAGTGCGCCGCTTACGCCGCCAGTGGATAGCGTGCCCAACGCCCAGCCGCTTTTCTGGCGCGGGATTTGGGTGGCGATCAGGGCGTTGGCGTTAGGGATAAATCCCCCGAGCAGGCCCAGAAGCGCGCGTAGTATCAGGAACTGCCAGACATTCTGCGCCACCCCCATCAGCAGCATAATGATCGCCATGCCGAGCGCGGAGCGCAGCAGCATAATTTTGCGGCCTTTGCGATCCGCCAGCCCACCCCAGAAAGGCGACGCAATGGCGGAGAACAGGAACGTAATGCTGAACACCAGGCCGGACCACATATTCAGGGCGCTATGTCCGGTGACGCCGAGCTGTTCAACGTAGAGGGGCAGGAAGGGCATCACCAGGCTAAAGGCGGCGCCAGTAAGAAAACAACCCAGCCACGCAACCGTCAGGTTACGTTTCCAGTTTATGGGAGCATCTGTGGGGGACATAACTATCCGCATAATGAGGTGCAGGGCACCGTGAACAGTGAGGTAATAAGCCTGCTAATTATGCGCCCGGGGTATGATTGCCGCAATGACGGGGAGCTTTTAAAGCTAAAACAACATGCGGCCCGGAAGGCCGCACGCAGGTTAATACCGGGAAGGGACGCCCTGAGGCCGAGTTTTAAAGCGGCGATGCAGCCACATGTACTGCTCCGGCGCGAGCATAATGCATTTCTCGACAACGCCGTTCATCCAGCGCGCGGTGGTTTCTGCATCAATCAGCGGCGGCGCGAGTTCCGGCTCCAGCATGATGAGCTGATAGCCTGAACCGTCTGGTTTACGGCGCGGCACAAACGGCACGATAGCCGCTTTGGACATCCGCGCCAGCATCCAGGTCCCGGTGGTCGTCGCTGCATCTTCCACCGCAAAGAACGGGACAAACACGCTGGATTGCGGGCCATAGTCATGATCCGGGGCATACCAGACCACTTCACCTGATTTCAGGGCGCGGATCATCCCTTTCAGGTCTTTGCGATCGATCATGCTTTTATTGGAGCGCATGCGTCCGTTGGTCTGGATCAAATCGATCACCGGATTATCGTTAGGACGATAAACGCCTATACCCGGCGCCTGCATGCCGAACATGCGCGCGCCAATTTCGAGCGTCAGGAAATGAACGCCAATCAGCAGGACGCCAGTCTGGTTAGCCTGAAGAGTATGCACCGGCTCCATGCCGGTCCCGGCCACTTCCGTCCAGCGCGCCATGCGTTTATCCGACCAGAACCAGGCCATACCGGTCTCCATCAGCCCCATGCCGACAGATTCGAAGTTTTTAACCACCATGCCGTGGCGCTCAGATTCACTCATCTGAGGAAAACAAAGCTCAAGGTTACGATACGCGATCCTGGCGCGACGCTTCATAAACTGCTGAGCAATGCGGCCCAGTCCTTTACCCATGCGGAAAATGACGGGATAAGGCAGCTGTACAATTAGCCACAACAAGCCAATGCCTGACCATGTTAACCAATAGCGGGGATGCAAAAGCGCGGCAGTAAATTTCGGTAACTGGGTCATGTCTGTCCTGTGTTCTAACGTCCTGAAAGGATATTGTCTCATTTTTTAAGGCATAGCCAAAATGTCTGTCATCGAAACATGAAAGAATATGCAAATGTTAAGTCTGATTAATCAGGTTGACTGAAATGTAGCGTAAATTGTGTGGATGTAAATTGTCTTTGTTTGCTATATCATGCCGACCGATTTTTAATTCTCAACGATTGCAGGACTTGTACACCATGCCAGTGTTACACAACCGCGTTTCGAATGAGATGTTGAAAGCGCGTATGTTGGCCGAAACCGAACCGCGCACAACGATCTCTTTCTATAAGTATTTCACCATCGATGATCCCCAGGCGACCCGCGATGCGCTTTACCAGGCTTTTACCGCCCTGAACGTGTTTGGTCGCGTCTATCTGGCGCGTGAGGGGATTAACGCGCAGATCAGCGTGCCGGAAAGCAAGGTCAGTGCTTTCCGCGACCTCCTTTACGGGTTTGATCCGGCGCTTAACGGCGTACGCCTGAACATTGCGCTGGATGATGACGGTAAATCATTCTGGGTGCTGCGCATGAAGGTGCGCGAGCGTATTGTGGCGGATGGCATTGACGATCCGAGCTTCAATGCTGCTAATGTGGGGGAGTACCTCAAGGCCGCTGAAGTGAACGCGATGCTCGACGATCCGGATGCGGTGTTCATTGATATGCGTAACCACTACGAATATGAAGTGGGGCACTTCGAGAATGCGATGGAAATTCCTGCCGACACCTTCCGCGAGCAACTGCCAAAAGCCGTTGAGATGATGCAGGAGCATAAAGACAAAAAGATCGTTATGTACTGCACCGGGGGGATCCGCTGTGAAAAAGCCAGCGCCTGGATGAAGCACAACGGGTTTAATAAAGTCTGGCACATTGAGGGTGGGATCATTGAGTATGCCCGTCGCGCCCGTGAGCAGGGTTTACCGGTGCGTTTTATCGGTAAGAACTTTGTGTTTGACGAGCGTATGGGCGAGCGAATTTCAGAGGACGTGATCGCGCACTGCCACCAGTGCGGTACGCCGTGCGATACGCATACCAACTGCAAAAACGACGGATGTCATCTGCTGTTTATTCAGTGCCCTGCATGTGCCGAGAAGTTTAATGGCTGCTGTAGCGAGCTGTGCAGTGAAGAGAGTATCTTGCCTGAAGAAGAGCAACGTCGTCGCCGTGCCGGACGCGAGAACGGGAATAAGATCTTTAATAAATCCCGGGGCCGACTGAATACCAAACTGGGTATTCCGGACCCGGAGTAAAACACTGCCCGGCGGCGCGAAAGCCTGCCGGGCCTGTTTTATGACTTCTGCTGAACGCCTTCCACCGAAATAATCAACTCAACATCCTGCGATGCCGGGCCTAAATCCGTGGTGATATTAAAATCTTTCAGATGAATTTTGCCTGCGGCTTCAAAGCCAGCACGTTTGCCACCCCACGGATCGTCGCCCTGTCCAATTAATTTGGCATCCAGTGTGACCGGTTTTGTTACGCCGTTCAGCGTCAGATTACCGGTAATAGCGAGCTTATCACCGTCTTTCTTCACCTCTGTCGACGCGAAAGTAGCTTGCGGGAATTTGCCCACGTTCAGAAATTCAGCGCTGCGCAGATGTTTATCACGCTCGGCGTGATTAGTGTCGACGCTGTTGGTATTAATGGTGACGTTCACTTTATCGGCAGCAGGGTTTTTCTCGTCGAAAGTAAATGTGCCATCGAAATCATTGAATGTGCCATATAACCAGCTGTAACCCAGATGCTGAATACGGAAATTGACAAAGGCATGCTGGCCCTCCTTATCAATTTTATAGTCAGCGGCAATGGCCGAACCGGTGGTAAATAGCAGCGAACCTAATGCGATACCCAACAGGCGTTTTTTCATTTTATGCTCCAGAGTCAACTGACGAACGGCCAAGCATGCGCTTCAGCGTATCGTCTTTATCAATAAAGTGATGTTTCAGGGCCGCAAGGCCATGCAGGACAGACAGGATCACCACGCTCCATGCCAGCCACAGATGAACCACACCTGCGGTGTCAGCCTGTGAACCGGCGTCAGCCAATGTGGCTGGGACGTCAAAAAGCCCAAACACGCTGATCGGTTTACCGTCTGCGGTCGAAATGAGATAGCCGCTGATCAGAATGGCGAACAGCAGGGCATAGAGTGCGATATGTGCGCCAACAGCGCTTATGCGGGTAAGTCGGCCATGGCTTTTGGGCGCTGGAGGGGGCGGAGAGATATGTCGCCAGATCACGCGAAAAACCAGACCCATCATCAGCAGAACCCCAATGCTTTTGTGCAATTCGGGGGCCTGATGATACCAACCGTCATAATAGCTTAATGTCACCATCCAGAGGCCGAGACCAAACATGGCATAAACGGCAAGTGCAAATAGCCAGTGTAAACACATGGATATTATTCCGTAGCGACGGGAGGAGTTACGCCATTGCATATGAATTTCCGTTCTCAAATGACTGAGCAATAAAAATGGACGGGTTAAATAAATAATGCAACTGAAAAAAATGAATAATGTTTTTTATTTAATTTATTTCAGCGAATTTGAATGTGTTTCCGCAATGTATTTCAATCGCTTCGTTCAATAAATTTGAGGTGACGTTTTTTAAAAAATATAAGTTAAATAAATTTAAAGGAGTGTCAATAAACGTCAGCGAGAATTTTCAGAAGAATACAATATAGATAACGTCAATGATCGCCAGCAGCGACCAAAGAACAATGTAGAGCATGAAATGCTCGCGGATGTTATTGATAAGGTAATTCACCAGTCTGCGCATCATGCCCCTCTCGCTAAACAGGCCCCGGTTATTCGGAGCCTGTAGAGGTATTATCGGTTAAAGCGCGAGAGCGCGAAGGGCTTGAGATCAAACGAAGGCGCGATCCCCTGCGCAAACTGGGCGGCGATTTCACCTAACACAGAGGCAAATTTAAACCCGTGACCGCTGAGCCCGGTTACGAGCAGGGTGTTATCGTGTCCCGGCAGGGTGTCGATGATAAAGTCTTCATCCGGGGTGTTGTCATAGGTGCACGCTGCGCCGTAAAGCAACCCGCCTACGCCCGGCAGGATATTACGCAGGAACGTGAAGGCTTCGGAACCATCCTGCGGATAAGCGCCGTACGGCTTGCGTTCTTCCGCAGAGGAAATTACCTGCCCGCCGTTATGTTTGCCAATCTTGAGCGCGTCTTTTTCCGAGGGGAAACCGTAGAACTGGTCGCCATTGGGTAACTCGCCTGTAAACGCCGGGAATTTGTTCTGGCTGCTGTAACGCCCGTCAGACTGGAACCAGGAGAAGACTTTTCGCACCGGCTGGATGGGCAGGTCCGGCAGCAGTTTCGTCACCCACGTTCCCGCACTCACCAGCAGACGCGTGGCGGTATATTCACCTTCAGAGGTGGTGACGGTTGAACCCTCTGCATGGTGGGTGATGCCCGTGACCGGACAGTTGAACAACTGCGCGCAGCCCGCTTTGGCGGCGAGATCAATCCAGGTCTTAATGGCCGTTTCGCTGTGCAGCACGCCAGAGTTGGCTTCAAACAACCCAATGTAGTCGTCAGGGACAGAAATTTCCGGCCAGCGCGCCATGATGCCGTTTGCATCCAGACGCTCGACGTCCAGGCGGTAGGCTTTCGCGCTCTCCTCGACGGTCGCCAGAAACGTGGAGCTGGCTGGCCCCAGGTTAACGACCCCGGTGCGCTCAAAAATGCGATCTTCGGTGAGTGTGGCCAGCTCATCCCACAGCGTCTGAGCCCGAAGCACCAGCGGTACATAACGTTCACCTTCGCCGTAAGCGTGACGGATCAGACGGGTATCGCCGTGATGGCTTCCTTCAGAGTGGGGGGGAAGGTGGGCGTCAATCATCAGCACTTTCAGACCCGCCTGCGTGGCGTAATAACCGGCGGCAGATCCTACGGAGCCGCTTCCGATAATGATTAAATCGTATTTCATAGGCTTCTCTTTACTAACGCTTTGTTAGCAGAGTAATTAACTAAGTGGGCTTATACAAGAGCGAAATAAATAAGGCACCGCGAGGGTGCCTGTTGAGTGAAAAGGGGCATAAGGTCAATGCCGTTTATACTCATTTTCCTGATAGTCGCCAGATTCTATTTTTGCGATGCCTGCTTCTAAAATAGAGATAAACTGACGGGCGACGTCTGTTGTAAGCCACAGCGTCTGTCCAACTTCCGCTTCATCACGGTTTTGCTGATTTGGGGTCTGGTAGTGCAAACGCAGCATCAGCGCATCGTAGCTGTCTACGGTGCTGATATCCCAGCCAACAAGCGGATGGGTCTGGATGACTTCACTATTCTTTTCCATTATAACCCCCTTAATGCGTGTTAGAAGACAACGACTTTGAGGTTCAATGCATGTTTTTCTGAAAGCAATTTCAGTATATCAATTAATAAGGGTTCAGAAGGAAAAAATAAACGGGTAGCAACACATTTTTATGCTTTTTAGGATTGTTCGAACAATAAAACGCCATCTTGTTCACGATTTTCTAAGAAGATGCTGAAATATTTTGAACTTTCAGGAGACGAAACGAAAAAAAGCCGGGGCGACCCGGCAAAAAAACACAATGAGGGAGCAAATTTTAATCAGTGATGAACCAGTCGTCGGCGCTTTCCCATGTTTCCTGCAAAATTTCGCTGATGCGTTCTTTGTCTTCTTTCGCGCCGCCGATGACGGAAAGATGGTTTGCTGTCGCATAACGTACCGTTACGGCACCATCGTTTTCAGGAAAAGTGCTGTTAATACGTCGGGATAGTTCACCCGCCAGAGCGTCGAGTGCGCCAGCAGGCAGGACGGTGGATTTGGCTATGGTGACTTCGATACGCATAAATGCCCCCTGTGTAATATACTGTTTATTTATACAGTTATATTGTCGGTTTGACAACAGGGGGCGCGATTTTTTTAGCGTTTTACCGTCCAGTTTACGGTTTCACCGGCCAGGAAGGGGATCAGCGTATCGTCGGTGAGCGCAATCGACGCTTCAACCTGGCTTTCTTTGCGCTCCAGCTCAATGAACGTGTCATTAACCGGCAGACCGTAGAAACGCGGGCCGTTAAGGGAGCAGAAGGCTTCGAAATGGTCTAACGCATTCATCTCTTCAAACACGGTTGCGTAACTTGCCAGGGCGGTCGGGGCGTTAAAACAGCCTGCACAGCCGCAGCTCGCCTCTTTACGGTGACGGGCATGCGGGGCGGAATCCGTGCCGAGGAACGCGCGCGGGAAGCCGCTGGCGACCAGCTCACGTAGCGCCTGCTGGTGGATGTTGCGCTTGAGGATCGGCAGACAATACAGATGTGGGCGAACGCCGCCCACCAGCATGTGGTTACGGTTAAACATCAGGTGCTGCGGGGTGATGGTGGCGGCAATCAGCTCGTTTCCATCCCGGACATACTCTGCGGCATCTTTAGTCGTAATGTGTTCAAACACCACTTTCAGCCCCGGAAGACGCTGGCGCAGCGGCTCCATGACCGTTTCGATAAAACGTGCTTCGCGATCGAAAATATCAATGTCAGCGTGGGTCACTTCCCCGTGCACCAGCAGCGGCATGCCCAGTTTTTGCATACGCTCCAGAACAGGCATGATGGCATCAATACTGGTCACCCCATGGCTGGAGTTAGTGGTGGCATTCGCCGGGTAGAGCTTCGCGGCGGTGAATACACCTTCGTTAAACCCGCGCTCAACTTCATTCGGATCCAGCGAGTCCGTCAGGTAGCAGGTCATCAATGGGGTAAAATCGTGTCCGGCCGGAACGGCGTCAAGGATACGCTGGCGATAGGCAATCGCGGCCTCGACGGTAGTGACTGGCGGAACCAGGTTAGGCATAACAATCGCACGGCCATAAATTTCGCTGGTATACGGCACGACGGTTTTCAGCATGTCGCCATCACGAAGATGGATATGCCAGTCGTCTGGGCGGCGGATTTTGAGAACCTGGGATTGTACAGTCATGGAAGCTCCGGCTTGAAAGAGATCAGTCATAAGAGGGCTGTTTTTGCCGGACACAAATCATAAGCGGAAACGTTTTCGTTTGCACACTATTCCGTTAAAAAAAACGGGCGCCTGAGCGCCCGGAGTGTTTAGTCGGTGAAAGGAATGATGATTTCACCCGGCTTCACCTCTATCCCTTTGGCATATTTTTTCGCCAGAGATTCGCCTTTGCTCTTGTCTTCGCTCAGAACATAGGCAGGCTGTTGGTTAAAGTAGTTCTGCAACGACTGGTTGAGATACGGCATCAGCGTTTGCAGCACCGGTTTCATTTTTTCCGGCGTCACAACTGCATCGACGATTTCCATCTCTTGCAGGAAAATGGCCCCTTTCTCTTTATTAAAGACCGGCAGCGCCTTGAGCTTCAGCTTGATATCCGCTTTCTGATTGCCGAAGAGCGAGGTCATATCGAGGCTGGCATCGCCGGAAAGGGTGACTTTGTTAGGCTCCTCGCGCCCAATCTGGCTGGCGAGATTCGTCAGGACCATATGCGCATCCGCAAGGCCGGGCACGCCGATATCTTTTGAAAAGTTATTATGTTTTTCCAGCGCCTGATTAATTTCCTGCTCACTGACGGTGTACTGCGTAAGCTGGTTACATCCCACCAGCAGACCACTGACAATTAACGCAGCGGCAATAACGATCTTTTTCATGGCGTTCCTCAACATAAAATCGGCGCATCTGTCCTGATACGCCAGTATGTCAGGGTGATCCAACAGAAACCAGCAGAAAAAACTGATAATGAAAGGGGTCAGGCGCCAGGCTCCAGCATCCCGCGGGTGCTGCGTTTATCACTGAACTGCCACCAGAGGGCAATCAGCGTCATAAAGCCGACCATGCCGAGCATGACCCACGGCAGCTCCGGCTGATGGAGCGCTTTTCCGGCATCAAACAGCCAGCCGCCACCGGTGTAACCCAGTGCGCCGCCAAGCGCCAGCCCGAGACGGCTGAAGCCCATGTAGCTGCCGCGGGCCCGGGCGTCGGCAAGTGACGCGCTCAGCGTTTCACGGGCTGGCTCGGCAATGATTGAGCCAATATAGAAGGTGCAGATGAGCATAAACAGTTGCTGAAGCGAACTCACCAGGCCGATGGGCATCATGCTCAGCGTCATCAGCAACAGCCCGGCCATCAGACGGTGCTCAAGCCGGAAACGGCGCTCGCTCCAGCGGGCAATCGGATAGAGCAGCGTCAGAGAGAGGCAGGCCTCAATGGCATACATCCATTTCACCGCTGCCGGCGTGCCGGCAATATCGTTAACCATAATGGGCAGCATCAGCATGACCTGCACGGCGAGCATGTAGTAGCCGGTCAGGGTTAACACATAGGTGACGAAGCGTTTATCGCTCAGCACGCGGTCAAGCCCTTCCCGCACAGGCGCCTTCACCGTCGACAGCTTCCACGCGGGCAGAAACAGACCGTTAAACAGCGCGCAGAGAATAAACAACACCGCGCCGGTGGCGCAGACCAGGCGGAAATCGTATTGCAGCAGCCAGCTTCCCAGCAGGGCGCCCACCACCGCGCCAGCGCTGTCCTGCATCATCAAAATCGAAAAGAAGCGCCCCCGGTGTTGCGGACGGATAAGCTTAACCACCAGCGCGGTACGCGGTGGGTCGAAAAGGGTGCCGCCAATCCCGGAAAGGAAACAGGAGAACCACAGCAGCCAGGGTTCATGAGCGATTGCCATGGTGGCGAATCCCGCCGCACGTAACAGCATGCCGGTGACGATCATCGGTTTCGCGCCGAAGCGGTCGGCTATTGCGCCGCCAAACACGCCCAGACCCTGTTGTACAAACTGGCGTAGACCCAGCGCGATCCCGACCATCAATGCCGCCCAGCCCATTTGATCGACAAAACGAATCGATATAAGCGGAAAAACGACAAAAAAGCCGAGCACGACCAGCATGTTATCGACGAGCAGGAAATATTTACCCAGGCTCCTGGCCTGTGATACGCGGGACATTTTCCCTCCAGGGAAAATAAAAGGTGAGCACGCTAACATTCTGCGGTGTCGCCGGGCTTTTTCCCATACCCGCTGGCGACAATATTTTTTTATCAAAAAGGTGCTTTGATAGAGAGTTCTCATCGAAAAATGTGAAAAGCGATCAAAATGGTATGTCACTGTTTTCACAGAAGGCACAGGCGCAGGTATAGTAAAGCTAACAGGCAGAGCAGAAGCGACGGGAAGGAGTGGTAACGATGTTTGGCTATCGCAGTAATGTGCCAAAAGTGCGTCTGACGACGGACAGGCTGGTCGTTCGTCTGGTGCATGAGCGTGATGCCTGGCGTCTGGCGGATTATTACGCCGAGAATCGCCAGTTTTTAAAACCCTGGGAACCCGTTCGGGACGAGAGCCACTGCTACCCCTCTGGCTGGCAGGCGCGCCTCAGTATGATTGCGGAATTTCATAAACAGGGAAGTGCGTTTTATTTCGCGCTTCTCGATCCGGAAGAGAAAGAGATCGTTGGCATTGCCAATTTTTCAAACGTGGTACGCGGGTCGTTTCACGCCTGTTACCTCGGGTATTCCATCGGTCAGAAATGGCAGGGGCAGGGGCTCATGTTTGAGGCGCTGACGGCGGCGATTCGCTACATGCAGCGCACGCAACATATCCATCGCATTATGGCCAACTACATGCCGCACAATAAGCGCAGCGGCGATCTGCTGGCCCGCCTGGGGTTTGAGAAAGAGGGCTATGCCAAAGATTATCTGCTGATTGACGGCGAGTGGCGGGACCATGTGCTCACCGCGCTCACCACCCAGGAGTGGACCGCGGGTCGTTAAGGAGAAAAAATGAAATATCAGTTAAATGGCGCCGAAGCGCGCGTGGTCGGCTGCCTTCTGGAAAAGCAGGTCACCACGCCGGAACAGTATCCTCTGTCCGTGAATTCCGTCACGATGGCCTGCAACCAGAAGACGAACCGTGAGCCGGTGATGAACCTTGGCGAGCACGAGGTGCAGGATATCCTTGATGAGCTGGTGAAGCGCCACTACCTGCGCACCGTCAGCGGCTTCGGTAATCGCGTCACTAAATATGAACAGCGCTTTTGTAATTCCGAATTTGGCGATTTAAAACTCAGTGCCGCGGAAGTGGCAGTGATCACCACGCTGCTGCTGCGCGGGGCGCAGACGCCGGGTGAACTGCGCACGCGCGCCTCCCGCATGCATGAGTTTCAGGATATGCAGGACGTTGAACAGACGCTGGAGCGATTAGCCTCACGCGAGGACGGTCCTTACGTGGTGCGTCTGCCACGCGAGCCGGGCAAGCGTGAAAGCCGCTACATGCACCTTTTTAGCGGCGACGTTGAGCCCTCTGCGCTGGCCGTAGAATCCGACACGCCAGCATCAAACGACAGCCTGAACGCGCGCGTGGCGGCCCTGGAAGACGAGGTTGCCGGGCTGAAGCAGCGTCTGGATGCGTTACTCGCACATCTGGGAGATTAATCGTGACAACATTACGCATTGGTGTTGTGGGGCTGGGAGGGATCGCGCAAAAAGCCTGGCTGCCCGTTTTAGGCGCCGCGTCCGACTGGACGCTGCAAGGGGCGTGGTCGCCCACCCGCGAGAAAGCAGAGCGCATCTGCAAAACCTGGCGCATCCCTTATGCCGGTTCGCTACAGGATTTAGCCCGTGAATGTGATGCAGTATTTGTGCATACCTCAACCGCGACGCACTACCAGGTGGTGAGCGAGTTGCTGAACGCAGGCGTTCACGTCTGCGTGGATAAACCTCTGGCGGAAAATGTACAGGATGCTGAGCGACTGATTGAGCTGGCCGCGCGTAAAAAGCTGACGCTGATGGTCGGCTTCAACCGCCGTTTTGCGCCGCTCTATCAGCAGCTTAAAGCGCAGTCCGGCTCGTTCGCCTCTCTGCGTATGGATAAGCACCGTACCGACAGCGTGGGGCCTAACGACCTGCGCTTCACGCTGCTGGATGATTATCTCCACGTCGTGGATACGGCCCTGTGGCTGAGTAACGGAAAAGCCCAGCTGCAAAGCGGCACGCTGCTGACCAACGAGCAGGGTGAGATGGTTTACGCCGAACATCATTTTGCCGTTGAGCATTTGCAGGTGACGACCAGCATGCATCGTCGGGCGGGCAGCCAGCGCGAGTCCGTGCAGGCCGTTACGGATGGCGCGCTGTATGACGTCACCGATATGCGAGAGTGGCGGGAAGAGAAGGGCAATGGCGTGGTCGCGTTACCGGTTCCCGGCTGGCAAAGCACCCTGGAGCAGCGTGGCTTTATGGGCTGCGCGCGTCACTTCATCACCTGCGTGCAGAATCAGACGGTTCCTGAAACGTCCGGGGAGCAGGCTATTCTGGCGCAGCGCATTGTGGAACGACTCTGGCGCGAAGCCATGTCGGAATAACGCGTTGTAACATCTGCCGATAGTAATTCGTTGAAATCCGGTTAGACTAAGCGCCGCTTGTTGGCTTTGCCGGGTGGCGCTAACGCTTGCCCGTCCTGGAAATCCGTAGGGTTGTGGAACTTCACGTTAATGAACTTATTAAAATCGCTGGCGGCCGTCAGCTCGATGACCATGTTTTCCCGCGTGCTTGGCTTTGCGCGCGATGCCATTGTGGCTAGGGTTTTTGGCGCCGGGATGGCGACTGACGCCTTTTTCGTCGCCTTTAAGCTGCCAAACCTGCTGCGCCGTATTTTTGCCGAAGGGGCCTTTTCACAGGCATTTGTTCCGATCCTCGCAGAATATAAAAGCAAACAGGGCGAAGATGCCACCCGCGTCTTTGTGGCCTACGTTTCCGGATTACTGACGCTGGCGCTGGCGATCGTGACCGTCCTGGGGATGCTGGCAGCGCCCTGGGTGATCATGGTGACGGCGCCGGGTTTTGCTGACACAGCGGATAAATTTACCCTGACCACCCAACTGCTGCGTATAACCTTCCCCTATATTCTGCTGATTTCGCTGGCGTCGCTGGTGGGTGCCATCCTGAATACCTGGAACCGCTTCTCCGTTCCGGCCTTTGCCCCCACGTTCCTCAACGTCAGCATGATTGGCTTTGCGCTGTTCGCCGCGCCGCATTTTAACCCACCGGTGCTGGCGCTGGCCTGGGCCGTGACCGTCGGCGGCGTGTTACAGCTTGCTTACCAGCTTCCGCACCTGAAAAAGATCGGCATGCTGGTTCTGCCGCGCATTAATTTCAAAGATGCGGGCGCAATGCGCGTTATCAAACAGATGGGACCGGCGATACTCGGCGTGTCCGTTAGCCAGATCTCTCTGATCATCAATACCATCTTCGCCTCTTTCCTGGTGTCGGGCTCGGTGTCCTGGATGTACTACGCCGATCGTCTGATGGAGTTTCCATCCGGGGTGCTGGGCGTGGCGCTGGGGACTATTCTGCTGCCGTCGCTGTCGAAAAGTTTCGCCAGCGGCAACCACGATGAATACTGCCGCCTGATGGACTGGGGCCTGCGTCTCTGTTTTCTGCTGGCGCTGCCAAGCGCGGTGGCGCTGGGGATCCTGGCGAAACCGCTGACGGTGTCGTTGTTCCAGTATGGAAAGTTCACCGCCTTTGATGCCGCTATGACCCAGCGTGCGCTCGTAGCCTACTCGGTGGGGCTGATGGGGCTGATTGTCGTGAAGGTGCTTGCGCCCGGTTTCTATTCACGTCAGGACATCAAAACGCCGGTTAAGATTGCCATTGTGACGCTGATCATGACGCAGCTGATGAACCTGGCGTTTATTGGACCGCTGAAACACGCGGGGCTGTCATTGTCGATTGGTCTGGCGGCCTGTCTGAACGCCGGGCTGCTGTACTGGCAGCTGCGCAAGCAGGATATCTTCACACCGCAGCCGGGCTGGGCAATCTTCCTGCTGCGTCTGGCGATTGCGGTAGTGGTGATGGCGGCCGCGCTGGTTGGCATGTTGTATGTCATGCCTGAGTGGGCGCAGGGCACCATGCCTTACCGCCTGATGCGTCTGATGGCCGTGGTGGTGGTCGGTGTGGTGGCGTACTTTGCCACGCTGGCGGTGCTTGGCTTCAAAGTGAAAGAGTTCACCCGCCGCACGGTATAAACGCCAAAAGGGGAGTTCACCAGAAGGTGCTCCCCGCTTCATGACGTGCCGCTACTGCGTCAAATCGAAATCTTTTTCCCACCCGTGATACGTGCCGTGGCCGTCTGACCATCCGCACCGTACAGCCCCGGCTCTTTATAGGGCTTTAACACTTCAAGCGCCTGCTGATTACGGATAATCTGTCCTTCCAGCAGCCAGCCGTTATGCTGGTTGAGATCGCGAAGATGCTGGGTTTTTTCTGTAATGGTCTGCCAGCGTTCGTTGATCTCATCATTGGCGCTGCGTTTCGCGTCTTGCTCAGCGCGTCGCTGTTTTTCCAGATAATCCAGGGTCGCCAGCAGCGAGCTTTTATCTTCAGTTATGCGTTGCAACGCGCTGCCGTTGATTTGACCAGAAGAGAGGTGGTGCTGTTCTGCATCCATCACCGTTTTCAGGTCGTTCAGGACCACCGTCATCTGATCCAGTATTTCTGACAGTCGACTCATACGGTTAGTTACTCTGGAGGAAACTCTGTGCGTCCTGAATCAGCGCATCAGCGATTTTGCTGGTATCCATTTTCAGTTCGCCGTTACGGATAGCCGTTTTCAGCGCTTCAACACGTTCCATATTGATATCGCTGCTGCCTGGCTGCATCAGCTTCGACTGCGCATCGCTCAGCGTGACGCTGGTGCTGTTAGCCGTCGACGTTTTTTCCAGACGCGTTTTTTGCGGGGCAGCCTCATTCGTTTCGCGAGGTTGTACAGTGCTAACCGGCTTCAGGGCTGATGTACGATCAATGCTCATAGTGTTGTCCTCATCGAGGGTTCGCGGCGTTTGCGCCTGACATCATCATTTGTTGAATATTTATCGGCAGTCGCTGCGAAATCTTTAAAAAGATTACAGGTTAATCAGAATATTCCCATCAGGACCGACCGTGCCGCTGACCACCTGGCCTGAGGACATTCTGACCCGGGCATTTTGCGCCACTGCGGCATTATTCAGCGCTTTTCCTTCACTGTTGATACTAAAGCCTTCGCCATTGGCGACCACCATCACCTGTTGTCCCGCTTTCACCCGCCACGCCTGGCGCAGCATGGATAGCTGTATCGCCTGTCCAGGAGCGACATCGCGCAGGCTGACCGCCTCCTGAGCCTGGTTGATATCCAGCATCGTCCGCGGTGGAAGCTGATCCAGACGGCCTCGCTTCAGCGTTACGCTGTCAGGTTGCAGCAGGCTGCCCCGGGGAATGGGAACGGCGGCGACAACATAATTGCCCGTCGCCTGAACCGCAACCTGTAAGTAGCGTTTTTCATTGGCGCAACGCGCCAGCACGTTCACGTTGCCCCATAAGCGGGTGCTGCCGGTCACGCTAAATGACGGGGCTTCGCAGGAAGGATAAAGGTTAGGCGGGGTGCGCACGGTCACGCGTACGTCATCGCTGAAACCGGCCAGCTTCTGCGCAAAGAATGCATTGAGCTGGTCCTCTAACCCCTCAGCCTGCACCAGAGGGCTTAAAAGCAGTAGGGTCGCCGCCAGGCCACGTTTAAAAGTCCGCATCGCACGTTCCACCATGTCCAGAATTTAGCAAATTCTACCCGCAGTGGTTTTCCATCAACGCAACAAATAGCGACGCATTTTGCGCTTATTCCGTCGATAGGGGAGACGGGGTGAGATTTAAGCTGTGAACTGAAATTTTCTCATCAGCGGAGGAGACATGCTCGATAAACTCGACGCCGCGTTACGTTTTCAGCAGGAAGCGCTCAATTTACGCGCCCAGCGGCAGGAGATTTTAGCCGCCAATATCGCCAACGCGGATACCCCCGGGTATCAGGCGCGCGATATTGATTTTTCCAGTGAACTCAAAAAAGTGATGGAGCGTGGACGTGCCGAAGGAACGGGTGTCTCACTGGCCCTGACATCCTCACGTCATATTCCCGCTCAGGCGATGACCGCGCCAACGACCGACCTGCTTTACCGTATTCCCGATCAGCCCTCACTTGATGGCAATACCGTCGACATGGACCGGGAGCGCACACAGTTTGCCGATAACAGCCTGCAATACCAGACAGGTCTGACGCTACTCGGCGGGCAAATTAAAGGCATGATGACCGTCCTACAGGGGGGCAATTAGTAAATGGCCTTGCTGAATATTTTTGATATCGCCGGTTCGGCATTAACGGCGCAGTCCAAACGACTGAACGTGGCCGCCAGTAACCTGGCCAACGCCGACAGCGTGACCGGCCCTGACGGGCAACCGTATCGCGCTAAACAGGTTGTCTTCCAGGTTGATGCTGCACCGGGTGCGGCAACGGGCGGCGTAAAAGTGGCGGACGTGGTTGAGAGCCAGGCACCCGACAAGCTGGTTTACGAGCCAGGCAACCCGCTCGCGGATGCCAGCGGCTACGTGAAAATGCCGAACGTGGATGTGGTCGGGGAGATGGTGAACTCCATGTCCGCGTCGCGTAGCTACCAGGCAAACGTCGAAGTGCTTAATACCGTGAAGAGCATGATGCTCAAAACACTCACTCTCGGCCAGTAAAGGAGACACGCATGTCCATCGCCGTAAACGTGAATGACCCGACAAATACCGGCGTCAACAGCACCAGCAGTGCGACCGGTTCCAGCTCTCTCACCGGGAGCAATGCCTCCGATTTACAGAGCAGTTTTCTGACCCTGCTGGTGGCGCAGCTGAAAAATCAGGACCCGACCAATCCGATGCAGAACAACGAACTGACCACGCAGCTTGCGCAGATCAGTACCGTCAGCGGCATTGAGAAACTGAACACCACGCTCGGCTCGGTCTCCGGTCAAATCGATAACAGCCAGTCCTTGCAGGCCGCCAACCTGATCGGTCACGGGGTGATGATCCCGGGGACCACGATTCTGGCGGGCACCAGCACTACCGATGGCACGTCCACCACCACCACGACGCCGTTTGGCGTTGAGTTGCAGCAGCCGGCCGACAAAGTCACCGCCACAATCAAAGACGCCAGCGGCAACGTGGTGCGCACGATTGAGATTGGCGAGCTTAAAGCGGGCGTTCATACCTTTACCTGGGATGGCAGCCTGACCGACGGCACTAAAGCGCCTAACGGCTCGTATCAGGTTGCGATTAGCGCCAGCAACGGCACCACTCAGCTGGTGGCTCAGCCGCTACAGTTTGCCCTGGTTCAGGGCGTCATCAAGGGTAGCGATGGCAACAAACTGGATTTGGGTACCTCCGGTACCACCACACTCGACGAAGTTCGGCAGATTATCTAAGCCTTAATACTTATCAGGAGTAAGTCATGGCCTTTTCTCAAGCGGTCAGCGGCCTGAATGCTGCGGCCACCAACCTGGACGTCATTGGCAACAACATCGCCAACTCCGCGACCTATGGTTTTAAATCCGGTTCTGCGTCTTTTGCAGATATGTTTGCAGGCTCTAAAGTGGGCCTGGGCGTGAAGGTTGCGGGTATCACCCAGGACTTCACCGACGGGACGACCACCAACACCGGTCGCGGTCTGGACGTCGCCATCAGCCAGAACGGTTTCTTCCGTATGGTGGATGCCAACGGTTCCGTGTTCTACAGCCGCAACGGCCAGTTCAAGCTGGATGAAAACCGTAACCTGGTGAACATGCAGGGGCTTCAGTTAACCGGTTATCCGGTTGCCGGCACGCCGCCTACGGTGCAAACCGGTGCGAATCCGCAGGCGATCTCCATCCCAACGACGCTGATGGCGGCGAAGTCCACCACCACGGCCTCTCAGCAGATCAACCTGAACTCCACCGATACCGCGCCAACCGTCGCCTTCGATCCGTCCAACCCTGACTCTTACAACAAGAAAGGCACCGTGACGGTGTTTGACAGCCAGGGTAATGCGCACAACATGAACCTGTTTTATGTCAAAACAGCTGACAACAAATGGGATGTGTATACCCAGGATGGAAGCGTAGCGGGTGCTTCTGCAAGAAAAGCAGCACAGATGAACTTCGACAGCAACGGTAACCTGGCGGGAGTTTACAACTACAATGCTGCTGGCGTAATAAGCGCTACGCCAAATGCCACCCCAGCTATCAATATCACTACAGGCACCATTAGCGGTGCGGATCCTGCCGTGTTCTCTCTGAGTTTCCAGAGCTCCATGCAGCAAAACACCGGTGCGAACAACATCGTGGCGACGAGCCAGAACGGCTATAAGCCGGGCGATCTGGTGAGCTACCAGATCAACGATGACGGTACCGTTGTCGGTAACTATTCGAACGAACAGACCCAGGTGCTGGGCCAGATCGTGCTGGCAAACTTCGCCAACAACGAAGGCCTGAAATCCGAAGGGGATAACGTCTGGTCTGCCACGCAGTCTTCCGGTGTTGCCCTGCTGGGTACCGCGGGTTCCGGTAACTTCGGCACGCTGACTAACGGCGCGCTGGAAGCCTCCAACGTCGATCTGAGTAAAGAGCTGGTGAACATGATCGTCGCGCAACGTAACTACCAGTCCAACGCGCAGACCATCAAAACCCAGGATCAGATCCTCAACACGCTGGTTAACCTGCGTTAAGCAGCTGACGGGAAAGCGCAATGGATCACGCAATATATACAGCGATGGGCGCAGCAAGCCAGACGCTCAATCAGCAGGCTGTTACCGCCAGCAACCTGGCAAACGCCTCCACGCCAGGTTTTCGTGCGCAGCTCAACGCGCTGCGTGCGGTGCCGGTAGAAGGTCTGTCATTGCCTACGCGTACGCTGGTCACCGCCTCCACGCCGGGCGCCGACATGACGCCAGGCCAGATGGATTACACCGCGCGTCCGCTGGACGTTGCCCTTCAGCAGGACGGCTGGCTGGCGGTGCAAACGGCGGACGGCGGGGAAGGGTATACCCGCAACGGTAATATCCAGGTAAGCGCCACCGGGCAGCTGACGATTCAGGGGCATCCGGTGATGGGCGAAGCCGGTCCGTTGACGGTGCCGGAAGGGTCCGAGCTGACCATTGCGGCAGACGGGACGATCTCGGCGTTAAACCCGGGCGACCCGGCGAACACCGTTGCGCCTGTCGGTCGTCTGAAGCTGGTGAAAGCGGAAGGCAACGAAGTGCAGCGTGGCGATGACGGGATGTTCCGTCTGACCCAGGCGGCGCAGGCCACGCGTGGCGCCACGTTACAGGCCGACCCGACCATCCGCGTGATGTCCGGCGTGCTGGAAGGCAGTAACGTCAAACCGGTGGAAGCCATGACCGACATGATCGCCAGCGCCCGCCGCTTCGAAATGCAGATGAAAATCATCAGCAGCGTCGATGAAAACGCAGGCAAGGCTAACCAACTTCTGGCTATGAGTTAACAGGACTCCCTATGATCAGTTCTTTATGGATCGCGAAAACCGGTCTGGACGCACAGCAAACCAATATGGATGTGATTGCCAACAACCTGGCAAACGTCAGCACCAATGGTTTCAAGCGCCAGCGTGCGGTTTTCGAAGATTTGCTTTATCAAACGATTCGTCAGCCAGGGGCGCAGTCTTCTGAGCAAACCACGCTGCCGTCCGGTCTGCAAATTGGTACCGGCGTGCGCCCGGTCGCCACCGAGCGTCTGCACAGCCAGGGCAACCTGTCCCAGACCAACAACAGTAAAGACGTTGCCATTAAAGGTCAGGGTTTCTTCCAGGTGCAGCTGCCTGACGGGACCTCCGCCTATACCCGCGATGGTTCGTTCCAGGTGGATCAGAACGGCCAGCTGGTGACGGCGGGCGGTTTCCAGGTTCAGCCTGCGATCACCATACCGGCGAACGCGCTGAGTATCACCATTGGTCGTGACGGCATCGTCAGCGTCACTCAGCAAGGTCAGGCCGCGCCGGTCCAGGTTGGACAGCTCAACCTGACCACCTTCATGAACGATACCGGACTGGAAAGCATCGGCGAGAACCTCTACACCGAAACGCAGTCTTCCGGCACGCCAAATGAAAGTACCCCGGGCCTGAACGGGGCGGGGCTGCTGTATCAGGGGTATGTGGAAACCTCGAACGTTAACGTGGCGGAAGAGCTGGTGAATATGATCCAGGTCCAGCGCGCCTATGAAATTAACAGTAAAGCAGTGTCGACGACCGACCAGATGCTGCAAAAACTGACGCAACTCTAAGGTGTAGCCCGGTGCGGTAAACGTCGCACCGGCTCCCTGTTTTCGAAGATGAAGGCAATGCAAAAAAACGCGGCGTTTCGTTATCCGATCCTGACTGTTCTGGCCGTCACCCTCAGCGGGTGTGCCTGGATCCCGTCTAAACCATTGGTACAGGGTGCGACTACCGCCCAACCCGTTCCCGGCCCCGCGCCGGTGGTGAACGGCTCTATTTTCCAGACCGCGCAGCCGATTAACTACGGTTATCAGCCGCTGTTTGAAGACCGTCGTCCGCGTAACGTTGGCGATACGCTGACCATTGTGTTGCAGGAAAACGTCAGTGCGAGTAAGAGCTCGTCGGCGAACGCCAGCCGCGATGGCAAAACCAATTTTGGCTTCGACACCGTGCCGCGCTATCTGCAAGGGCTGTTCGGCAACGCCCGTGCGGATGTGGAAGCCTCCGGCGGCAACACCTTTAACGGTAAAGGTGGTGCGAACGCCAGCAACACCTTCAGCGGAACGCTGACGGTTACGGTTGACCAGGTTCTGGTGAACGGCAACCTGCACGTGGTGGGCGAAAAACAGATCGCCATTAACCAGGGTACGGAATTCATTCGCTTCTCCGGTGTGGTTAACCCTCGCACTATCAGCGGCACCAACACCGTACCGTCCACCCAGGTGGCGGATGCGCGCATTGAGTACGTCGGCAACGGCTACATTAACGAAGCGCAAAATATGGGCTGGCTGCAACGCTTCTTCCTTAACTTATCGCCGATGTAAGCGAGGTGACCTATGTATAAATTTCTCTTCGCCGTGGCGCTGTCGCTGGTCGCTACCGTTGCGCAGGCCGATCGCATACGCGATCTCACCAGCGTGCAGGGCGTGCGCGAAAACTCGCTGATTGGCTACGGCCTGGTGGTGGGGCTGGATGGGACGGGTGACCAGACGACCCAGACGCCGTTCACCACCCAGAGCCTGAACAATATGCTCTCGCAGCTCGGTATTACCGTACCGGCCGGGACCAACATGCAGCTGAAAAACGTGGCGGCCGTGATGGTGACCGCGTCTTATCCGGCCTTTGCGCGTCAGGGGCAGACCATCGACGTGGTTGTCTCGTCGATGGGTAACGCCAAAAGCCTGCGCGGCGGTACGTTGCTGATGACGCCGCTGAAAGGGGTCGACAGCCAGGTGTATGCTCTGGCGCAGGGCAACATTCTGGTTGGCGGAGCAGGCGCGTCGGCGGGCGGCAGCAGCGTGCAGGTGAACCAGCTGAACGGGGGACGTATTACCAACGGCGCGATCATCGAACGTGAGCTGCCGACCCAGTTCGGCACCGGCAACACCATTAACCTGCAACTGAATAACGAAGACTTTACGATGGCGCAGCAGATCGCTGACACCATCAACCGCAGCCGGGGCTACGGCAGCGCCACCGCGCTGGATGCCCGTACCGTGCAGATCCGCACGTCAACCGGCAGCAGCAACCAGGTGCGGTTGCTGGCCGATATCCAGAATATGGAAGTGAACGTGCCGGTGCAGGATGCGAAAGTCATTATCAACTCCCGTACCGGCTCGGTGGTGATGAACCGCGAAGTGACGCTGGACAGCTGCGCCGTGGCGCAGGGCAATCTCTCCGTCACGGTTAACCGCTCGGCCAACGTCAGCCAGCCGGATACCCCGTTTGGTGGCGGTCAGACGGTAGTGACCCCGCAAACGCAGATTGATTTGCGACAGAGCGGCGGTTCGTTGCAGAGCGTGCGCTCCAGCGCCAACCTGAACAGCGTGGTGCGTGCTCTGAATGCGCTGGGTGCAACGCCAATGGATCTGATGTCCATTCTGCAATCCATGCAAAGTGCAGGCTGCCTGCGCGCCAGACTGGAAATCATCTAAATGCTGACCGATAGCAAACTGTTGACCAGTGCCGCCTGGGATGCCCAGTCGCTCAACGAGCTGAAAACCAAAGCGGGCAAGGATCCGGCGGCGAATATCCGCCCGGTTGCCCGTCAGGTGGAAGGCATGTTCGTACAGATGATGTTGAAAAGCATGCGTGAAACCCTGCCGAAAGATGGCATGTTCAGCAGTGATTCCACGCGGCTTTACACCAGCATGTACGATCAGCAGATTGCCCAGCAAATGACCGCCGGAAAGGGGCTCGGCCTGGCGGACATGATCGTGAAGCAGACCGCAGCCGCTCAGGGGCTCCCGCCTGAAGAGGCCCCGCCGCAGGTGCCGCTGAAGTTTGATCTCGAAAAGGTGACCAGTTATCAAAATCAGGCGCTGACGCAGATGGTGCGTAAGGCGATGCCGAAGCCGGCAGAAACGCGTGACGAGCCGCTCTCCGGCGACAGCAAAGACTTCCTGGCGCAGCTCTCCCTGCCGGCGCGTCTTGCCAGTGAAGAGAGCGGCGTGCCGCACCATCTGATTCTGGCGCAGGCGGCGCTGGAGTCGGGCTGGGGGCAACGTCAGATCCGCAGGGAGAACGGTGAGCCGAGCTTCAACATCTTTGGCGTGAAGGCCACCTCCAGCTGGAAAGGGCCGACCACCGAGATCACCACCACCGAATATGAGAACGGTGCGGCAGTGAAGGTGAAAGCCAAATTCCGCGTCTACAGCTCGTATCTGGAAGCGTTGTCGGATTATGTCGGGCTGCTGAGCCGGAATCCGCGCTACACCGCCGTGACCCAGGCCGCCACGCCAGAGCAGGGCGCTCAGGCATTGCAGAATGCTGGCTACGCGACCGATCCAAACTATGCGCGCAAGCTGACCAGCATGATCCAGCAGCTGAAATCCATGTCTGAGAAGGTCAGCAAAGCGTATAGCACAGATCTCGAAAATCTGTTCTGAAAGTTCTCAAGTCCCGGTGGAGGTTGCCGATAACCTTCATCAGGACTCGTGTCTGAACGTATAAAAGGAACCCCCATGTCCAGTTTGATTAACAGCGCCATGAGTGGCCTCAGTGCTGCGCAGTCGGCACTCAATACCGTCAGTAATAATATTTCAAGCTACAACGTGGCAGGTTATACCCGCCAGACCACCATTCTGGGGGCATCAAACAGCACCCTGACCGGCGGTGGCTGGGTGGGTAACGGGGTCTATGTCTCCGGTGTTCAGCGTGAATATGATGCGTTTATCACCAACCAGCTGCGCGCGGCGCAGAACCAGAGCAGTGGGCTGACCACGCGCTACCAGCAGATGTCAAAAATTGACGATGTGCTTTCTGATACCACGAACTCGCTTTCTGCCAACCTCCAGGATTTCTTTAAAAGCCTGCAAACGCTGGTGAGTAACGCAGAAGATCCGGCTGCTCGCCAGACGGTACTCGGGAAGGCGGATGGTCTGGTAAACCAGTTTAAAACCAACGATCAATATCTCCGCGATCAGGATGCGCAGGTCAATACGGCGATTTCTACCAGCGTCGATCAGATCAATAACTACGCGAAACAGATTGCCAATCTTAACGATCAGATCTCCCGGCTGACTGGCGTCGGTGCGGGCGCATCCCCGAATGAACTGCTCGATCAGCGCGATCAGCTGGTGAGTGAACTGAACAAGATTGTCGGTGTGGACGTCACCGTACAGGACAGCGGCACCTACAACATCTCTATCGCCAACGGTTACACCCTGGTACAGGGCAGCAACGCCAGCCAGCTGGCGGCGGTGAAATCCAGTGCGGACCCAGCGCGTACAACAATTGCGTATGTGGATGCCGCTGCGGGCAACGTGGAGATCTCAGAAAAACAGATCACCACGGGGTCGCTTGGGGGGCTGTTAACGTTCCGTTCTCAGGATCTGGATCAGGCGCGAAACACCCTTAACCAGATGGCGCTGGCGTTTGCGGATGCCATGAATACCCAGCACCAGGCTGGCTTTGATGCCAACGGGGATGCAGGCGGCAAGCTGTTTGATTTTGGCTCTCCGGCAGTGCTGAGTAACGGTAAAAACACCGGAAGCGCGTCCGTTACGGCCACGATGACGGACAGTACAAAGGTCCAGGCGACAAACTATAAAGTCGAGTACAACGGTACTGACTGGACAATCACGCGTCTGTCGGACAACACCAGCTTCACGGCCAAGCCTGACGCCAGCGGTAATCTGTCGTTTGATGGTCTCAACGTTAAGATTAGCGGCTCAGCCGATAATAAAGACAGTTTCATCGTCAAACCGGTGAATGACGTCATTGTGAATATGGACGTAGCGATCAGCGACGAATCCAAACTGGCGATGGCCTCCGCGAAAGGAAGCGGTGAAAGCGACAATACCAATGGCCAGAAGCTGCTGGATTTACAGAGCGCCAAATTGGTGGGAGGGAACAAAACCTTTAACGATGCTTATGCCGCGCTGGTCAGTACGGTGGGCAGCACCACGGCGTCGCTGAAAACCAGCAGCGAAACCAAAGTTAACGTGGTGACGCAGCTGACCAAACAACAGCAGTCAATCTCCGGGGTTAACCTGGATGAAGAGTATGGCAACCTGCAACGCTATCAGCAGTACTATCTGGCGAATGCGCAGGTGCTGCAAACGGCGAGCACGCTGTTTGATGCATTGATCAATATCCGCTAAGGCTGAGGCATAAAAAATGCGTATTAGTACTCAAATGATGTATGAGCAAAGCATGCGCGGCGTGACGAACTCCCAAAGTCTCTGGCTCAGCTACGGCGAGCAGATGTCTACGGGGAAGCGCATCAACCGTCCGTCTGACGATCCGATTGCCGCCTCGCAGGCCGTTGTGCTCTCTCAGGCTCAAACGCAAAACAGCCAGTATGCGCTGGCACGCTCCTTCGCTACGACGAAAGTCTCGCTGGAAGAGAACGTGTTATCGCAAGTGACAACCGCCATCCAGGCTGCTCAGGAAAAGATTGTCAATGCGGGCAACGGTACGTTAAGTGACGATGACCGCGCTTCGCTGGCCACAAACCTGCAAGGTATTCGCGATCAGCTCATGAACCTGGCTAACAGCACGGACGGTAACGGTCGCTATATTTTTTCCGGTTACAAGACCGAAGCGGCGGCTTTCGACCAGGCGACGGGTGATTATAAGGGCGGCGGAACGCCAATCAGCCAGCAGGTTGACTCCGCGCGCACGATGCAAATTAGCCATACGGGCACTGAAGTTTTCGATAGCTTCACCAGCAATGCCAAGCCAGAGCCAGATGGTAGTGCGCCGGAAACGAATTTGTTCAAGATCCTCGACTCCGCAATTGAAGCGTTGAATACGCCGATTGGGGAGGACGAAACGAAAGCCGAGGCCTTTACGGCGGCTATTGATAAAGCCAACCGTGGCCTGAGCAACTCCCTCAACAACGTGCTGACCGTGCGCGCCGACCTCGGCATCAAGCTGGATGAGCTGGGCAAGCTGGACGCTCTGGGTGAAGACCGCGCGCTGGGTCAGACGCAGCAGATGAGTAACCTGGTTGACGTGGACTGGAACTCGGTGATTTCGTCCTACACCATGCAGCAGGCGGCGTTGCAGGCCTCGTATAAAGCCTTTAGCGATATGCAGGGTATGTCTTTGTTCCAGATGAACAAATAAGATTCTGACCTGTTTGACATGTCTTGAAACTGGGCATGTTTTGACTGCCCAACCCGTCCGGGTTGGGCATTTTTTTACACACTTTCTGCCTGTGCGGACAGCACCCGGGCGCTTTCAATCACTCTGATAGCCAGCGCAATGGCACCACACAGGGTTGCCAGAGCCACCACGCCAGACCAGCCTGCCAGCGTATAGATATTGCTGCCTAATGCCGAACCCAGCGCCATTCCGATGAAAATGACGGTAAACAGCAGGGCGTTCAGGCGTCCGCGGGCCTGCGGCTCAAGGCTGTAGACCAGGTTCTGGTGGGCCACGAGGCTGGACTGCAAGCCGAGATCGAAACCGACCGCTGAGAGGGCAATCAGGATCAACTGACCGTGTACACCCAGTGCCGGCATCAGGAACATCAGGGCAAACGAGAGGGTCACCAGCGCGGCACCCAACTGGGTCACTTTACCGGCGCCCAGCTTATCGGCAAGACCCCCTGCCAGCGGTGCGGCCAGCGCGCCAGCGGCTCCGGCAATACCAAATCCACCCGCTACGGCACTGCCAAGGTGATACCGTTCCAGCAGCATGACCGCCAGCGTTGACCAGAATGCGCTAAAGGCAATCGACAGAAAACCCTGAGCCAGCGCCGCGCGACGCAGTGCCGGGTAACGACGCCACAGGTGCTCCATGGAACGCATCAGCGCGGGATAGCTCAGCGTGGAGTGAATAGCAAAACGTGGGAGTACGGCCCACATCACCGCGCCGACAAAGGCAATGCTTGCAGCAGCCAGCTGATACATCACCCGCCAGCCAAAGGCTTCACCCACCACGCCGCTGACGGTTCTGGAGAGTAAAATCCCCAGCAGCAGGCCGGTCATCACCGTGCCGACCGTTTTTCCCTGTTTACCTTCCGGCGCGAGGATCGCTGCGGCCGGGACAATATCCTGCGCCATGGTGGCGGCCATGCCAATCAGCAGGCTGGTGAGCAGCAGGGAGTGCAGCTGTCCGGTCAGGCTACAACCCAGCAGGAACAGCGCCAGAGCCGCACTTTTTATCAGGATCAGCGTTCTGCGGTCATGACGATCGCCGAGCGGGAGCAGAAACAGGATGCCCAGGGCATAACCCGCCTGGGTGAGCGTCGGGACCATGCCCATGCCTTCGATGCTCAGATGCAGGTCTGAGCCCATCAGCGGCAGCAGAGGCTGGGCATAATAGATGGATGCCACGCTAAAGCCCGCACCGAGCGCCAGCATTAAGATTACCCAGCGGCTTACGGCCCGGGTGGTGGTTGTGTTCATAAGATGTTCCTCATTCGTCGTGTGCGGCTATTTTTTATCAGTACGCCTTGCGACGGTAGCGGGCGCGGTGGTAAAACGCTTATACGTGTGGCGTATGGGTAAAAATGGTATGAAAAGGTCTGAGCGTATAGATCGGGTAGAACTGATGCGAACGTTTGTTCGCATTGTGGAGGCGGGGTCTCTTTCTGCGGCGGCACGTCAGCTGGCAACAACCCAGGCCACGGTGAGCCGACGGTTGCAGTCGCTTGAGACCATGCTGGGAGTACGTCTGATGCTGCGCACAACCCATACGACCCGGCTGACCGATGACGGCGAACGCTGCTATCAGCATGCCCGACGGGTGATTGACAGCTGGCTGGCGCTGGAAGACGAGGTAGGGCAGACGGAAGATGAACCGGTTGGGGTGCTGAGGGTGCGCGCCCCGCACGCGTTTGGCCAGGATCAGCTTCTGAAACCGTTAACCGAATTTTTACAGCGCTATCCCCAGCTTTCTGTTGAGTGGATGCTCAACGATCGCTCGGTTGATTTCCTCGGCGACAACCTTGACTGTGCTATTCGGGTGGGTGTGGAAGTCGATCCGGCAACCGTGTCCGTGCTGCTGGCTGAAGTGCCGCGCTCGGTGGTGGCTTCACCGGAATTACTGGCCCGTTATCCCGCGGTTAAAACGCCGGAAGATTTGCAGCAGCTTCCCTGGATTGCCATCAGCTCTTTTTATCAACGCCATGTGGAGCTTTTCCACGATGCATCATCTGCCCCGGCGCGGGTTACCATTACGCCACGCCTGAGTACCGACAGCCTGTATGTGGCGCGCAATACGGCACTCACCGGGCTGGGCGTGGCGGTGGTATCCAGCTGGACAGTACAGGATGATATTCAGGAAGGAAGACTGGTGCATCTACTGCCAGAGTGGCAGCCGGCAGCGTTACCGGTACATCTGGTTTACCCCTGGTCTCGTTATTATCCGGCGCGCTTGCGGCGTTTTCTGGAGCTGATGCGGCAGATAATGCCGGAGGTCACCGGAATGAGAAAGCCCCTGCAACAGCCATAAAAAAGCCGACCCGAAGGTCGGCTTTCAGTCTTAGTGTGCGTTATTCAACAGGCTGAGGACGAGTAGCTGGCGCAGTAGCCATGTGCGTTGCACTGTGACCACCGGCAGCACCTTTGCCTTCGAAGTTGAATGCCGGACGAACCCAGTCGCTATGGCGTGGCGCTTCAGGTACATACTCAGGTGCCGGGGCGCGAGTCATCGGCGCGGTAGCAACGTGAGCAGGCGCTGGCGCGGCAACGACCTCAACCGGCTCGGATTTCACTTCAGGCGCTTTGACCTCTTCGACAACAGGTTCAACCTGAATCTCGACGTCCTGAACTAACTCTTCCGTCACCGTCTCGACGGCAACGTCTGCGGGCTCTTCTGCTGCGGAGACCGGCTCAGCTTCCTCCGCGACTTCTTCAGCCACCACGGTATCTTCTTCGGCAATGATCTGCGGGGCGGCATCAACCGGCGCAGCAATCACTTCAGGATGGGTCGTTTCCACTTCCACAGCCTGCGGTGCCGCCGTGTCAACAACCTGCGGTTCAACCACGGTTGCCGCTTCAGTCACGACGTCTTCCACCGCTGCTACCGGTGCAATCACCTCTTCGGTCACAGCCTGTTCTTCAACAGCCTGCTCCGGGCGAGCAACCGGGTAACGGATCCAGACTTTACCGGATGCCATCTCAGGTGACGCGCACGCCACGGTCAGCGGCATTGGCGACTGAGTCGGGTAACGCTCGTCACGGTAGCGACGACGACGCTGACCGCTCACGCGCAGATGACGCGGAGAACGACGGGAGCGACGCGGCATACCTGCGTTGTCACGGTTTTCGCTGCTTTCGTCCTGCTCAACCTGATTTTCCACGACGGCTGGCAGGTCAACTTTCGCAACCTGGGTACCCGTTGTGCTTTCTGCTGCTTCAACCGTGATAACGTCGTTTTCTTCCGTCTGAACAGCACCCACACGTACTTTCTGGGTCAGCTGACGCTGCTTACGACGCGGCATAACCTGAGTACGCTCTTCCTGCTCCGTGTCCTGCTGTTCAACAGGCGCTTCGCGGTTCAGGTTTTTGACTTCCTGCTGGGCCTGGCGTTTCTCGTCGTTACGACGACGGTTACGCTCGCGGCGAGGTTGCTGCTCGTCACGCTGTTTGCTCTTCTCGGACTCATCGCCCGCCTGCTGGCGAATCTCACGATCTTCAACGTTCTGCTGTTGCTTCTCGCGACGGTTGCGACGGTTGTCCTCGCGTTGTTCACGACCTTCGTTGTTCTCGGAACGATTATCACGGCGCTCGTTACGATCGCTACGGTCGTTGCGGTCATTACGATCGCGACGATTATTCTGACGCTTACGACGGTCCTGCTGACGCTCTGGCTTCGCTTCTTTTGGCGCTTCTTTCGGCTGCTCAGGCTGAACTTCTTCGCCAGCAAACATTTTTTTCAACGCGCCGAAGATGCGGCTCAGGAGACCCGGCTGCTCAGGCTGCGCTTTTGGCGCGGCAGGGGCCGCCTTTTGCACGGCAGGTTTTGCCGCTGGTTTTTCCAGCGTCGCTTCCGGCGGGGCTTCCGGCATGATGAAGGTTGCTAATGCAGGCTGCTCAGGCAGTTTACGCTCGGCAGGCTCTTCATCCGATGGCAGCGCCATTTCTTCTTCATGCAGCTTCGGCAGCAGGTAGCTGAGGGTGCTTGTCTCTTCGCCTTTACGCACGCGCAGCACGTGATAGTGCGGGGTTTGCATCTCGTCGTTTGGCACGATGATGCAGCGAACACCGCCCTGACGCGCTTCGATTGCGCTTACCGCTGCACGTTTTTCGTTCAGCAGGTAGGAGGCAATCGGCACCGGAACGATGGCGTGAACCTCTTTGGTGTTCTCTTTCAGCGCTTCTTCTTCAATCAGACGCAGAATAGAGAGGGAGAGCGATTCATTGTCACGCACGGTACCCGTACCGGAACAGCGCGGGCAGACGTGATGGCTGGACTCGCCGAGTGACGGGCTCAGACGCTGACGGGACATTTCCAGCAGGCCGAAGCGCGAGATATGGCTAATCTGGATACGTGCGCGATCCTGGCGCACCGCTTCACGCAAACGGTTTTCAACCGCACGCTGGTGGCGAACCGGGGTCATGTCGATGAAGTCGATAACAATCAGACCACCCAGGTCGCGCAGGCGGAGCTGGCGGGCGATTTCATCAGCGGCTTCAAGGTTGGTGTTGAAGGCGGTCTCTTCGATGTCGCCGCCACGGGTTGCACGCGCGGAGTTGATGTCGATAGCGGTCAGCGCTTCGGTGGTATCAATTACGATAGAACCGCCGGACGGCAGACGCACTTCACGCTGGAAGGCAGACTCGATCTGGGATTCAATCTGATAGTGGCTGAACAGCGGGATTTCACCGGTGTACAGTTTAATTTTGCTGGTGAAATCCGGGCGACCCAGCGCGGCGATGTGCTGGCGAGCCAGCTCAAGCACTTTCGGGTTATCAATAAGAATTTCACCGATGTCCTGACGTAGATAATCACGGAAGGCACGCACAATAACGTTGCTTTCCTGGTGGATCAGGAACGGAGCAGGACGGCTCTCAGCCGCTTTCTTGATGGCTTCCCAGTGCTTCAGACGGAAGCTCAGGTCCCACTGCAACGCTTCGGCAGATTTGCCGACGCCTGCGGTGCGCACGATAAGGCCCATGCCGTCTGGCAGCTCGAGACTTGCCAGCGCTTCTTTCAGCTCGGTACGGTCATCGCCTTCGATACGGCGAGAGATGCCACCCGCACGCGGGTTGTTTGGCATCAATACCAGATAACTTCCTGCCAGGCTGATAAAGGTGGTCAGTGCGGCACCTTTGTTGCCACGCTCTTCTTTATCGATCTGGACGATAACTTCCTGACCTTCACGCAGAACATCTTTAATGTTCGGACGGCCATGGGAGTTGTAGTTTGCAGGAAAATATTCGCGGGCGATTTCTTTGAGAGGAAGGAAACCGTGACGCTCAGCACCGTAATCGACAAATGCAGCTTCAAGGCTTGGTTCAATGCGGGTGATTTTGCCTTTGTAAATGTTCGCTTTTTTCTGTTCGTGTCCAGGACTTTCGATATCCAGATCGTACAGGCGCTGCCCATCCACAAGGGCGACACGCAACTCTTCTTGCTGAGTTGCGTTGATTAACATTCTTTTCATCGTAACTTACTCGTTATTCTTACATTGACGACAAAGCTGCGGGCAAGGTGACGCTTTCCGGGGTATGAACCGATGGCCTCGTGTCTATTCACGTCGCCAACCTCACGGTTGTCGCTCGCTTAAGAGGCGCAGAGTGTCGGTTGCCTGTGTTTCATACGGAAACACAGCGCAATTATCAGGGGAATTGCCTGGGAAAACTCTCCAGAGAACAATCCTTATACCGGGAAGTACTGCAACCCGCAGCCCGCTAACTGCCTGAAAGATCAATACGTCTTACGCCATTGCTGCGTGGATGATCGGTCAGACAAAATTGGTCATTCCGTCGACATCCTTACAAAACCCGGATTTAACGCGGAAAACGGATTCATTATTCCACTGCTCGCCGGGTTATAGCAAGATGACTTTTACCAATTATCACCCGGTTACTCACAGTTTCTTCACTTCAACGGGGTGATTGGTTTAATAACCACCAAATCGATTGCGCGAAAGGGGAGTGGTCCGGATAAAAGTAAATATAAGCATAGAAAAATGAGTGGCGCTAATGTCTGACGCTATTTAGAATCGCCAACCATGAAAACAGAGACTCCAGCCGTAAAAATGGTTGCCATCGCCGACGACGAGGCGGGGCAACGTATCGATAATTTTTTGCGCACCCAGTTGAAGGGCGTGCCAAAAAGTATGATTTATCGCATCTTGCGTAAGGGCGAGGTGCGGGTGAACAAAAAACGCGTGAAGCCAGAGTATAAGCTCGAGGCGGGCGATGAAGTCCGGATTCCACCGGTACGTGTTGCAGAGCGTGAAGAAGAGGTCGTTTCTCCGAAGCTGCAAAAAGTCGCGGCCCTGAGCGACGTTATCCTTTATGAGGACGACCACATTCTGGTGCTGAATAAACCGTCCGGAACGGCGGTACACGGGGGGAGCGGTCTGAGCTTCGGCGTGATTGAAGGGTTACGCGCGCTGCGCCCGGAAGCGCGTTTCCTCGAACTGGTTCACCGTCTTGACCGCGATACCTCTGGCGTGCTGCTGGTGGCGAAAAAACGTTCTGCGCTGCGTTCACTGCATGAACAGCTGCGCGAAAAAGGGATGCAGAAAGATTACCTGGCGCTGGTGCGCGGCCAGTGGCAGTCCCACGTGAAAGTGGTGCAGGCGCCGCTGCTGAAAAATATTCTGCAAAGCGGCGAGCGCATTGTTCGTGTTAATCAGGAAGGGAAACCGTCTGAGACGCGCTTTAAAGTTGAAGAGCGCTACGAATTCGCCACGCTGGTGCGCTGTAGTCCGGTGACGGGGCGTACCCACCAGATTCGCGTCCATACCCAGTTTGCGGGCCATCCGATTGCGTTTGATGACCGCTATGGCGATCGCGAATTTGATAAGCAGCTGGCGGGAACAGGGCTGTCGCGTCTGTTCCTGCACGCGGCAGCGCTGAAATTTACCCATCCTAATACCGGCGAAGTTATCCGTATTGAAGCGCCGCTGGATGAGCAGCTCAAACGCTGTCTGAAAGTTCTGCGCGGCTGATTTTGTGCCGGGTGGCGCTGCGCTTACCCGGCCAACATGTTTTTCTCCCTCTCCCTGTGAGCATCAGGCCGCAACGGTCACATCGTCAGCGGATTACACTCTTCTCGCCTTAACATCTGGCACAGTGCAATCAGCGGCAACCCCACCAGCGTGTTGGGATCGCGGCCATCGAGCTTGTCGAACAACGCAATCCCTAGTCCTTCACTTTTAAAGCTCCCTGCACAGTTTAGCGGACGTTCCCGACGCACATAATCCATAATCTCCTGCTCGCTAAGATGACGGAAGTGCACATCAAACGGCTCGCACTCGGTTTGCAGATGACCGGAAGCCGAATTATAAAGCGCCAGGCCGGTATAAAAGGTCACGATACCGCCTCGCGCACGCAACAGCTGCTGGCAGGCGTTTTCTTCCGTATGCGGTTTGCCGGTGATTTCGCCGTCCAGCACACAAACCTGATCGGAGCCTATAATCAGATGTGCGGGGTAACGTACGGCCAGCGACTGTGCTTTCTCTTTCGCGAGACGGGTCACCAGATGACGCGGTGACTCGCCCGGCTGTGGCGTTTCATCCACCTCCGGCGCAGCGCATTCAAACGGGATCCCGAGCTTTTCCAGCAGCATTCGGCGATAAGGTGAAGTGGAAGCAAGGACGAGATTTGGCATATTTTTATCACCAGATATAGCGTATCGATGCCAGCCATTTTAAACTACAGGCCGCAATGTGTGCGAATAATTGGCAAAAGGCAGCTCTGGTTGCCTTTTTCTTTGACTCTATGACGTTACAAAGTTAATATGCGCGCCCTATGCAAAAGGTAAAATTACCCCTGACTCTTGATCCGGTTCGTACGGCTCAAAAACGCCTCGATTACGAAGGAATCTATTCTTCCGATCAGGCTGAGCGTATTGCCGAATCTGTAGTCAGTGTGGACAGTGATGTAGAATGCTCCATGTCGTTCGCTATCGACAACCAGCGTCTCGCCGTGTTAACCGGTGATGCAAAGGTGACGGTAACGCTCGAATGTCAGCGTTGCGGGAAACCGTTTGTACAGCATGTTCACACAACGTATTGTTTTAGTCCGGTTCGTTCTGACGAACAGGCTGAAGCACTCCCGGAAGCGTATGAGCCGATTGAGGTTAACGAATTCGGTGAAATCGATCTTCTGGCGCTGGTTGAAGATGAAGTCATCCTCTCCCTGCCAGTCGTTCCGGTGCATGATTCTGAACACTGTGAAGTGTCCGAGGCGGACATGGTCTTTGGGGAACTGCCTGATGAAGCGCAAAAACCAAACCCATTTGCCGTATTAGCCAGCTTAAAGCGTAAGTAATTGAGGAGTAAGGTCCATGGCCGTACAACAGAATAAACCAACCCGTTCCAAACGTGGCATGCGTCGTTCCCATGACGCGCTGACCGCAGTTACCAGCCTGTCTGTAGACAAGACTTCTGGTGAGAAACACCTGCGTCACCACATCACCGCTGACGGTTTCTACCGCGGCCGCAAGGTTATCACTAAGTAATCACGCGTCAGCGTGATTAGGCTTAGTGAGGAACTTCCCCGTGCAAACGGGGAGTTTACCGAACCAGGCTGCGACGATACCTTGACACGTCTAACCCTGGCGTTAGATGTCATGGGGGGAGATTTTGGCCCTACCGTGACAGTGCCTGCAGCATTGCAGGCACTGAATTCTAATTCGCAACTCATACTTCTTTTAGTCGGTAATCCCGACACAATCACGCCATTACTTGCAAAAGCTGACTTTGAACAACGTTCGCGTCTGCAGATTATTCCTGCGCAGTCAGTTATTGCCAGTGATGCCCGGCCATCGCAGGCTATTCGTAATAGCCGCGGCAGCTCTATGCGAATGGCGCTGGAGCTGGTGAAAGAAGGGCGAGCGCAGGCTTGCGTCAGCGCGGGAAATACTGGTGCGCTGATGGGGCTGTCGAAATTATTGCTCAAGCCGATTGAGGGCATTGAGCGTCCGGCGCTGGTGACGGTATTACCGCATCAGCAGAAGGGCAAAACGGTGGTGCTGGATCTGGGCGCTAACGTGGATTGTGATAGTACAATGCTGGCTCAGTTTGCCGTTATGGGGTCGGTGCTGGCTGAAGACGTGGTCGGGATTAACAATCCCCGCGTTGCTTTACTGAATATTGGTGAAGAAGAGACCAAAGGCCTGGACAGTATCCGCGACGCTGCGGAAATACTCAAACAGGTCCCCTCCATCAACTATATTGGTTATCTCGAAGCCAATGAGTTGCTGACGGGCAAAACGGATGTATTAGTGTGTGATGGCTTCACCGGAAACGTGACGTTGAAGACCATGGAAGGGGTCGTACGAATGTTCCTTTCTCTGCTGAAATCGCAGGGAGAAGGTAAAAAAAGGTCCTGGTGGCTGATTTTATTAAAGCGTTGGTTACAAAAAAGCCTGACGCGGCGATTCAGTCACCTCAACCCCGACCAGTATAATGGCGCCTGTCTGTTAGGATTGCGCGGCATCGTGATTAAGAGTCATGGCGCCGCCAATCAGCGAGCATTTACCGTCGCGATTGAACAGGCAGTGCAGGCGGTGCAGCGACAAGTCCCTCAGAGGATTGCCGCTCGCCTGGGATCTGTATTAGCTAAAAGTGACTGAGCGTACATGTATACGAAGATTTTAGGTACCGGCAGCTACCTGCCAAAACAAGTGCGTACCAACGCCGATCTTGAAAAAATGGTAGATACGTCTGACGAGTGGATTGTCACGCGCACAGGTATCCGTGAACGTCGTATCGCCGCGCCAGACGAAACTGTGTCCACCATGGGCTACGAAGCCGCTCAGCGAGCGCTTGAGATGGCTGGCATTGATAAAGAACAGATCGGGCTTATTGTGGTGGCGACAACCTCTGCCACGCATGCCTTCCCAAGCGCAGCGTGCCAGGTGCAGAACATGCTCGGCATCAAAGGCTGCCCGGCATTTGATGTTGCAGCAGCGTGCGCGGGTTTCACCTATGCGCTGAGCATCGCCGATCAGTATGTAAAATCGGGCGCCGTAAAATATGCGCTGGTGATCGGCGCTGATGTGCTGGCGCGTACCTGCGATCCGACCGATCGCGGCACGATCATTATTTTTGGCGATGGCGCGGGCGCGGTGCTGCTGGGGCAGTCCGAAGAGCCGGGCATCATCTCCACGCACCTGCATGCCGATGGCCGCTACGGCGAGCTGTTAACGCTGCCTAACGCCGATCGCGTTAATCCTGATAACTCCATTTACCTCACCATGGCAGGTAATGAAGTATTCAAGGTGGCGGTGACTGAGCTTGCGCATATTGTCGATGAGACGCTGGAAGCCAATAACCTTGAACGCACCGCACTCGACTGGCTGGTGCCGCATCAGGCGAACCTGCGTATCATCAGCGCGACGGCGAAGAAGCTGGGCATGTCTATGGATAACGTTGTGGTGACGCTTGATCGCCACGGCAACACCTCTGCGGCATCGGTACCGTGCGCATTTGACGAAGCGGTACGCGATGGACGAATTAAACGGGGCCAACTGGTCTTGCTTGAAGCCTTTGGTGGCGGGTTCACCTGGGGTTCCGCGCTGGTTCGTTTCTAGGATAAGGATTAAAAAATGACGCAATTTGCTTTTGTGTTCCCGGGACAGGGCTCGCAAACTGTTGGGATGTTGTCTGAAATGGCAGCAAACTATCCGGTTATTGAAGAGACTTTCCGTGAAGCCTCTGACGCGCTGGGTTATGATCTGTGGGCGCTGACCCAACAGGGCCCCGCTGAAGAGCTGAACAAAACCTGGCAAACTCAACCGGCACTGCTGGCAGCCTCCGTCGCATTGTGGCGCGTATGGCAGCAGCAGGGCGGCAAAGCGCCGACGCTGATGGCGGGTCATAGCCTGGGTGAATACTCTGCGCTGGTCTGCGCAGGGGTGATTGCCTTCGCTGACGCGGTACGCCTGGTTGAATTGCGTGGTAAATTCATGCAGGAAGCGGTGCCAGAGGGCACGGGCGGCATGTCTGCCATCATCGGTCTGGATGATGCTTCTATCGCTAAAGCCTGTGAAGAATCTGCTGAAGGTCAGGTCGTTTCTCCAGTAAACTTTAACTCGCCAGGCCAGGTGGTTATCGCGGGTCATAAAGAAGCGGTTGAGCGTGCAGGCGCTGCCTGTAAAGCTGCGGGCGCAAAACGTGCACTGCCCCTGCCGGTGAGCGTACCGTCTCACTGCGCGCTGATGAAGCCCGCTGCCGATAAGCTGGCGGTTGAGCTGGAAAAAATGACCTTTAACGCACCGACGATTTCCGTTGTGAATAACGTCGATGTGCAGTGCGAAACCGCGCCGGAGGCTATCCGTAACGCGCTGGTTCGCCAGCTCTACAGCCCGGTTCAGTGGACTAAAACCGTTGAATTTATGGCGTCTCAGGGCGTTGAACATCTGTATGAAGTTGGTCCAGGTAAGGTACTTACCGGTCTGACAAAACGTATTGTAGACACCCTGACTGCCTCGGCGATTAACGAGCCGGAAGCCATGAAAGCGGCACTCTCGCAATAAAAGAGGAATACCATGAGTTTTGAAGGAAAAATTGCCCTGGTGACCGGCGCAAGCCGCGGTATTGGGCGCGCTATTGCTGAAACACTGGTTGCGCGCGGCGCGACGGTGATCGGGACTGCGACCAGTGAGAATGGCGCACAGGCCATCAGCGACTATCTGGGTGCGAACGGTAAAGGTCTGGTACTGAATGTGACTGAACCAGCATCTATCGAATCTGTTCTGGAAAATATTCGCGCAGAGTTTGGCGAAGTGGATATTCTGGTCAATAATGCCGGGATCACTCGCGACAACCTGCTGATGCGAATGAAAGACGACGAGTGGAACGATATTATCGAAACCAACCTGTCATCTGTATTCCGTCTGTCAAAAGCGGTAATGCGCGCTATGATGAAAAAGCGTCATGGTCGTATTATCACTGTAGGTTCTGTGGTTGGTACCATGGGAAATGCTGGTCAGGCTAACTACGCTGCGGCGAAAGCAGGTCTGATCGGTTTCAGTAAGTCGCTGGCGCGTGAAGTCGCGTCCCGCGGAATTACTGTAAACGTTGTTGCTCCGGGCTTTATTGAAACGGACATGACGCGTGCGCTGACTGATGAGCAGCGTGCGGGTACGCTGGCGGCAGTTCCGGCGGGTCGTCTTGGCGACCCTAAAGAAATCGCCAGCGCGGTTGCATTTTTAGCCTCTGACGAAGCGGGTTACATCACTGGTGAAACCCTCCACGTCAACGGCGGGATGTACATGGTTTAATCACGATCGAAAATATTTGCGTTATTTGGGCAAATGGCCTCAAAATAACGTAAAATCGTGGTAAGACCTGCCGGGATTTAGTTGCAAATTTTTCAACATTTTATACACTACGAAAACCATCGCGAAAGCGAGTTTTGATAGGAAATTTAAGAGTATGAGCACTATCGAAGAACGCGTTAAGAAAATTATCGGCGAACAGCTGGGCGTTAAGCAGGAAGAAGTTGTGAACTCCGCTTCCTTTGTTGAAGACCTGGGCGCAGATTCTCTTGACACCGTTGAGCTGGTAATGGCTCTGGAAGAAGAGTTTGATACTGAGATTCCGGACGAAGAAGCTGAGAAAATCACCACCGTTCAGGCTGCCATTGATTACATCAACGGTCACCAGGCGTAAGTGAACATCTCCAGGCGGTCATTCGACCGCCTGAGTTTTATCTTTTGTTGTCCCACGAATCTCTTTTTTTATCCCTCCCTGGAGGACAAGCGTGTCTAAGCGTCGTGTAGTTGTGACCGGACTTGGCATGTTGTCTCCTGTCGGCAATACCGTAGAGTCCACCTGGAAAGCTCTCCTTGCCGGTCAGAGCGGCATCAGCCTAATCGACCATTTCGATACTAGCGCCTATGCAACGAAATTTGCTGGCTTAGTAAAGGATTTTAACTGTGAAGAGATCATCTCGCGCAAAGAACAGCGCAAGATGGATGCCTTCATTCAATATGGAATTGTCGCTGGCGTTCAGGCCATGCAGGATTCTGGCCTTGAGATTACGGAAGAGAACGCGACCCGTATCGGCGCCGCTATCGGCTCCGGGATTGGCGGTCTTGGTCTGATTGAAGAAAACCATACATCTCTGATGAATGGCGGCCCGCGTAAAATCAGCCCGTTCTTCGTTCCGTCTACGATTGTCAACATGGTGGCAGGTCACCTGACCATTATGTTCGGCCTGCGTGGCCCAAGCATCTCAATCGCGACAGCCTGTACGTCTGGCGTGCATAACATCGGCCAGGCCGCGCGTATCATTGCGTACGGCGATGCAGATGCTATGGTTGCGGGCGGCGCTGAAAAAGCCAGTACCCCGCTGGGCGTCGGTGGCTTCGGTGCAGCGCGTGCGCTCTCTACCCGAAACGATAATCCGCAGGCGGCGAGCCGTCCGTGGGATAAAGACCGTGACGGTTTCGTGCTGGGTGACGGTGCAGGCATGATCGTACTGGAAGAGTACGAACACGCGAAAAAACGTGGCGCGAAAATTTATGCTGAAGTTGTTGGCTTTGGCATGAGCAGCGATGCTTATCACATGACGTCTCCTCCAGAGAACGGCGCAGGCGCTGCGCTGGCGATGGAAAACGCCATCCGTGATGCGGGCATTATCCCGGCACAGATTGGCTACGTTAACGCGCATGGGACGTCTACCCCTGCGGGCGATAAAGCAGAAGCGCAGGCTGTTAAGTCTATCTTCGGCGAATCTGCCGGCCGCGTAATGGTAAGCTCCACGAAATCCATGACCGGTCACCTGCTGGGTGCTGCGGGGGCAGTAGAGTCAATCTACTCTATCCTCGCGCTGCGCGATCAGGCTGTACCGCCAACCATCAACCTGGATAATCCGGATGAAGGTTGCGATCTGGACTTCGTTCCTCACGAAGCGCGCCAGGTTAGCGGTATGGAGTATACCCTGTGTAACTCCTTCGGCTTCGGTGGGACTAACGGTTCTCTGATCTTCAAAAAGGTCTGAGTCTGGTTAGTCGCTGACGATAAAAAAGGTCCGCTTGCCGGGCCTTTTTTATTAGGTGAAATCCCCTTGTCCGGCTGCTCACATCCTGCCAGACTGAGCCTCCACGCATAAGGAGCCACCATGTTTTTAATTAATGGCCTTGAGCAAGAAACGCTGCCGGCAAGCGACAGGGCGACCCAGTTTGGCGATGGCTGTTTCACGACTGCGCGTATTCTCGACGGTGGCGTGTGTCTGCTCGGGGCCCATATCCTTCGTTTACAAAAAGCCTGCGAAGCACTACTGATCCCTTTCTCGCAGTGGGACATTCTTGAAAGTGAAATGCGTCGGCTGGCGTCAGATAAAGCAAGCGGCGTCCTGAAAGTCATTATCAGCCGCGGGAGCGGTGGCCGGGGCTATAGCGGTTCTGCCTGTCTGCATCCTACGCGGGTCCTTTCCGTTTCAGATTATCCTTCCCATTATGCGCACTGGCGTGAAGAGGGCGTAGCCCTGGCGTTAAGTCCGGTACGTCTGGGGCGAAACCCGATGCTCGCTGGCATAAAACATCTCAACCGCCTTGAACAGGTGCTTATTCGTACTCATCTTGAGCAGACGGAGGCCGGGGAGGCGCTGGTTCTTGACAGCGAAGGGTACATTACGGAATGCTGTGCGGCTAATTTACTCTGGCGGAAGGGCAGTGACGTGTTCACGCCTTCGCTGGAGCAGGCCGGCGTCAACGGCATTATGCGGCAGTTTTGTATGCACCAGCTGGCACGTGCAGGCTTTCGCGTTGTCGAAGTCAACGCTAAGGAAGAGGCGCTGCTGTCTGCCGATGAAGTTGTTATCTGCAATGCGCTGATGCCCGTTGTCCCCGTTCGCGCTTATGGCCGCAAATGCTGGTCATCCCGCGAGCTGTTCCAGTTTCTGGCCCCGTTATGTGAGCAAACCAGGTAGTCATGAAGAAAATGTTACGCTTTGTCCTCCTTCTTATCGTTGCGTTCGGTATCGCTGGCGGAGCGGGAGTGTGGAAAGTCCGTCAGCTGGCGGAGAGTCAGATCCTGATAAAAGACGAGACGATTTTTACCCTGAAAGCGGGGACCGGGCGGCAGGCGCTTGGTCAGCAGCTGTATGACGACAAAATTATCAATCGCCCACGCGTATTCCAGTGGCTGCTGCGTATTGAACCGGACCTGTCCCATTTCAAGGCCGGCACCTATCGCTTTACCCCTGGCATGACCGTGCGCGAGATGCTGCAACTGCTGGAGAGTGGTAAAGAAGCCCAGTTCCCGCTGCGTTTTGTGGAAGGTATGCGTCTGAGCGATTACCTCAGGCAGCTGCGGGACGCGCCATACATTAAGCATACGCTGAAAGATGACCGCTACCAGACCGTGGCAGACGTCTTAAAATTCGAACATCCCGAGTGGGTGGAAGGCTGGTTCTGGCCCGATACGTGGATGTATACGGCAGGCACGACGGATGTGGCCATTCTGAAGCGCGCGCACAACAAAATGGTCGCGGCGGTAGACGCTGCCTGGAAAGGGCGAGCAGAGGGCCTGCCTTATAAAGATCAAAACCAGTTCATGACGATGGCCTCGATCATCGAGAAAGAGACGGCCGTTGCTGCCGAACGTGACCAGGTTGCCTCGGTGTTTATTAACCGTCTGCGCATCGGCATGCGTTTGCAAACCGATCCTACCGTCATCTACGGCATGGGCGAAAACTACAACGGCAGGATTTCCAGAAAAGATCTGGAGACGCCAACGGCGTATAATACCTACGTGATTAGCGGCCTGCCGCCTGGACCGATCGCGACGCCGAGTGAAGCATCGTTGAAGGCCGCCGCGCACCCGGCCAAAACGCCGTATCTCTATTTTGTGGCTGACGGAAAAGGGGGGCATACGTTTAATACCAACCTGGCCAGCCACAATCGCTCCGTTCAGGACTATCTGAAGGCACTTAAGGAAAAAAATGCGCAGTAAATACATTGTCATTGAGGGACTCGAAGGGGCGGGCAAAACAACTGCCCGTAACGTGGTGGTGGATACGCTTACGTCGCTTGGCGTTGCCGACATGGTCTTTACCCGCGAGCCGGGCGGTACGCAGCTGGCGGAAAAACTGCGCAGCCTGGTTCTGGATATCAAATCCGTTGGCGATGAAGTTATTACCGACAAAGCGGAAGTGCTGATGTTCTATGCTGCGCGCGTTCAGCTGGTGGAGACGGTGATCAAACCCGCTCTGGCAGAAGGGAAATGGGTGATTGGTGATCGCCACGATCTCTCAACCCAGGCGTATCAGGGCGGTGGCCGGGGTATCGACCAGACCATGCTGGCTACGCTTCGCGACGCGGTTCTGGGCGATTTCCGTCCTGACCTGACGCTGTATCTGGACGTGACCCCTGAGGTGGGCCTGAAGCGCGCCCGTGCCCGCGGCGAACTGGACCGCATTGAACAGGAGTCTTTTGATTTCTTTAACCGCACCCGTGCGCGTTATCTGGAACTGGCCGGGCAGGACAAGACCATTCGTACCATCGATGCGACGCAATCCCTTGAAGACGTTACGCGTGATATTCAGCAGACCGTTACGCAGTGGCTACAGGAGCAGCAGGCATGAAATGGTATCCATGGTTGCGCCCACACTTTGAACAGCTGATCGGCAGCTATCAGGTTGGTCGGGGGCATCATGCGTTACTGATCCAGGCGCTGCCGGGAATGGGTGATGATGCGTTGATTTACGCCATCACCCGCTTTCTGATGTGCCAACAGCCGGAAGGACATAAAAGCTGCGGTAAATGCCGGGGTTGCCAGCTTATGCAGGCGGGCACGCATCCTGACTATTACACCCTCGAACCCGAGAAGGGCAAAAATACGCTCGGTATCGACGCGGTGCGTGAGGTCAGTGAGAAACTGTACGAATATGCGCGTCTGGGGGGGGCGAAAGTGGTGTGGCTGAAAGACGCCGCGCTACTCACGGAAGCCGCAGCCAACGCCCTGTTAAAAACCCTGGAAGAGCCGCCAGAGAATACCTGGTTTTTCCTCTCCTGCCGCGAGCCGGAACGCTTGCTGGCGACGCTGCGCAGTCGCTGCCTTCTTCACCACCTCGCTGTCCCTCAGGAATCCTGGGCGCTCGCCTGGCTTGAGCGAGAAGTGACGGTGTCACAAGATGCGGCGCGCTCGGCGTTGCGCCTGTGCAGCGGTGCGCCTGCGGCTGCGCTGGCCTTATTGCAGCCGGAAGTGTGGTCCCAGCGTGAAACGCTATATCGTGCGGTTGAATCAGCCCTCGACAGCCATGACTGGCTGAGCGTGCTGCCAGCGCTGAACAGCGATCAGGCACCGGAACGGCTGCACTGGCTGGCCGCGCTGCTGCTGGATGCGCTCAAAATCCAGCAGGGGGCGACGCTTCTGACTAACCCTGACGTGTGGGCGCTGGTCACCACGCTGGCGAATCGCCTGTCAGGGCAGTCGCTGCACGCTATCCTTCATGATATCTGCCAGAGTCGTGAACAACTTTTGACGGTAACCGGTCTCAATCGCGAGCTTTTACTGACCGACCAGTTACTGCGTATCGAACACTACCTGCAACCGGGCGTCATACCGCCGGTTTCCCACCTCTGAGAGAGACGTTATGTTTTTAGTCGACTCACACTGCCATCTTGATGGCCTGGATTATCAGTCCCTGCATAAAAATGTGGACGACGTGCTGGCGAAAGCCGCCGCGCGCGATGTGAAATTTTGCCTGGCCGTGGCGACCACGTTGCCGGGTTACCGCTCCATGCGTGAACTGGTAGGCGAGCGCGATAATGTCGTCTTCTCCTGCGGCGTGCATCCGCTGAATCAGGATGAAGCGTACAATATTGAGGATTTACGCCGTCTTGCCGCAGAAGAGGGCGTAGTGGCGATGGGCGAGACCGGCCTGGACTATTTCTACACCCCGGAAACGAAACCTCGCCAGCAGGAATCCTTCCGCAACCACATCCGTATTGGCCGTGAACTGAATAAGCCTGTTATCGTTCATACCCGCGATGCGCGCGCCGACACGCTGGCGATCCTGCGGGAAGAAAAGGTGACGGATTGCGGTGGCGTACTACACTGTTTCACTGAAGACAGAGAAACGGCGGGTAAGCTGCTTGATTTAGGCTTTTATATCTCGTTCTCGGGGATTGTAACGTTCCGGAATGCTGAGCAACTGCGTGATGCGGCGCGATATGTTCCGCTGGATCGTATTCTGGTGGAAACCGATTCCCCGTACCTGGCACCGGTGCCTCATCGCGGCAAAGAAAATCAGCCAGCGATGACCCGGGATGTCGCTGAGTATATGGCCGTTCTGAAAGGTGTCAGTATTGAAGAGCTGGCTCGCGTGACAACGGAAAACTTCGCCAGTCTGTTCCATATCGACCCCGCCCGCCTGCAATCTGTCTGATACGCCTGTTATTTTTAGGCTCGTAATTAATAAGTAAAACGAGTAAAGTTCACCGCCTCATTTGGGGCGGTGATGGCGTTTTTAGACACATCCAGACATGCTTTATGTAAATATCTGCAAGTTTTTTGGCCGTCTTGAACTGAAACGTGATAGCCGTCAAACAAACTCAGAGGGAATTATTTTACTCTGTGTAATAAATAAAGGGCGCTTAGATGTCCTGTCCACGGCGCGGTACTCCCCCCGGGCCAATGCGTGAAAACGTAAAAAAAGCACAAATACTCAGGAGCACTCTCAATTATGTTTAAGAATGCATTTGCTAACCTGCAAAAGGTCGGTAAATCGCTGATGCTGCCAGTATCCGTACTGCCTATCGCAGGTATCCTGCTGGGTGTCGGTTCTGCAAACTTCAGCTGGCTGCCAGCCGTAGTTTCCCACGTGATGGCCGAAGCAGGCGGTTCTGTTTTTGCTAACATGCCGCTGATCTTCGCTATCGGTGTTGCTCTGGGCTTCACCAATAACGACGGTGTATCCGCGCTGGCGTCCGTTGTTGCTTACGGCATCATGGTGAAAACCATGGCTGTGGTTGCGCCGCTGGTACTGCACTTACCTGCTGAAGAGATTGCCGCTAAGCATCTGGCGGACACCGGTGTTCTCGGTGGTATCATCTCCGGTGCGATTGCAGCGTATATGTTTAACCGCTTCTATCGCATCAAGCTGCCTGAGTATCTGGGCTTCTTCGCGGGTAAACGTTTTGTGCCGATCATTTCTGGTCTGGCCGCGATTTTCACCGGTGTGGTTCTGTCTTTCATCTGGCCACCAATCGGTACAGCAATCCAGACCTTCTCTCAGTGGGCGGCTTACCAGAACCCGGTTGTGGCGTTCGGTATCTACGGCTTCATTGAGCGCTGCCTGGTACCATTTGGTCTGCACCACATCTGGAACGTTCCATTCCAGATGCAGATTGGTGAATACACCAACGCAGCAGGCCAGGTGTTCCACGGCGACATCCCACGCTACATGGCGGGTGACCCAACGGCAGGTAAACTGTCTGGTGGCTTCCTGTTCAAAATGTACGGTCTGCCGGCCGCCGCAATTGCGATCTGGCACTCTGCTAAACCAGAGAACCGTGCAAAAGTGGGCGGTATCATGATCTCCGCAGCGCTGACCTCGTTCCTGACCGGTATCACCGAGCCGATCGAGTTCTCCTTCATGTTCGTTGCGCCGATCCTGTACATCATCCACGCGGTACTGGCAGGTCTGGCATTCCCAATCTGTATCCTGCTGGGTATGCGTGACGGTACGTCCTTCTCTCACGGTCTGATCGACTTCATCGTTCTGTCCGGTAACAGCAGCAAGCTGTGGCTGTTCCCAATTGTGGGTGCGGGCTACGCAGTGGTGTACTACACCGTCTTCCGCGTGCTGATCAAAGCACTGGACCTGAAAACGCCGGGTCGTGAAGATGCAACGGAAGACAGCAAAGCCGGTGTGACCAGCGAAATGGCGCCTGCTCTGGTAGCTGCTTTCGGCGGTAAAGAGAACATCACTAACCTGGACGCGTGTATCACTCGTCTGCGTGTGAGCGTTGCCGACGTTGCGAAAGTAGACCAGCCGGGTCTGAAAAAACTGGGCGCAGCGGGCGTCGTTGTTGCAGGTTCTGGTGTTCAGGCAATCTTCGGTACGAAATCCGATAACCTGAAAACCGAAATGGATGAGTACATCCGCAACAACTAAGCTGTGACCTGGGGAGACTAAGGCAGCCGAATGGCTGCCTTTTTTATTACTGCGGTTTGTGGTGCCGGGTGGCGGCTGCGTCTTACCCGGCCTACGTGATGGGTAGGGCCGGTAAGCGCAGCGCCACCGGGCTTCTGTCACTCAGAAATCGTAGCTCGCGCTCACCGAGACGTTCAGCGGCGCGCCATACACTACATAAGAACCGACGTAATCGTAATACTCTTTGTCGAACAGGTTGTTGACGTTAGCCTGCACCGCAAAATCTTTGGTGACCTGATAACGGCTGAACAGGTTCACCAGCCCATAGCTGCCTTGCTCCGCGCGGGAACGTCCTGCCGGGCCGCCTTCCACGTCCGTCCACACTTTGTTCTGCCAGTTTACGCCGCCGCCCACGGTCAGTTCCGGCAGCATTGGCAACTGATAGCGGGTGAAGAGCTTCATGGTTGTGCGCGGCTGATCGGCGCTGACGGCGTTTCCATTCTTATCTTCTGCGATGTAACGCGTCGCGCCGAAGGTCAGCTGCCAGTTATCGGTCAGGGCACCGTTGAGCTCGAACTCGACCCCTTTGCTGACCACCCCGTCCAGCGATTCATAGATCGACTCACCGCTCGGCATGTAGGTATAGGTGTTGCTGGCGACGTTATCCTGCTCAATGCGGAAAATCGCCAGCGAGGTGGTGAGGCGGGTATTAAACCAGTCCGCCTTCACCCCGGCTTCGTAGCTTTTACCCGTGGTAGGGTCGAGATAACGTCCGCTGGCGTCGCGCTTATCCTGCGGCTGGAAGATAGAGGTATAGCTGACGTAGGTCGACCAGTCCTCATTGATGTCATACACCAGGCCGGCGTACGGCGTGACATCATCTTTGGTGCTTTCCAGACGGGTATTCGGCGATCCTGCCGGGTTATAACGAATGTTATATTGGGTGTAGCGCGCGCCCAGGATCAGGTGCAGCGGATCGGCCAGCGAGAAACGAGCCGACGAATAGGCTGAAGACTGGCGAATATCATCCTTGCTGTAGAGTTTCCACGGCGTCCACTGGGGATCGGCGATGTTCCCGTTCCAGTTCTTAAAGTTGCCGACATCAACCATGCCGTATACCGCATCCGGCATGGAGTTGTCGTAATGGTTACGCTGACGGCTGAAGCTGCCGCCGAACATCATTTCGTGCTGACGGCCAAAGAGATCGAAGCCGCCGCGCAGGAAGGCGTCAACCGCATCCTGTTTACGTTCCCCACGGTTCCAGCCGCCGTAACCCACCAGGCCCGCACCGGTCTCTTTATCCGGATAGCCGGACATATACATCAGTTTGGAGTCGAAGTTGGTTTCAGCATGCATGCCGTTGATGTGCGCTTCCCAGCCATTATCGAAACGCTGAGTCAGGTTAGCGAAGATGCGGGTGCTGTCTTTATCTGAATAAGCCCAGTCAGGTGCGACAGTCTGGCTGCGATTGTAGTGGGTCTTACTTCCGTCGCTGTACCAGGTCGGCAGCCCGCCCCAGGTTGGGTCGGCGGTATGGCTTTCCTGATACTCATACCCTACCGAGAGGGTGGTGCTGTCGGTGACATCCGCGTCCATCACACCGTAGAGGAATTTCTTCCGGTAGTGGTAGTTATCCACGAAGCTGTCGTTGTCCTGATAACCCGTAATCAGACGGCCCCGTACCTTACCTGACTCTACCAGCGGCGCCTGGAGATCCAGCACGTAGCGCTGCTTGTCCCAACTGCCGTAACTGGCGGAGACGTTACCTTTAAATTCCGGGCTGTCCGCGTGCTTACGCACCATATTAACGTACGCCGCCGGGTTGCCCGTGCCGGACATCAGGCCAGTGGCGCCGCGAACCACTTCGATGCGGTCATAAATCGCGGTATCCGCGGCGGTATCACCAAAGTTCCACACTTCACTGATGGAGGTTGGCAGGTCGTCATAGGCGTAGTTGCTGACGAAAAAGCCGCGTGAGTAAAACACGGTACGGTCGCTGTCCTGCACCTGGGCCGTAATGCCCGTGGTATTCGTCAGCACCTGTCCGATGGATTGCAGATTCTGGTCAGCCATACGTTGCTGGCTGATAACGCTGACGGACTGTGGGATGTCGCGGGGAACCAGCAACAGTTTGGTGCCGGTGGTGGTGGTTTTTACGCTGTAATCCTGATCCTGGCTGGCAGAAAGATCCTGTGTGTTGTCAAAACCCCCGTCTACGACGACGGTATCTTCGGTGGTTGAAGCAGCGAAAGCGGCGGTTGGCGTCAATGCCATAGCAATGCAGGCGGCCAGCAACGAAGGTGTTGCGGCAGGCTGATGTTGCCCATCCCTGGTGTGATTAATGAAAGACATCATCAAACCCTTAGTGAATGGTGAAGGTAATTCGCGACAGTCCCGCTAGCACGGGCTGACGTCGTTTTCTATGTTAAAAATGCGCATGAAAATGCAAATGCGAAATATACGCATTGTGATTAACGCTGTAAACAGATGTTTCGGGATGAACTGAAATAAGGTTTCAGAAAAGAAATGTCCTAAAGCGATGCCTCTTCAGCCAGGTGGCGGACAATCAGGAAAGAAATCACGGGAGAAGGTTGAAAGGACAGGAGAAACTCGCTCATACTCTTGTCTTGTGTCACGCAGTAAATCAGACAATGTGTGTTAACAACGGACGCACGACGCCAGATTAAACTTAAAAGGAAAAGGTCATGGCTGAAGAAACGATTTTCAGTAAAATTATCCGCCGCGAAATTCCGTCGGATATTGTCTATCAGGATGAACTGGTCACGGCTTTCCGCGACATTTCTCCCCAGGCGCCGACGCACATCCTTATTATTCCCAATATTCTGATCCCGACCGTTAATGACGTTAAAACCGAGCATGAAGTGGCGCTGGGCCGTATGCTTACGGTAGCCGCGAAAATCGCAGAGCAGGAAGGGATTGCTGAAGACGGATACCGTCTGATCATGAACTGTAATCGCCATGGCGGCCAGGAAGTCTATCATATTCATATGCATCTGCTGGGTGGACGTCCACTGGGACCGATGCTGGCACATAAAGGTCTTTAATATGTTAACTGGGCGTATTGCAGCGCTGATCGTGACGCTGGTAATGGTTGGGTGCAGCGCGCGTCCCGCCATCCCGGTCAGTGAAGAACAGACGCTGGTGATGGAGTCCTCAGTGCTTGCTGCGGGCATCACGGCGGAGAAACCTTCGCTGACCATAAGCGAAATCCAGTCTTCAGCCTCCTCTACGCTCTATAACGAAAGGCAAGAGCCAGTGACGGTGCATTATCGCTTCTACTGGTATGACGTGAGAGGTCTTGAGATGCACCCGCTTGAGGCGCCGCGCAGCGTGACCATCCCGGCAAGATCGTCAGTCACGCTCTACGGCAGCGCCAGCTATCTGGGTGCACATAAGGTGAGACTTTATCTTTATTTGTAAGGAGTGAACCTTGATTAAAACAATGAGCCGTTATGCGCTCCTGAGTGCTTTTGCACTCTTTCTGGCGGGTTGTGTGACGCGAACGGAAGAACCAGCACCGGTAGATCAGGCGAAGCCGGGAACGGAACAGCCAACAACACCAGCGCAGCCTGTTCCAACCGTGCCGTCTGTACCGACCATTCCGGCGCAGCCTGGCCCGATCGAACATCCGGACGACACCGCACAGCCTGCGCCGCGAGTACGCCACTATGACTGGAACGGCGCGATGCAGCCGATGGTGGGCAAAATGTTGCAGGCACAGGGCGTTACGCCCGGCAGCGTGCTGCTGGTGGATAGCGTGAACAACCGTACAAACGGTTCCCTGAATGCGGGAGAAGCGACGGAAACCCTGCGCAACGCGCTGGCAAACAACGGTAAATTTACGCTGGTCTCAGCTCAGCAGCTCGCGGTCGCCAAGCAGCAGCTTGGTCTGTCGCCTCAGGACAGCCTGGGTTCGCGCAGTAAAGCGATTGGTATTGCCCGCAACGTTGGCGCGCAGTATGTCCTTTATTCTAACGCGACAGGCAACGTGAACACGCCGTCGTTGCAGATGCAGTTAATGCTGGTTCAGACCGGCGAAATTATCTGGTCAGGTAAAGGTGCCGTTACGCAACAATAAGCGCACGCGTCATGACGTCCTGACGCGTTATTTCCCTCAGTACCGTGTTATCGCGCCGCAAGCCCCCGCCGGGCTTGGCGGCGCGAGTTGCATTATTGAGCGTGGCGACCATCGGCTGGTTTTACGTCAGCATCACGATGCCGCCGCGCCTGCCTCCCATTTTCGTCGCCAGTTCCGCGCCCTGAAGCGCCTGCCCGCCGACCTTGCGCCACAACCTCATCTCTTTATCAGAGACTGGATGGCGGTGGCGTTTATTGCGGGTGAGATCAAAAGCGAGCTTCCCGATACGCCTGCGCTTGCAGCCATGCTGTATCATCTGCATCGCCAGCCGCGTCTGGGCTGGCGGGTAACGTTACTTCTTTTGCTGGATCACTACTGGCAGCAGGCTGCGCCTGGACGACGCACGCCCTACTGGCTGGCGCAGCTTAAGCGGCTACGCAGAGCGGGAGAGCCGCAGGCGTTACGTCTGGCGCCGCTGCATATGGATGTCCACGCGGGTAATATCGTTCATACCACGGCAGGCGAGAAACTTATCGACTGGGAATATGCCGGAGACGGTGACGTGGCGCTCGAACTCGCTGCGGTCTGGATGCCTGATGAGGCGTCGCGCGAGCAGCTGATAACCGCCTATGCCCGAAACGCCAACATCAATGCGCTCACCCTTGCGCGGCAGGTCGCGCGCTGGCGTCCGTGGGTGTTGATGCTGATGGCGGGATGGTTTGAAATGCGCCTTCAGCAGACAGATGACAAACAATTTATTGCGCTGGCAAATGATGCCTGGCGTCAGTTACAAACGAAAGGATAAGAGAGGTAGGTGTGGGTCCAGTAATGTTGGATGTCGAAGGGTTTGAGCTGGATGCGGAAGAGCGCGAAATTCTGGCGCATCCGCTGGTAGGGGGGCTGATTCTTTTCACCCGCAATTATCATGATTCGGAGCAGTTGCGTGAGCTGGTTCGCCAGATCCGTGCGGCGTCGCGCAATCACCTGGTGGTGGCCGTAGACCAGGAAGGTGGGCGTGTGCAGCGTTTCCGCGAAGGGTTTACCCGTTTACCCGCCGCGCAATCTTTTGCTGCGCTGCTGGGGATCGAAGAGGGCGGTCAACTGGCGCAGGACGCCGGCTGGCTGATGGCCAGCGAGATGATCGCCATGGATATCGACATCAGCTTCGCCCCGGTGCTGGACGTAGGACACATTAGCGCGGCAATTGGTGAGCGTTCGTATCATGACGATCCGCGTATTGCGCTGGCAATGGCGACGCGCTTTATTGACGGTATGCATGCTGCGGGCATGAAAACCACCGGCAAACATTTCCCGGGCCACGGGGCGGTGACGGCGGATTCCCATAAAGAAACCCCGCGCGATCCGCGCCCGGAAGCAGACATTCGCGCTAAAGACATGTCGGTTTTCCGCTCGCTGATCGCTGATAACAAGCTGGATGCCATCATGCCTGCGCACGTCATCTACAGTGAGGTCGATCCGCGTCCGGCCAGCGGCTCTCCGCACTGGCTGAAAACCGTACTGCGTCAGGAATTAGGCTTCAATGGCGTAATTTTCTCTGACGATTTATCCATGGAGGGGGCGGCAATTATGGGTAGCTATGCCGAACGTGGGCAGGCTTCGCTGGATGCGGGTTGCGATATGATCCTCGTCTGCAATAATCGTAAAGGGGCGGTGAGCGTGCTGGATAACCTGTCGCCGATCAATGCTGAACGTGTTACACAATTGTATCATAAAGGTTCATTTAGTCGTCAGGAGCTGATGGACTCGGCGCGCTGGAAAACGGTAAACGCCCGGCTTGAAGCCCTGAACGAGCGCTGGCAGGCACATAAAGCAGCCCTTTAATTCATCCCGGAAGGCGTAGCGTGGTGAGACGATGATCATTTATTTACACGGTTTTGACTCAAACAGTCCTGGTAATCATGAGAAAGTGCTGCAATTGCAGTTTATCGATCCGGATGTCCGGCTGATCAGTTACAGCACACGTCATCCGAAGCATGACATGCAGCATCTGCTTAAAGAAGTGGATAAAATGTTGCAGCTCAATATCGACGATCGCCCGCTGATCTGCGGCGTGGGGTTAGGAGGATACTGGGCAGAGCGCATCGGTTTTTTGTGCGATATCCGTCAGGTCATTTTTAATCCTAACCTCTTTCCGAACGAAAACATGGAAGGCAAAATCGATCGCCCGGAGGAGTACGCCGACATCGCAACTAAATGCGTGAGCAATTTCCGTGAAAAGAACCGCGATCGGTGTCTGGTGATCCTCTCCCGCAACGATGAAGCGCTGAACAGCTCCCGCGCCGCCGAGCTTCTGCACCATTACTACGAAATTGTCTGGGACGAAGAGCAGACCCACAAGTTCAAAAACATTTCCCCGCACTTGCAGCGTATTAAAGCCTTTAAAACGCTGGGCTGATCTCCCTGAACCTGATAAAGGCCCGGTACGTGAAAGCGTACCGGGCCTCTTTTTTGTCAGAGTTGTCTACTTTTAAACCATCAAAACTTGATACATATCAATTTTGGTATGACCAATGCGCCTGACGTGCTATTCTCAATGAATCTGAATGGTTTCAGCGCAGTAACCTGTTGTTAATTAAGGGTTATTTATATAACTTTTAATTAACAATTGGTTAATAATTTGAGGGGGTCACGTTGACTACGCCATTGAAAAAGATAGTGATTGTCGGCGGTGGTGCTGGCGGACTGGAGCTCGCGACACAGCTGGGTAAGAAGCTGGGTCGCGGTAAGAAAGCCAAAATCACGCTGGTGGATCGTAACCACAGTCATCTGTGGAAGCCGTTACTGCACGAAGTGGCGACCGGGTCGCTGGATGAGGGCGTGGATGCGCTGAGCTATCTGGCGCATGCGCGTAACCACCACTTCCAGTTCCAGCTGGGTTCGGTGGTGGATATCAATCGTGAAAACAAAACCATCACGCTGGCTGAGCTGCGTGATGATAAAGGCGAGTTGCTGGTTCCTGAGCGCAAGCTGGCCTATGACACGCTGGTGATGGCCCTGGGCAGTACCTCCAATGATTTCAACACCCCAGGCGTAAAAGAGCACTGCATCTTCCTGGATAACCCGCATCAGGCGCGTCGTTTCCATCAGGAGATGCTTAACCTGTTCCTGAAGTACACCAATAACATGGGTGCTAACGGCAAGGTCAACATTGCTATCGTGGGCGGCGGCGCAACGGGCGTTGAATTATCGGCGGAGTTGCACAATGCGGTCAAACAGCTGCACAGCTACGGCTACAAAGGGCTGACTAACGAAGCGCTGAATGTGACGCTGGTGGAAGCAGGTGAACGTATTCTGCCTGCGCTGCCGCCGCGTATTTCCGGCGCGGCGCACAACGAGCTGACCAAACTAGGCGTGCGCGTGCTGACCCAGACCATGGTGACCAGCGCGGATGAGGGCGGCCTGCATACCAAAGACGGCGAATATATCCAGGCCGACCTGATGGTTTGGGCTGCGGGGATCAAAGCGCCTGATTTCATGAAAGATATCGGTGGGCTGGAGACGAACCGCATTAACCAGCTGGTGACAGAGCCGACGCTGCAAACCACGCGCGATCCGGACATCTTCGCCATTGGCGACTGTGCCTCATGCGCACGTCCGGAAGGCGGATTTGTACCGCCTCGCGCCCAGGCCGCGCACCAGATGGCAAGCCTCGTGCTGCATAACATCCTGGCGCAGATGAAAGGCAAACCGATGAAAGCCTATGTCTACAAAGACCACGGCTCTCTGGTGTCGCTCTCAAACTTCTCCACCGTGGGCAGCCTGATGGGTAACCTGATGCGCGGCTCCATGATGGTGGAAGGGCGCATCGCCCGCTTCGTGTACATTTCTCTGTACCGTATGCACCAGATTGCGCTGCACGGCTACTTCAAAACCGGCCTGATGATGCTGGTTGGCCGCATCAACCGCGTGATCCGTCCACGCCTGAAGCTGCACTAATTTCTCTCTCCCTCCGGGCCCTCCGGAGGGAATTCTTAGCACATCATGCTGTGCATTTCCCTCCTGACGCTTAAGAGTTCTCTTAAACCCACGTTGTCCCGGTCAACAGCCCTGATTTTGATCCTTTATCTTATTGGCGAAGCGTTTATTGCGCTGCAAAATTGCTACCAATTGCAACAAAGGAGGAAGTCCCGTGAATAAATCAATGTTGGCGGGTATAGGGATTGGCGTCGCAGCTGCGTTAGGTGTGGCTGCCGTAGCCAGTCTGAACGTACTTGATCGTGGCCCGCAGTATGCGCAGGTGGTTTCCGCTACACCGATCAAAGAGACGGTCAAGACGCCTCGTCAGGAGTGCCGTAATGTTTCTGTCACCCACCGTCGTCCGGTTCAGGATGAAAACCGTATCGCTGGCTCCGTGCTGGGCGCGGTTGCTGGTGGGGTGATTGGTCATCAGTTTGGTGGCGGCCGTGGTAAGGATGTCGCGACGGTGGTTGGTGCGCTGGGTGGCGGTTATGCCGGTAACCAGGTACAGGGCGCGATGCAGGAAAATGATACCTACACCACAACGCAGCAGCGCTGTAAAACCGTGTATGACAAGTCTGAAAAAATGTTGGGCTACGACGTAACCTACAAAATTGGCGATCAGCAGGGCAAAATCCGCATGGATAAAGATCCTGGCACGCAGATCCCTCTCGACAGCAACGGTCAGCTGATACTGAATAACAAAGTGTAAAAAAGATGTTCTCTGAACTTAGCTCCTCATGCGCTCAGGCTGAGGAGCTTTTTTTTGCGTCAGAGTTTAAGAAGTTCAGGCCACAGGCGCAGCGTTGTTTGCGTAATCCCCTGCAATTTTTCCAGCGTCGCGCCTTCACGGGCGCTGATGGACATCCCCTGTAAAATACAGCTCAAATACTGGGAAAGCTCCTGCGGACGGCAATGCGCCGGTATTTCGCCGCGCTGCTGACGCTGAGCCAGAAACGTGCTGAGCGTCTCCTCCTGCATCGCATGTCGCGATTTGACCGTGTTGGCAATCTCTTTAGACGATGCCGCGAGGGTCGCGGAGGTGTTGATCATAAAACAGCCCGCAGGCGTGTCCTTGCTGGTATAGCAGGTCGCGATTGCCGTGAAATAATCCTGCAATGCCTGCTCAACCGTTTTTTCTTCGCAGAACAGCTGGGCTTCATGTTTTGCCGCGAAGCGCGCGATGTATCTGTCCAGAACGGCCCGGAATAAGCCTTCTTTGTTGGTGAACTCTGCGTACAGGGTAGGGGCTTTCGCGCCCGTTGCTTCCACGAGATCGGAAAGCGACGTAGCTTCATACCCATGCTGCCAGAAGAGCGTCATAGCCTTATCGAGCGCCGCATCCCTGTCGAACACTTTTGGTCGGCCACGGCTTTTCTTCGCGCAACGCGTAACATCGGTTGTCATGTGCCGTTGGTCCTCTGTTGTTTTGTTGAATAGTCATTATAAAAATAAATGTCTGCAACGACCAGCGGTGATTTCTGAAAAATAATTTAATTTTATCTTTATGAAATATAAGGCAAATGAAATTAATTTAACGACCATTATAAAAATGGGTTGACGTGTGACCTGGATCACATCTATCATTTACCTATCGATCGTTAACTAAATAACTAACGACCACTACATCATCTGCCTAAAGGTATAAAATCATGAAAAACGTTAAAACCCTCATCGCTGCCGCCGTTCTGAGTTCACTCTCTTTCGCAAGCTTCGCTGCTGTTGAAGTGCAATCCACGCCAGCAGACCAGCAGAAAGTCGGTACCATCTCTGCCACTGCCGGGACTAATCTGGGCTCTCTGGAAGATCAGCTGGCACAAAAAGCTGACGAAATGGGTGCGAAATCATTCCGCATCACCTCTGTGACCGGTCCTAACACCCTGCACGGTACCGCTGTTATCTACAAATAAGCGTAACGCAACCCTCCGTTATGCCACTGCAATAAAAAACGCCCTGCTGATGCAGGGCGTTTGTCGTTATTACTGCTTTACATTGATTGCTGAGCAACCTCATGATGCCGCGTGACATCGGTTGGCATCCCCGAGCGCGCTTCCATCGCCCGCTCCATCACCGCACCATCGGTATTGGCATTCGTTTTAAAACTCACCATCGAGGCATTCAGATTAATTGGCAGCGTCTGCGGATCGTCATTGATGTTTTTCGATAGCGGCTGGTGGATCTCAACCAGACGGACGCCACCCGGCTCTTCAGACACTTTAATCGGCGTATTAATGATATTCACTTTCGTGCCAGGGGCGATCACGCGGTAGAGCGTTTTGATATCGTCATCGCGCAGGCGAATGCAGCCGGAGCTGACGCGCATCCCGATCCCGAAATCCGCATTCGTTCCGTGCAGAAGATAAACCCCACCGTATGCCGCCAGGCGAATCGCATGGTGCCCCATCGGATTATCCGGGCCAGCAGGCACCACGGCAGGCAGGTCGATACCTTGAGCTTTATAACGGGCGCGAATGTTTGCCGTCGGGGTCCAGGTTGGATTAGCGCGCTTATCAGAGACGGTGGTGACCATGGTAGGCGTGAGCGTATCGCCCCCCAACTGACCAATACCGATAGGGTAGACGGTCACTTCGTTCTTGCCCGGCGGGTAGTAATACAGACGCAGCTCGGCGAGATTAATCACAATGCCCTGACGCGGCGCGTCCGGCAGGATGGTTTGCAGCGGAATCGTCAGTACGCTGCCTGCCCGGGGCACGTATGGATCTACGCCCGGGTTGGCCTGCAACAGCGCCAGGAACCCGACGTTATATTTTTTGGCAATCGCTTCCAGCGAACCGCCATCGTTTTCAACCACGTGAAAGCGGTTTTCACCTACGACGTTGCTGCCGGCAGGCGGAAGAGGCCAGGTATTGGCGCGAGCAGGGAGCGCGACGGCAACCGTCGCGGCCAGCGCAAACAGAGTTAACCAGCGGGTAAAACGCGAAGAAATCATCATTATCATAATCCATACAAATGATAAGGTTATTGTTTTATAAGGCGTTAATGATAATTATGGCGAATGTATAGTCGGGAAGTTCGGGCGAAGTGCAAAGAGTTTGTAAATTGTCCCCCCGCCAGCCGGGCGCTGGCGGGGGATACCGTTATGCGATGGCGTTCTCTTCCAGCTGACGCATAAAGTTACGCACCCAGTCCATGCGGGTTTTACGTTCCGTCAGATCCTGAGTAAATTTCAGACGCGTCGGGCCATCAAGACGGAAATGCTGCGGCTGTTTTTGCAGGAGGCCAATCAGCCACATCGGATCGACGTGGTTCTTCTCGGCAAACTCAATGACGCCGCCTTTCTCATTGCCTTCAAGCTTGCGAATGCCCAGCTTCTGCGCCTGCTGACGCAGGCGGGCAATATCAAGCAGGTTGCGCGCCGCATCGGGCAATATCCCAAAACGGTCAATCAGTTCGACTTTGATCTCTTCCAGCTCGCCTTCGCTTTTCGCGCTGGCAATGCGTTTGTAGAACGACAGACGGGTATTCACGTCAGGAATAAAATCATCCGGCAGCAGAGAAGGCATGCGCAGTTCCACTTCGGTCTGCTGGCTGGTGAGATCTTCCAGAGACGGTTCACGTCCGGCTTTAAGCGCGTCGACGGCATTTTCCAGCAGCTCCATATACAGCGAGAAACCGATGGTTTCCATGGAGCCGCTCTGGTCTTCACCCAGCAGCTCACCGGCGCCGCGGATCTCCAGGTCGTGGGTCGCCAGCGCAAAGCCAGCACCCAGATCTTCCAGTGAGGCGATAGCTTCCAGACGCTTTTGCGCGTCGGTGGTCATCGCCTTCGGATGCGGCGTCAGCAGCCAGGCGTAGGCCTGATGGTGCGAGCGCCCGACGCGCCCGCGCAGCTGGTGCAGCTGGGCCAGGCCGAAGTGATCCGCACGTTCGATAATGATGGTGTTCGCCGTTGGAATGTCGATCCCGGTCTCAATGATGGTGGTACACACCAGCACGTTGAAACGCTGGTGGTGGAAATCGTTCATCACCCGCTCCAGCTCGCGCTCGCGCATCTGGCCGTGACCAATGGCGATGCGCGCTTCCGGTACCAGCTCTGCCAACCTGTCGGCGGCTTTCTGAATATTTTCAACGTCGTTATACAGGTAATACACCTGGCCGCCGCGCAGCACTTCGCGCAGGATCGCCTCGCGCACCACCAGATTGTCGTACTCGCGAACAAAGGTTTTCACCGCCAGACGGCGCGCCGGTGGGGTGGCGATTATCGACAGATCGCGCATGCCGCTCATCGCCATGTTCAGGGTGCGCGGGATCGGCGTTGCGGTCAGGGTCAGAATGTCGACGTCGGCGCGCATCGCTTTGATGCGCTCTTTATGGCGCACCCCGAAGCGGTGCTCTTCATCCACGATCAGCAGCCCCAGATCTTTCCACTTCACGTCGCTTTGCAGCAGCTTGTGAGTGCCGATCAGAATATCAATTTTGCCTTCGCTTGCCTGTTCCAGGATTTGCGTCTGCTCTTTGGCGCTGCGAAAACGCGACAGCATCTCAATGCGCACCGGCCAGTTGGCGAAGCGGTCGCGGAAGTTGTCGAAGTGCTGCTGGGCGAGGAGGGTAGTCGGCACCAGCACCGCCACCTGCTTGTTGTTTTCCACCGCCAAAAAGGCGGCACGCATCGCCACTTCGGTTTTGCCGAAGCCCACGTCACCGCAGACCAAGCGGTCCATGGCCAGCGGCTGGCACATGTCGCTCAGCACGGCGTTAATGGCCTGGGCCTGATCCGGCGTAGTTTCAAACGGGAAGCTGTCGCAGAACAGCTGATACTGCTCTTTATCATGCTTAAACGCATAGCCCTCTTTGGCCGCACGCTGGGCGTAAATATCCAGCAGCTCGGCGGCCACGTCGCGTACTTTTTCCGCTGCCTTCTGGCGCGCGCGCGCCCAGGCATCGCCGCCCAGCTTATGCAGCGGCGCGTTGTCTTCCGCGCCCCCGGCGTAGCGACTGATCAGGTGCAGGGACGACACCGGCACGTACAGTTTGGCGTCGTTGGCGTAGGTCAGCATCAGGTATTCACCTTTGATGCCGCCTGCTTCGAGGGTGGTCATCCCCTGATAGCGACCCACCCCGTGTTCAAGGTGAACGATCGGCTGACCGGGGTGCAGTTCGGCCAGGTTACGGATCAGGGTGTCTGGGTTGATGGTGCGACGGCTGTCCTGACGACGGCGCGCGACGCGCTCGCCCAGCAGGTCGCTTTCACAAATCAACGCCAGGTTATTGAGCGTATCAATGAATCCGTGCTCGGCGGCGCCGATCATCAGGTAACGGCCATTTCCGGTCGCTTCGCTCAGGCGAAGAATGCGCTTCGGCGCAACTTTGATCCGTCCCAGCAGTTCGCCCAGCGCTTCACGGCGACCCTCACTTTCAACGGAGAAGACCACCGGCCCGGTGAAGGACTCAAGAAACTTGCGCAGATTATCAAGGGGGGATTTCTGCTGCGCCTGGACGGCCAGATCAGGCAGCGTCCGGAACGCGAGATTGGTGTTCGCCGCCTTCTCGGCAAGCGCGTCGGTTTTGAGCTGCATGCGCGGCCAGCGTTTCAGCTCGGCGTTGAGCTCGTCGGTACGTAGCCACAGCATTTCCGGCGGCAGCAGCGGACGCATCGGGTCAACGCCCCGGTTTTCAAAGCGGGCGCGCGTTTCGCTTTCAAAGCGGCTGGCACTGGCGTCGATATCCCCGGTGTTAACAATCAGCGTATTCGCCGGGAAGTAGCTGAACAGCGCCGGCAGCGGTTCGTTAAAGAACAGGGGCTGCCAGTACTCGATCCCGGCCGGAAGGGTGCCCTTGCTGACTTGCTGGTAGATATGTTCGGCATCGCGCTTCACGTCGAACCTGTCGCGCCACTGGCTGCGGAACAGCTCGATGGCGGTTTTATCCGTCGGGAACTCATGGGCGGGCAGTAGGTTAATGGAGTCCACTTCCTCCAGCGTGCGCTGGGTGTCAGCGTCGAACACGCGCAGGCTGTCGATCTCATCATCAAAGAAATCCAGACGATATGGCCGATCGCTGCCCATCGGATAGAGATCCAGCAGCGCACCGCGCGTCGCATATTCGCCGTGCTCCATCACCTGGTCGACATGTCGATAGCCGGCTCCGTCCAGCTGCACGCGCAGGGCATCGCGCGACAGGCGTTGGCCTTTTTTCATCACCAGCGCATGGCCGTGCAAATAGCTGTGCGGACAGACGCGCTGCATCAGGGTATTCACCGGCACAATCAGCACGCCGCGCTGCATGGTGGGAAGCTGATACAGCGTCGACAGGCGCGAGGAGATGATCTCCTGGTGCGGAGAAAAACTGTCGTAGGGAAGCGTTTCCCAGTCGGCCAGGCTGAATACCAGACTGTCGGTGAACTGACGAATTTCGTCGTGCAGGCGCAGGGCGTTTTGCATGTCCGGGGCAACCAGCACCACCGGCCCTGGATGCCGCTCAGCAATTTCCGCCACCAGGGTGGCGCAGGCCGCGCCCGTGAGTTCGCCCAGCTGGCGCTGGTCGCCCGCTTTGACAGGCAAGGAGTAACGATAGTGTTCAGGCATGGCTATGTCAGAGTCTCTTGGGGATATACCAACAGTATTGGGGCATATCACTGATACGCAATGTCTTTATTATCCTCGATCGTTTTACATAAGCAAATCGTAACCGCACAAGAGGGAAAGTGCCCCCGGATGGGTAGAGGGTTCCTCAGTAATTTGAAAGCAGAAGCAATAACGTTGTCTTCAGACTAACTGAGGGCTTTCAGCGATGCCCTGGTCCGGCTGTAAATCGCTGAGGCGTTTCCTGAAGGCCGGGGCGAGGCGCAGGGATGCGCCGAGAGGGCGTGGCCTGCATGGATGCAGGCTCATGCCCGACCCGATAGCCGGAAGGAATAAGCCGAGGGTATCGCGAAGCGACGATTTACCGCCGGGAGCCCGGGTTGCCAGGGTGGTGGCGACTGAGCCACCCTGGCACGTTCACCGCTCGTGCGGTTATAGAATAGCAAGGAACATAAGGTGAACGGAACGAGCACCACAGCTGTATGTTCACCCTCACCCCAGCCCTCTCCCATAGGGAGAGGGAGCCGTCTGTGCAGGCCTTATTTTGTAGCCCGTATGGGACAGGGTTAGTTAGCGGGTCGTGGGCACGGGCGAAAGCCGCGCGGGAGGGGAGAAGAAAAGATCGCCAAAGAGGGCGGTCGAGAGCTTACGTGCCCCCAGCCCAACCAGCGTGCAGACGAGCAGGCTGATAAACGGGTAGACCAGAATCAGCGTTAACTCCGCCCAGATCGGCCAGTACGCCGCATTCATTTCGCGGATCATGAGCAGGCTAAACGCCTCAATTAAAATGCGGTGGGTGGTATAAATCGCGATGGTGTTTGAACCGATGACGTTCAGCAGGTTATTGGGATGAACGGCATAACGCTGCTCGAAGCTGTAAAAGAGCTTCATGATAACCACGATTGACAGCAGAGAGAGCGGCAGAGGGACATTAGCGAACCACAGCACCACCGACACCGCACCAGAGGCGATGAGGATCAGCCAGCTGCGGCGCAAATTCATCCCTTTCATCCACGCCATCAACTGCGCGCCGTACCATGCGCCGAGGCTGTAGTAGACCATGTTGCGCACCACGCTGTTCATTCCCCACCACGGTAACGGCAGGAAGTTGATGGCGATGCTTGCCAGCGCCAGAAGCCCCAGCATCGGCAGTTTCCAGCGGCTCAGCAGCTTACAGAGCGTAAAGTAGACCACTAAGGCGTACAAATACCACAGGCTTGTGCTGGCCGTGAGCATTCCCCGTACAAACCCTGAAACGGAATCGGCGTAGGCCGCATTGGATGCTGTCGCCAGCTCTCGCTCGGGGGCGAACCAGGCATTCAGATGAGTCAGCGCCTGCCATTGCAGGACGCCCCACAGGGCCAAAACCCAGACAATGCTCCAGATCCGCTTGTCGAGACTGGTGCGCCAGTTCACCTCGTCAATATATCGACGGATCAAATAGCCGGAGATAAAGAAAAACACCGGCATACGGAACGGGGCAAGGTAAAGATTAAAGTAGACCCAGCATTTGGCGAGCAGGCCCGATAACGGATGCTGTAGCCCGTCCAGGTGAGGATAAAAGGTGATCACCGAGTGGTAAATCACCACCAGGCAGATGCACAGACCTTTTATCTGGTTAATCCATAATGCTTTTTGTTTCATTGTGCGTGACGACCTTGTTGCCATAAACGAAAGGACGATTGTTGTAAAATGAAACCCTGATGTAACGGGTAACAGTCTGTATCAGGACGATTTTCGGAAAAGGTGGAGGCTGTCTGGCGGAAGTTCAGTCAGTAGCATGATGATTTATCTGAATTTTTCGGAAAAATGATTACCGAATCTTACGGTTTCAGTCATTTACGCTTAGCGGATTCGCTTATATACTCGTGGGTCTGCTATCAGCAAACAGACGGATTTCATGTATCAACCTGTCGCACTCTTTATAGGCTTACGTTACATGCGTGGGCGCGCCGCGGACCGCTTCGGTCGCTTTGTCTCCTGGCTTTCGACTATTGGCATTACGCTTGGCGTGATGGCACTGGTGACGGTGCTTTCCGTCATGAACGGCTTCGAGCGCGAGCTGCAAAACAATATCCTGGGGCTGATGCCGCAGGCCGTTCTCTCTTCCACTCAGGGTTCCGTTAATCCGCAACAGCTGCCGGAAAGCGCGGTGAAGTTACAGGGTGTCACGCGCGTTGCGCCGCTCACGACGGGCGATGTGGTGCTGCAAAGCGCCCGTAGCGTGGCGGTCGGGGTGATGCTGGGTATCGATCCGGCGCAAAAAGATCCGCTGACGCCGTTCCTGGTCAATGTGAAACAAACCGACCTGGAAGCGGGTAAATACAACGTCATCCTCGGCGAGCAGCTTGCCGGGCAGCTCGGGGTCAACCGTGGCGATCAGCTGCGTGTGATGGTGCCGTCAGCCAGTCAGTTTACGCCGATGGGGCGTCTGCCAAGCCAGCGTCTGTTCAACGTGATTGGCACGTTTGCGGCGAACAGCGAAGTTGATGGTTACCAGATGCTGGTGAACATTCAGGACGCCTCGCGTCTGATGCGCTACCCGGCGGGAAATATCACCGGCTGGCGTCTGTGGCTTGATGCGCCGCTGAAGGTGGATACCCTTAGCCAGCAGACGCTACCGGAAGGGACGAAATGGCAGGACTGGCGCGACCGGAAGGGCGAACTGTTCCAGGCCGTGCGCATGGAGAAAAACATGATGGGGCTGCTGCTGAGCCTGATCGTGGCCGTTGCCGCGTTTAATATCATCACCTCGCTCGGGCTGATGGTGATGGAGAAGCAAGGCGAAGTCGCCATTCTGCAAACCCAGGGGCTGACTCCGCGCCAGATCATGGCGGTATTTATGGTCCAGGGTGCCAGCGCTGGCATCATTGGCGCGCTGCTCGGCGCGGCGCTGGGGGCGCTGCTCGCCAGCCAGCTCAACAATCTCATGCCGATTATCGGCGCGCTGCTTGATGGCGCGGCGCTGCCGGTGGCTATCGAGCCGCTCCAGGTGGTCGGTATTGCGCTGGCCGCGATGGCCATTGCGCTGCTTTCTACGCTTTATCCTTCCTGGCGGGCTGCCGCCACTCAACCCGCTGAGGCTTTACGTTATGAATAAGATCCTGTTGCAGTGCGACAACCTGTCCAAACGCTATCAGGAAGGCACTGTGCAGACCGACGTGTTGCACAATGTGAGTTTTAGCGTGGGTGAAGGCGAGATGATGGCTATTGTCGGTAGCTCTGGCTCCGGTAAAAGTACGTTGCTGCACCTGCTTGGCGGGCTGGACACGCCAACCGAAGGCGATGTGATCTTCTCCGGGCAGCCGCTGAGTAAAATGTCGTCTACGGCGAAAGCCGAGCTGCGTAACCGCGAGCTGGGCTTTATCTATCAGTTCCACCATCTGCTGCCGGACTTTACGGCGCTGGAAAACGTCGCAATGCCGCTGCTGATTGGTAAAAAGAAACCCGCGGAAATTAATGCCCGCGCCAGCGACATGCTAAAAGCGGTAGGGCTGGGTCATCGCGGGAATCACCGTCCGTCTGAGCTTTCCGGCGGTGAGCGTCAGCGTGTGGCCATCGCCCGTGCGCTGGTCAACAACCCGCGCCTGGTGCTGGCGGATGAACCGACAGGTAACCTCGATGCGCGTAACGCAGACAGCATTTTCCAGCTTCTCGGCGAACTGAACGCCGCACAGGGAACCGCGTTTCTGGTGGTCACCCACGATTTACAACTGGCTAAGCGGATGGGGCGTCAGCTGGAAATGCGCGACGGTCGTTTGAATGCTGAACTGACGCTGATGGGAGCGGAGTAATGGCTTCACCGTTATCGTTACTCATCGGGTTACGCTTTAGCCGCGGTCGTCGCCGGAGCGGGATGGTATCCCTTATCTCCGTGATCTCCACCATCGGTATCGCCCTGGGCGTGGCGGTGTTGATCGTGGGCTTAAGCGCCATGAACGGCTTTGAGCGTGAACTGAATAACCGCATTCTGGCCGTTGTCCCCCACGGTGAAATCGAGCCGGTTAACCAGCCGTGGTCCAGCTGGCGTGATGCCCTTAACAAAGTGGAAAAGGTGCCCGGCATTGCGGCGGCTGCACCTTACATCAACTTTACCGGGCTGGTAGAGAGCGGGGTAAACCTGCGCGCCATTCAGGTGAAAGGGGTAAATCCTCGTCAGGAAGAGCGTCTGAGCGCGCTGCCGCGCTATGTGCAAAATGGCGCATGGGCAAACTTTAAGGCTGGCGAGCAGCAGATCATTATGGGCAAAGGCGTTGCCGATGCGCTGAAGGTGAAACAGGGCGACTGGGTCTCGATCATGATCCCGAACGCCAGCGCTGATCACAAATTGCAGCAGCCTAAGCGCGTACGTCTGCACGTCACCGGTATTTTGCAACTGAGCGGCCAGCTCGATCACAGCTTCGCGATGGTGCCGCTGGAAGATGCGCGCCAGTATCTGGATATGAGCGACAGCGTGACGGGCATTGCCATTAAGGTTAACGACGTCTTCAACGCCAATAAACTGGTGCGTGACGCTGGCAGCGTGACCAATAACTATGTCTACATCAAAAGCTGGATCGGCACTTACGGGTATATGTACCGTGATATCCAGATGATCCGCGCGATTATGTATCTGGCGATGGTGCTGGTGATTGGGGTGGCGTGTTTTAATATCGTCTCGACGCTGGTCATGGCCGTTAAGGATAAGAGCGGCGACATCGCCGTGCTGCGTACCTTAGGGGCGAAAGACGGTCTTATTCGCGCCATCTTCGTCTGGTACGGTTTGCTGGCGGGGCTGTTTGGCAGCCTCTGCGGCGTGGCGATCGGCGTGGTGGTTTCCCTTCAGCTGACGCCGATTATCAACGGGATTGAAGCGCTTATTGGCCATCAGTTCCTTTCAGGCGATATCTATTTTATTGACTTCCTGCCGTCTGAACTGCACTGGCTGGACGTTATTTATGTGCTGGTTACAGCACTTTTACTGAGTCTGCTGGCAAGCTGGTATCCGGCGCGTCGCGCAAGCCGAATTGATCCGGCGAGGGTATTAAGTGGCCAGTAATTTCGTCATGGTTTAGCGGTCTTTTGGCCGCTGAATCAAACAGAGGAATGCATCATGTATTACGGATTTGATATTGGCGGCACCAAGATTGCGCTCGGCGTGTTCGATAAAGACCTTAAGCTACAATGGGAAACCCGCGTACCCACGCCGCGCGAAAGCTACGATGAATTTTTAACCGCCATTGCCGCGCTGGTGGCGCAAGCGGATGAACGCTTTGGCGTCATAGGCAGCGTCGGCATTGGTATTCCGGGTATGCCCGAAACCGACGATGGCACGCTGTATGCCGCCAACGTTCCTGCCGCCAGCGGCAAACCGCTGCGTGCCGATCTTTCTGCTCTCCTTGAGCGCGACGTGCGCTTAGACAACGATGCCAACTGTTTTGCTCTCTCAGAGGCCTGGGACGACGAGTTTCGTCGCTATCCGCTGGTGATGGGGTTGATCCTCGGAACCGGTGTGGGGGGCGGGATAATCATTAACGGTAAGCCCATTACCGGGCGCAGCTACATTACCGGCGAATTTGGTCATATCCGACTGCCGGTGGATGCGCTGGATGTTGTCGGACGTGATTTCCCGTTGATCCGCTGCGGTTGTGGTCAGCACGGTTGTATTGAGAGTTACCTTTCAGGCCGTGGGTTTGCATGGCTTTATGAACACTTCTATCATCAGAAACATGACGCCCCCCAAATCATTACCCTGTGGGAACAAGGGGATGCGCAGGCGCGAGAGCACGTTGAACGCTATCTCGACCTGCTGGCCGTGTGCCTGGGGAATATCCTGACCATCGTCGATCCGGATCTGCTGGTGATCGGGGGAGGGCTGTCAAATTTCACTGCGATTACGGAACAGTTGTCCGGGCGTCTGCCCCGACATTTATTGCCGGTCGCCCGCGTGCCGCGCATTGAACGCGCGCGACACGGGGACGCAGGAGGCATGCGCGGAGCCGCATTCCTTCATCTCACCGATTAGTTTACGAGGTTATTATGCTGTCGCGTCGCCAGGGTCGACTCAGCCGTTTTCGCAAAAATAAACGCCGCTTACGTGAACGCCTGCGTCAGCGGATCTTTTTCAGAGACAGGATGATGCCAGAAGCGATGGATAAACCCAGAGTGGTGGTGTTGACCGGGGCGGGGATCTCCGCCGAATCCGGTATTCAGACCTTCCGCGCGGCGGACGGACTGTGGGAAGAACACCGAGTTGAAGATGTGGCGACGCCGGAAGGTTTCGCCCGCGACCCGGCGCTGGTGCAGGCGTTCTACAACGCCCGCCGTCGCCAGCTTCAGCAGCCGGAGATTGCGCCGAATGCGGCGCACCTGGCGCTGGCAAAGCTGGAGGAAGCGCTGGGGGATCGTTTTCTGCTGGTCACGCAGAACATCGACAATCTTCACGAAAGGGCCGGAAACCACAACATCATTCACATGCACGGCGAACTGCTCAAGGTGCGGTGCGCATGGAGTGGTCAGGTGCTGGACTGGAAAGAGGACGTGCTGGACGAAGACCGCTGCCACTGCTGTCAGTTCCCTTCGCGTCTGCGTCCGCATGTGGTCTGGTTTGGCGAAATGCCGCTGGGAATGGATGAGATCTACAGCGCCCTGGCTATGGCGGACGTCTTTATCGCCATTGGCACTTCGGGACATGTCTATCCGGCGGCAGGATTTGTTCACGAAGCGCGACTGCAAGGTGCCCATACGGTGGAGCTTAATCTGGAGCCAAGCCAGGTCGGGAGCGAGTTTGAAGAGAAACATTACGGTCTGGCGAGCGAGGTGGTGCCAGCCTTTGTGGATAAACTCCTAAAGGGGCTGTAAGAGTAACGGGCGACATTGCGTCGCCCGTTGTGCATTAACGGCCTGCTTTTAGCTTCTGATAATACTCTTCATACAGGCGGCTCGCGTCACCGACGTCGTTCTGCCATTCCCCTTTGCTGATGGTTTCAGCGTCCGGATAGAGCGATTTATCATTTGCCACTTCAGGGCTTAACAGCTTCCGCGCGGCCAGGTTTGGCGTCGGGTAGCCGATGGTTTCCGCCACCTCTTTTGCCACATCCGGGCGCAGCAGGAAATTGATCAGCTTCAGGGCGCCCTCGACGTTTTTCGCATTCGCCGGGATCGCGAGGCTGTCCATCCAGAAGATGCCGCCCTCCTTCGGCCAGACCACCTCCAGCGGCGTCCCGGCCTGACGCGCCACAAACGCAGAGCCGTTCCAGACCATACCCAGATTCACTTCACCTTCCATATACGGGTTAGCCGGGTTATCCGAGTTGAACGCCGCCACGTTTGGCATCAGCTTTTTCAGTTCGTTATACGCCGCTTCGATCTCTTTCGGATCGGTGGTGTTACCGGAATAGCCGAGTTTACGCAGCGCAACCTGGAACACTTCGCGCGCATCGTCGGTTAACAGCAGGCTGCTTTTGTATTCCGGCTTCCACAGGTCAGCCCAGGATGAAACCGTTTTTGGATCAATGGCATCGCTGTTGACGCCAATTGCCGTCGCGCCCCAGATGTACGGAATGGAGTAGTCGTTGTTCGGGTCGAACGGCTTGTTTAGCATCTCAGGATCGAGGTTTGAAAAATTGGTTAGCTTCGTTTTGTCGATCTTCTGGATCATGCCTTCTTTGCGCATCTTGTCGACGAAATAGGTCGACGGCACCACCAGGTCATACGCGCCATCTTTATAGGTTTTGAGCTTGGCGTACATGGTTTCATTCGACTCGTAGGTCGAATAGATCACCTTGATGCCCGTCTCTTTGGTGAACTGCTCCAGCAGGCCCGGCGGCACATACTCGGTCCAGTTGTAGAAATAGAGCGTTTTGCTGTCATCAGCATGCGCGGCGCCCATTCCGAGCACCAGTGCCGCAGCGGCAAGCATTTTTTTCATTTCTGTGTCCCCTGAGATTTTGTTTTATCACGAGCAATAACCTGGCTGGCAATTACCAGAACCAGCGATAACACCAACAGAATAGTCGCCAGCGCGTTCACTTCGGGTGAAACACCGACTTTAACCATTGAGTAGATCTTCAACGGCAGAATTTCATAGCTCGGCCCGGTGACGAAGGAGGACACGACCACGTCGTCCATCGACAGGGTAAAGCTGAGCAGCCATCCTGCTGCCACGGCGGGCATCGCCAGCGGCAGAATGATTTTGCGCAGAATAGTCATCTCGCTCGCACCCAGATCTTTCGCCGCTTCCAGCATGCGTACGTCGAACCCTTTCAGACGCGCGTAGACGGTTACCACCACAAACGGCAGACAGAAGGTGATATGCGAGAACAGCAGCGACCAGAAACCGAGCTGGACGCCCAGCAGCATAAACAGCACCAGCAGTGAAATGGCCATCACGATATCTGGGGACATCATCACCACAAACAGCATGCCACTGACGAACGGCTTACCGCGAAAACGGTAGCGGTACAGCGCCACGGCGGTCAGCGAGCCAATCAGCGTCGCGAAGGTGGCAGAGAATACCGCCATCGTCAGCGAGTGCTGAGCGGCCTGTAGCAGGCTGTCATTGTTCATCAGCAGGCCATACCATTTGGTGGTAAACCCTTGCCAGTTGATCCCGAAGCGTGAGCTGTTAAAGGAGTTCACGATCAAAATGATTATCGGAATATAGAGATACGCATAAATGGCGGTCATAAAACCGCCGCGAAGCAGTCGACCGATCATTCCAGCTCCACCTTCTTATTCAGCAGGCGTGATGCACGCCAGTAAACCAGCAGCATCAGCCCCATCACCACCGTCAGCGTTATGCTGGTGGCCGAGCCGAACGGCCAGTCGCGGATATTCAGGAACTGGCTCTTAATCACGTTACCGATCAGCAGGTTTTTCGCCCCGCCCATTAGGTCCGATACGTAGAACAGGCCCATCGCAGGCAGCATGACCAGCAGACAGCCGGCGATAATACCCGGCATGGTCAGCGGAATAATGATGCGGACAAAGGTTTGTAACTTACTGGCACCCAGGTCTTTCGCCGCTTCCAGCAGCGGTTTATCGAGCTTTTCAATGCTGGAGTAGAGCGGCATCACCATAAACGGCAGCAGGATATAGACCAGGCCGACAATTACCGCGCCCGGGGTGAACATGATGCGGATCGGCGTCTCGATCACCCCCAGCCACAGCAGGAACTCGTTCAGATAACCTTTGGTGCTGAGAAAGATTTTCAGCCCGTAGATGCGGATTAACGAGTTGGTCCAGAAGGGTACAATCAGTAAAAACAGCAGCAGCGGCCGCACTTTTTGCGGCAGGCGGGCCAGGAACCAGGCGAATGGATACCCCAGCACCAGACAGGCGAGGGTGGCAATCAGCGCCATATTGAGCGAGTGCAGCAGCACGTCAAAATAGAGCGGATCGAGCAGGCGCGCGTAGTTGTCCAGCGTAAAGACCATCGTCACGAAGTTCGCGTCGTCGCGGGTTAGGAAGCTGGTCACGATGATCATCAGGTTGGGAAGAAAGACAAACAACACAAGCCAACCGACGATCGTGGCAATCACCACATTCTGGAACTTACTTGTGTTCTTCATCAGCCAGTACAACCTCCCAGCTTTCTACCCAGTTGATGACCATTTTCTGATCCAGCGAGTGGTCGAAGTCCGGATCGTCCTCGTTAAAGAACTCGCTGACCATCACCATTTTACCGTTTTCCAGTTCCACAACGGATTCGAGGGTCATTCCCTTGTAGTTGCGTTCGCGAACGTAACCGATCAGACCTTCGACGTCAGCCGTGTCGTGGATCTCATCAACGCGGAGATCTTCCGGGCGCAGCAGGACGTTGAGCTTTTGACCCTTCTCGACGGCAAAGTTGACGGTAATATTGCATTCGCGGCCTTCCACATTCGCGCGAACGCGCCGATCGTCCAGATGCTCGATCACCGTGGCGTTAAAGATATTGATTTCGCCAATAAAGCTGGCGACGAACAGGTTTTTCGGCTCTTCGTAAATTTCACGCGGGGTGCCATCCTGCTCAATCTTGCCGTCGCGCATCACCACGATACGGTCTGACATGGTCAGGGCTTCTTCCTGATCGTGCGTGACAAACACGAACGTGATGCCGAGCTTACGCTGAAGCGCTTTCAGCTCGTTCTGCATCTGCTTGCGCAGCTTGTAGTCCAGCGCGGAGAGGGATTCATCCAGCAGGAGCAGGCGAGGTTTGTTGACCACGGCGCGGGCAATGGCCACACGCTGCTGCTGACCACCGGAAAGTTGATGCGGCTTGCGCTGGGCGAACGCCTCCAGCTGTACCATGCGCAGGGCTTCGGTAACCCGAGGTGGGATCTCGCTGGCCGGTGTTTTTTGCATCCGCAGGCCAAACGCCACGTTCTCAAACACGGTCATGTGCGGGAACAGGGCATAGCTCTGAAAGACGGTATTGACGTGGCGATCTTCGGCTGGAACCTGGGTTATGTCCTGGTTCTCAAGATGGATATGGCCGTTATCGACGCTTTCCAGCCCGGCGATAAGGCGCAGGACGGTGGTTTTGCCGCAGCCGGAGGGGCCGAGCAGCGTGAGAAACTCACCGTCATTGATGGTCAGATTAAGGTCGGAAATGACATCTTTGCCATCGAAACTTTTACGAATTCGTTCCAGTTGCACCAGCGGTGAAAGGGAACGGGGTTGTGTATTCAATTTTCGCGCTGTCCCATATAGACGCCTCAGGCAGCAGACTGAAGCGGGGTTTGTGTGTAACCACCTTGGTGACTCGTAATGAGGGCGGACATTCTACGGCAAACCCATTGAATCGCCAATCCTTCTCACTTATTCATAAGCTACATTTATTAACGCACAACGATATAAACGTAAAAAGTTCTCGTTTGCGGGATAAAAGTGACCTGACGCAATATTTGCGTTTTGCTGCTTAATGATAATGTTGTCACAAAAAGTGAGGGTGACTGCATGGATAAACTACTTGAGCGTTTCTTACATTACGTTTCGCTGGATACCCAATCTAAGCCGGGGGTCCGACAGGTGCCAAGCACCGAAGGCCAGTGGAAGCTGCTAAATCTGCTGAAAGAGCAGCTGGAGGCCATGGGGCTGGTTGATGTCACGCTCAGCGAAAAAGGGACCGTGATGGGAACGCTGCCGGCGAATATTGACGGCGATATCCCGGCAATTGGCTTTATTTCTCATGTCGATACCTCACCTGATTTTAGCGGTAAACACGTAAACCCGCAGATTGTTGAAAACTACCGCGGCGGTGATATTGCGCTGGGCATTGGCGACGAAGTGCTGTCGCCGGTGATGTTCCCGGTACTGCATCAGCTGCTGGGGCAGACGTTAATCACCACTGACGGCAAAACCTTGCTGGGGGCCGATGACAAAGCGGGCATCGCCGAGATCATGACGGCGCTGGCGGTGCTGAAGGGCAAAAATATCCCACATGGCGATATCCGCGTGGCCTTCACGCCGGATGAAGAGGTTGGAAAAGGCGCAAAACACTTTGACGTTGAGGCTTTTAACGCGCAGTGGGCCTACACCGTCGACGGTGGCGGCGTGGGTGAACTGGAGTATGAAAACTTTAACGCGGCATCGGTGACGATCAAAATCGTTGGGAATAACGTGCACCCGGGGTCTGCGAAAGGGGTGATGGTGAATGCGCTGTCGCTGGCTGCGCGTATTCATGCGGAAGTGCCCGCCGAAGAGAGCCCGGAGATGACGGAAGGGTATGAGGGTTTTTATCATCTGACCAGCATCAAGGGGACCGTGGACAGCGCGCAGATGCACTATATTGTCCGCGATTTCGACCGCAAAGCCTTTGAAGCACGCAAACGTAAGATGATGGAGATCGCGAAAAAGGTCGGCAAGGGGCTACATCCGGATTGCTATATTGAACTCATCATCGAAGACAGCTATTACAATATGCGCGATAAGGTGATGGAGCATCCGCATATTCTTGATATCGCCCAGCAGGCGATGCGCGATTGTGACATCGAGCCGGTGATGAAACCGATCCGTGGCGGTACCGATGGTTCACAGCTGTCGTTTATGGGCCTGCCGTGCCCGAACCTGTTTACCGGTGGATATAACTACCACGGCAAGCATGAGTTCGTGACGCTGGAAGGGATGGAGAAAGCGGTGCAGGTGATCGTGCGGATAGCGGAGTTAACCGCGAAGCGGTAATGTTTTATGCCGGGTGGCGGCTACGCCTTACCGGGCCTACATTTCGATCGTAGGCCCGGTAAGCGCAGCGCCACCGGGCAATGGGCAAGGAGTGCCAATGTCAAACTACCGCCGCCACTACATCCCCGGTGGGACCTGGTTTTTCACCGTCAATCTGCAAAACCGCCAGAGCGATTTACTTACTCGCCACATCGACAGCCTGCGTTCCGCTACCGCCACGGTTAAGCGTGCGAAGCCCTTTACCATTAACGCCTGGGTTATCCTGCCTGAACATATGCACTGTATCTGGACCCTGCCGGAAGGAGACAGTGACTTTTCAGCGCGCTGGCGCGACATCAAAAAAACGTTTAGCCGCAACATTGAAATGCGCCACGTCTGGCAACCGCGTTTCTGGGAGCACACTATTCGCAATGAGCAGGATTATCGGCGGCATATGGATTACGTCTACATCAATCCGCTGAAGCATGGCTATGTCGGGAAAGTCGTCGACTGGCCATATTCAACGTTTCATCGGGACGTGCGGGAAGGGTTATATCCGGCAGACTGGGCGGGTGAGATTGAGGATTTTGCGGCGGGGGAGCGGAAGTAAAACAAAGCCGGGTGGCGGCTACGCCTTACCCGGCCTACATTTCGATCGTAGGCCCGGTAAGCGCAGCGTCACCGGGCATTAAAGCGGCTCAGTCCTCAAAAAACCAGTACCCGCTGTTCACCAGCGCGGCCAGCATGGCGAGGAAGGAGGGATCGTCCAGTGCGTCGCCAAAGGTATCCGCAGTCAGCACCATATGGCTGGCAATCGCTTCCAGCGCCGGGCGATGCGGAGAGTCCAGGCGCTCGCCGTTGACGAATACCTCTTCGCCAATGCGCAGTACGCGTAATCCGCCCAGACGAACCAGCTTATCGCCCTGCTGGAGCGCATCATAAATTTCATCTGCCTGATACGGCGGCTCTGGTGGTGCGACGTCCAGTTCGTGACGCGACTGGCTGATAAACTCGCCAAACCACTGTCTGAAGTGCTCCGGTTCATTGATCAGATCCAGCATCATCCCGCGCAGCTTATCCAGCTCCTCTGGCAGAATATCCGCCGGGTGCTCACGCGCCGGAACGTCCGGATCGCTGTAACGGTAGCTGCCCAGCTCACGCTGTAAAACATAGTCAGCAAATCCGCTGATCATCTCGCGCCCGCTTGGCGCGCGGAAACCAACCGAATAGTTCAGCGAGTTTTCCAGGGAATAACCTTCATGCGGGAAGCCCGGTGGGATATAAAGAATGTCACCTGGCTCCAGCTCTTCATCAATGATCCCTTCAAACGGATCAACCTGAAGCAGATCCGGGTGCGGGCAGTGCTGCTTCATTGGCACTTTTTCGCCCACGCGCCAGCGACGGCGACCGGTACCCTGAATGATAAACACGTCGTACTGATCCAGATGCGGACCCACGCCGCCACCGGGAACGGAGAAGGAGATCATCAGATCGTCCATTCGCCAGTCTGGCAGGGCGCGGAAGGGACGCATTAAGGCTGCGGTGGGTTCGTGCCAGTTGTTGACCGCCTGCACCAGTAAAGACCAGTTGTTTTCGCCCAGGTGATCGTAGCTTTCAAAGGGACCGTGGCTGACCTGCCATTTCCCGTCCTGGTGGCTCACCAGACGGCTGTCTACCTCGTTTTCCATCGCCAGACCAGCGAGTTCGTCAGGAGAAATAGGGTCGATAAAACTGCTGATCCCGCGTTTAAGAACGACCGGGCGTTTTTGCCAGTAACGTTCAATAAATTCGGGCCAGTTAAGCGTTAATTGATAATCCATATTTTTGTATTCCGCAGGCTCTTACTGAGACGGATTATAACGGAAGCACCGCCCCCTGACTGCGAGATCCGCGTATTTTTCACATTTCGGGTCAACTATCGTTCGATACGGGATGCTGGCGGCCAAAAATGACTTCCATACGGGCACCGCCCAGTAAACTTTCACCGGTTTCAATCTTGCCCTCGTACTGATCGACGATTTCCCTGGCGACGGATAATCCGACGCCCTGGCCTGGCCGCAGCGTATCGGCGCGCTGGCCGCGATCGAATACCACTTCGCGTTTATTACAGGGAATGCCAGGACCATCATCCTCAACGATAATATGCAGTTCGTTATCCGTTACCCGCGCGGACACCTCGACAAACTCCAGACAATATTTGCAGGCGTTATCGAGCAGGTTTCCCATCACTTCCATAAAGTCATTTTTCTCACCGACAAAGCTAATTTCCGGTGAGATATCCAGACTGATGTTGACCCCTTTACGCTGGTACACCTTGTTCAGCGCAGAGGTGAGGTTATCCAGCAGCGGGGCTACCGGGTGCAGTTCACGGCTCAACAGAGCGCTTCCGGAACGCATGCTCGCGCGGTGCAGGTAATAGCCGATCTGCTGTGAAATACGGCTGATTTGTTCCAGCATCACCGGCTCGGCGTCATCCACGCTCATTTTCGAACTGCGCATGGAACGCAGGGTACTCTGCATCACGGCCAGCGGGGTTTTCAGGCTGTGCGTAAGGTCGGTGAGCGTCGTGCGATACTTGTCGTAGCGTTCACGTTCGCTTTTCAGCAGGCGGTTGAGGTTGCGCACCAGGCTGGTCAGCTCACGCGTGGTCTCCGGGTTTAGCTTCTCGCGGTGATGTTCCTCCAGCTCGCGCACCTCTTTGGCAAGGGATTCAATCGGGCGGAGGCTCCACCACGCAGCAACCCACAGGAGAGGGATCACCAGCAGCAGGTTGGCAGCCAGAACATACACAAACCAGTTCCAGACCATATACGAGCGTTTCAGCTCAACCGGTATGGTATCTATCACCACAATGGTTAACTGCGGCATGTTCAGGGTGGCGGGGTAAAGGTTGATGGCCACAGAGTGGGTCATCTCCGTGTCGTCATCTTCGGCACGGATCTCATTAAGCTTGATCTGTAAGGCGCGATCGTCACGCAGCAGGCTGCTGGTGGAGTTGAGGTCGGCTTCTATTTCATGAAAACCGTTGGTTTTCAGCCATTCCGGACGGATGCGCTTTTTCAACCACGGGACATCGCGCTGGGCCCAAAGCAATTTCCCTTTTTCATCATAGATCAGCGCCAGCGTCGGGCTCTGCTGATTCAGGTTTTCCGGCATCTCGACGGTGATTCGGTTGTTCTCCCACTTCGCCAGGGTATAAAACAGGTTACTTTCGCCGCGAAGCAGGCGGAAGGTGGTTTTATCGAAGCTCACGCTATACCCGACCAGCGCCACCATCCCGTAAGAGAGCGACAGCACCAGCACGACGGCGGCGGTTGCCAGCAAAAAGCGAACCCGCAGCGAAAGGGGTAAAATGTGGCGCAATATCCCTTTCATTTAGCGTAATTCGAACAGGTAGCCCTGACCACGCACGGTGGTGATCACGTCATGCGGGTACTGCGCCTGAATTTTTTTACGCAGGCGACCCATCAGTACGTCAATGGTGTGGCTTTCGCGCAGCTCGGCATCCGGATAGAGCTGAAGCATCAGGGAATCTTTGCTCACCACTTTACCGTTGTTACGGATCAGCGTTTCCATGATGGTGTATTCGAATGCGGTCAGCTTGATCACTTCATCATTAATAGAAAATTCGCGGCGAGAGAGGTCCACCTGGAACGGCGGCAGAGAGATAACCTGTGACGCCAGCCCGCTGTTGCGGCGCAGCAGCGCCTGCATACGCGCAGCGACTTCTTCAATATGGAAGGGTTTGGTCACGTAGTCATCCGCGCCAGCGCTCAGGACTTCAACCTTGTCCTGCCAGCCTTCGCGGGCAGTCAGCACCAGCACCGGCAGGGAAACGTCATGGCTACGCCAGCGGCGGATAAGGGACAATCCGTCTTCATCCGGCAGCCCTAAATCGACAATGGCGATGTCCGGCAGGTGTTCATTGAGATAATAATCGGCCTCTTTTGCGTCTTCAGCATCATCCACCTGATGACCCATCTCCTGAAGTTGAACTTTCAGGTGATGACGTAGCAATGCGTTATCCTCAACAACCAGTACGCGCATCATCACTTCTCCCTTTATAAATGGTATGAATAGTTTAACGCTGATTATTCAGGTTGACACCAGCGCAATGAAATTAAATGATTTTTTCATGCTCCCGAACACAGGGGGGGATGACGCCAGGCACCTGATTAGTAAGTATGTTGACCTGAGCCTGGTTCATATCACCCACCCAACTCACGTAAGCCTCATGCGCCCCCAGCAGGCGCGGGTAATATAAACTGACTTGTTTTCGCAAGCTTTCGCAATCCCGATAAAACAGCCATCCGTTTATGAACTGTTGAAGGCGAGTCGCTTTTTGGACAGCACAGGCACGCCAGTTTTGTAAATATTGCCCTTTTTTTTGTAAGGATGTTCTCACTATGCCTGGCTTTGTCTACGCTTATTTTATGGTGCGAAATTAGATTTGTATAAGATGTGCCAGAAAAGCAGCATTTTTACACAACAAAACAGCAATATAGCGAGTAAAGAGGACTTTATGGAATGGAAGGTTGTTGAGACTATTGCGAGCCCGGAAAGCGGAACCATCTTTTGCAAAGTTGAAACACAGTATGGCCTGAATTATATCCTGTGGTTAAAGGGAGATTATTACGTTCGTACAGGTGAAATCATCACCACTTCAAACCAGGGGATCCTTATTAACGATCGGCGGCGTAGAGTATGGATAGCGCAGGCAATGCCCTTTACATCAATAGGCTGGATGGGGTTCAAACAGAAAAACGCGTGTCCAGGCAACCGACAGGAGATGGATCGCCTGTGCACGGCTGAAACCCCATGCCAGTTCAAACTGTGCCCGTTCGGCTTAAAACGGTATATTCCGGAAAGTTATTCCACGGCAAAAAATAACAATCAGCCTGACGGCAGGCTCTAATCCCGGCAAAACAGATAATGTGACGTGAAATGTCGGCTCGATGATGTAAAGCAGCCCCCTTTCCGGGTGGAAAGGGGGAAGGGCGATTACTTCAGCTCGTCAACCATAGCGATGGCACGGCCAATATAGTTTGCCGGGGTCATCTCTTTCAGGCGCGCTTTTTCTTCTTCTGGCAGCGCCAGACCGTCGATAAACTGTTTCATACCTTCAGCATCAACGCGTTTACCGCGGGTCAGCTCTTTGAGTTTCTCGTACGGTTTTTCGATGCCGTAACGACGCATCACGGTCTGAATCGGCTCCGCCAGCACTTCCCAGTTGTGATCCAGCTCGTCCAGCAGACGGTCGCGGTTAACTTCCAGTTTGCTCACACCTTTCAGGGTGGACTGGTAGGCGATCAGCGCGTAGCCAATACCTACGCCCAGGTTACGCAGCACCGTGGAGTCAGTCAGGTCGCGCTGCCAGCGGGATACCGGCAGCTTGCTCGCCATATGCTGCAACACGGCATTCGCCAGACCCAGGTTACCTTCGGAGTTTTCGAAGTCGATTGGGTTCACTTTGTGCGGCATGGTGGACGAACCGATTTCCCCGGCGATGGTCTTCTGCTTGAAGTGGTTCAGGGCGATGTAACCCCATACGTCACGATCGAAGTCGATCAGGATGGTGTTGAAGCGCGCAATGCAGTCAAACAGCTCGGCGATGTAGTCGTGCGGCTCAATCTGGGTGGTGTACGGGTTCCACTGGATCCCCAGAGAGGTCACAAACTCTTCGCTGAACTGGTGCCAGTCCACTTCCGGGTACGCGGCGATGTGGGCGTTGTAGTTACCCACCGCGCCGTTGATTTTGCCGAGGATCTCAACCTGCTCCAGCTGACGATACTGGCGTTCCATGCGGTACGCCACGTTCGCCATCTCTTTACCCATGGTGGATGGGGTTGCTGGCTGGCCGTGAGTACGGGACAGCAGCGGAATGTCGCGGTATTCCACGGACAGCGCTTTCACCGCATCAATGATTTTACGCCAGTAAGGGAGTACTACCTCTTTCCGCGCGGTAGAGAGCATCAGTGCGTGAGACAGGTTGTTAATATCTTCAGACGTACAGGCGAAGTGAATAAATTCAGATACCGCGTGCAGGGCAGGGACGCTTGCCACTTTCTCTTTCAGGAAGTATTCAACCGCTTTCACGTCGTGGTTGGTGGTGCGTTCGATGGTTTTAATGCGCGCGGCATCTTCTTCGCTGAACTCAGCAACGATTTTATCAAGGTAATCGTTTGCCTTTGCGTCAAAAGCAGGAACTTCCTTGATTGCTGTCTGGGCGGCCAGCTTTTGCAGCCAGCGTACTTCAACCTGAACACGGAACTTCAGCAGGCCATATTCGCTGAAGATCCCGCGCAGCGCGCTGACTTTATCGCCGTAGCGTCCATCGACAGGGGATACGGCGGTCAGTGAGGATAATTCCATAATTCGCAACTCCGGGAGGTTAACAATGAGCAAGAATTTGTTTTGCCTGAGTCGTCAGGCGATGACGAGAAAACATTAACTGTAGGCGGCCACCGCCGACCTGTTGCCACAGCACGGCGGCACGGATGCCTGCCAGCAGCGAAGCGCGTACCTTCGCCTGTACCTGTGGGCTTTGCAATACGGCAGGCGAACCGGTGACCTGAATACGCGGGCCGAGCGGGCTAATCACGTCAACGTAGATACCGGCCATCGCGCTGAGCAGGGTCTCAGACTGGAGGTCAAAGTGGTCGAGCTGGCGCTGTAGCCCGGCGATGCGGTCGCCCAGGGTATTCATTGCGCCTTTTGCCGCATTAAGCTTACGTTCCAGCACCATCAGGCTTAAGGTGTAGCGGGTCAGTTCCGCGTTCAACCCCTGACGGTTGCTGGCGTTGAGCACGCCGAGCAGAGTTTCAAGACCGAGACGAAGATTGGTTTCACTGCCGCCAAAGACGCCCAGCGTGGAGCCTGGGTTAAGATCGATAACGCTGTTGAGTGAAACGTGCAGGGCATCAGCGTCGCAATGACCCTGATGCGCCAGCTGTTGCACCAGACGGGCTGACTGGCAAATTCCCGCCAGCGCCAGGGTGATGTCATAATAGTTCTTCGCCACACGGTCTCCTTTATGTGTGCAAACGGTTTAAACAGCAGGCAGCGGCAGGCGCTGTTCAATGATCCCACCGCCGAGGCAAATTTCGCCGCTGTAGAAAACAGCAGACTGGCCAGGGGTAACGGCGGAAACCGGCTCGTCGAAACGCACGTCAATGCGATCGTCATCCAGTGCGGTTACGGTGCAAGGGATGTCCGTCTGGCGGTAGCGCGTTTTCACTGTGCAGCGTAGCGTGCCTTTCAGCGGCTCGCGATCGACCCAGTGCAGCTGTTGCGCGATCAGTCCAACGGACATCAGGCGCGGGTGGTCGTGACCCTGAGCCACAACCAGAATATTGTTTTCGACGTCTTTGTCGACCACGTACCACGGATCTTCGCTGCCCTCTTTGGTGCCGCCGATTCCCAGACCTTTACGCTGGCCGAGAGTGTGGTACATCAGCCCCTGGTGCTGACCAATCTCATCGCCGTCAACGGTGACGATTTTGCCCGGCTGTGCAGGCAGGTAGCGCCCCAGGAACTCGCGGAATTTACGCTCGCCGATAAAACAAATACCGGTGGAGTCTTTTTTCTTCGCGGTGATCAGATCCAGATCTTCAGCAATCTTACGCACTTCCGGCTTTTCCAGCTCGCCGACCGGGAACAAACTTTGGGCAATCTGTTCGTGGCTCAGCGTATAGAGGAAGTAGCTCTGATCTTTGTTGCCGTCCAGGCCGCGCAGCAGCTGGCTTTTGCCATTCACATCCGCGCGACGCACGTAGTGGCCGGTCGCAATGTAGTCTGCGCCCAGGTCTTCCGCGGCGAATTCCAGGAAGGCTTTGAATTTGATCTCTTTGTTGCACAGGATATCCGGGTTTGGCGTGCGGCCCGCTTTGTACTCTTCGAGGAAGAGTTCAAAAACGTTGTCCCAGTATTCTGCGGCAAAGTTAACGGTGTGCAGTTCGATGCCGAGCTTATCGCACACGGCCTGCGCATCGGCGAGATCCGCAGCGGCAGTGCAGTATTCCTCGCCATCGTCTTCCTCCCAGTTCTTCATGAACAGGCCCTCCACCTTATAGCCCTGTTGCTGCAACAGGTAGGCGGAAACGGAGGAATCGACACCGCCGGACATGCCGACGATTACTTTTTTCTGGCTGTTATCTGACATGGAATACTCACGACATTGAACTTCAAGGCGGCGTATTCTATCACGCCCCCCCACCATTGACACCCTCTGTAAACGGCCAGTTAAATTCTGCAATGACATCCAGCGGCAGGCGCGCCGCAGACTGCCAGCAGCGGATGCTTTCCGCAACCAGCGGCGAACGCAGGTTTGGCGCGTGCAGGATCTCCTCGGCGGTCACCCACAGGCAGCGATCGATATCGTCGTCGTGCGGTTCAGTGGCGCACGTTTCGTTAAGTTCAACGGCGAATAAGAAGCGCAGGAAAGGCGTCTGGTCAGGCGCTATCCACTGATGCATACGGATAAAATGCTGCGGTTCGGCGCGGATACCCGTCTCCTCCCACAGCTCACGGGCTGCCGCCTGGCGTAAGGTTTCATTGGCTTCAAGATGCCCGGCAGGCTGGTTCCACAGCGCTTTGCCATTGATGGTCTCTTCCACCACCAGGAATTTCCCCAGCGCATGGACCACGCAGGCGACCGTAACATGAGGTTTAAACATCAGTTCTCCTTAGGGGTAACATACCGCCATTCCCCGTTTGCCAGCGAGTCCAGCGTGTAGCTGCCCATGGCATAGCGAATGAGTCGCAGGGTAGGGAAGCCCACATGCGCAGTCATGCGCCTGACCTGTCGGTTGCGGCCTTCATAAAGGGTGATTTTAAGCCAGCTGGTGGGAATGGATTTCCGCTCACGAATCGGCGGGTTGCGCGGCCATAGCCACTCGGGTTCATTCACGCGCTCAATACCAGCCGGCAGGGTGGGACCGTCGTTCAGCGTTACGCCGTTACGCAGTTTTGCCAGCGACGCGTCGTCCGGCTCGCCTTCAACCTGCACAAAGTAAATTTTCCCGGTACGCTTGCCCGGCTGAGTGAGCCTGGCCTGGAGCACGCCGTCATTGGTGAGCACCAGCAACCCTTCGCTGTCACGATCCAGACGTCCCGCCGCGTACACTCCCTGAACGGGAATAAAGTCCTTCAGCGTGCTGCGCCCGGCCTCGTCGGTAAACTGTGGCAATACATCGTAGGGTTTATTGAACAGTATGACCCGCGTTGGCTGGGGTTCTGGCGTTCTTCTGGTGGCTTGTCGTGAGCTGAATCGCTCAACCCGGTGTTTTCTAAAAGAAGTTTTCGTCATGGTATTTTCAGGCGTTATCAATTGCCGCATTATAGCCTAATAACGAAGACCTTTCATGGCGTCGGACAATCAGGTACTATCGGAAGGCTCATTACAATTTATTAACATAAGATCAGTAACAACCAGAAGCGCTCGAAGGAGAGGTTAATGGAAAGCAAAGTAGTTGTTCCGGCGGAAGGTAAAAAGATCACCCTGCAAAACGGCAAGATTAACGTTCCTCACAACCCGATTATCCCGTTCATTGAAGGCGACGGTATCGGCGTAGACGTTACCCCGGCAATGCTGAAAGTGGTTGATGCCGCTGTTGAGAAAGCCTACAAAGGCGAGCGTAAAATTTCCTGGATGGAAATTTACACCGGTGAAAAATCGACTCAAGTTTATGGCCAGGACGTCTGGCTGCCAGCCGAAACGCTGGACCTGATCCGCGACTATCGCGTTGCTATCAAAGGCCCTCTGACCACGCCAGTTGGCGGCGGCATTCGCTCCCTGAACGTGGCGCTGCGTCAGGAACTGGATCTATATGTGTGTCTGCGTCCGGTGCGTTACTACCAGGGCACCCCAAGCCCGGTTAAGCACCCGGAACTGACCGACATGGTTATCTTCCGTGAAAACTCAGAAGACATCTACGCCGGTATCGAATGGAAAGCGGACTCTGCTGATGCAGAAAAAGTGATTAAATTCCTGCGCGAAGAGATGGGCGTGAAGAAAATTCGCTTCCCTGAGCATTGCGGCATCGGCATCAAGCCATGCTCCGAAGAAGGGACCAAGCGTCTGGTGCGTGCCGCCATCGAATACGCTATCACCAACGATCGTGACTCTGTGACCCTGGTTCACAAAGGCAACATCATGAAGTTCACCGAAGGCGCGTTCAAAGACTGGGGCTACCAGCTGGCGACCGAAGAGTTCGGCGGTGAACTGATCGACGGCGGCCCATGGCAGAAAATTAAGAACCCGAACACCGGTAAAGAGATCATCATTAAAGATGTGATTGCCGATGCGTTCCTGCAACAGATCCTGCTGCGACCTGCTGAGTATGACGTGATCGCCTGTATGAACCTGAATGGTGACTACATCTCCGATGCGCTGGCCGCACAGGTGGGTGGTATCGGTATCGCCCCGGGCGCGAACATCGGTGACGAGTGCGCCCTGTTCGAAGCAACTCACGGTACTGCACCTAAATACGCAGGCCAGGACAAAGTCAACCCAGGCTCTATCATTCTATCCGCAGAGATGATGCTGCGTCATATGGAATGGTTCGAAGCCGCAGACCTGATCGTTAAGGGTATGGAAGGCGCGATTAACGCGAAAACCGTCACCTATGACTTTGAACGTCTGATGGAAGGCGCTAAACTGCTGAAATGCTCAGAGTTTGGCGACGCGATTATCGCGAACATGTAATCCACTCGCTGGGTTAAATGACAACGGGAGCCTGAGGGTTCCCGTTTTTTATGCACACAAGACGGAAACAACGCTATGAACCATGATATCCCGCTCAAGTATTATGACATCGTCGACGAGTATGCGACTGAAACGGCGAAACCGGTAGAAGAGGCAGAGCGTACGCCGCTGGCACACTATTTCCAGCTGCTGCTCACTCGCTTATACAACAATGAGGAAATCAGTGAAGAGGCGCAGCGGGAGATGGCTGTCCAGGCGGAGATAGACGAAGCGCGCATTGACGATATTGCGAACTTCCTGAATCAGTGGGGCAATGAATAACGCGTCATCGCGCTGAGTCTGCCAGCAGCCTGGCGAGGTCGTGCCGGGTTAGCGACTTTGAAAAGTACCAGCCTTGTACGAGGGCATCGGGGTATCTCTGCGCGATGAACTGATATTGCGTTTCGCTTTCAACCCCTTCAAAAACCAGGGTTTTGTGCAGTTTAGCGAGCGCGTCGCTGAAGATCACCAGGATATCCTGTTTATAGTGCTCGCTGATGCCGTCCACTAACGACTTATCCACCTTGATTTCGTCATATTTGAGATTTGAGAGCCTGGCCAGATTAGAGTTTTGCACACCAAAATCGTCTATTGAAATTTTGACGCCTGCCGATTTAAGCTCCTCACAAAACACTTCAAGGATGGCCGAGGTGGAAACGCCATTCTCAGATAACTCAACTTTGATTAACGATAAGGGAATCGCGTTCTCTGAGCATGCATAACGTAATACCGCCAGGAATTTGCCGTCTTCAATTTCCGTCCGGCCAACGTTCAGTGAAATCATTAACTGATGTTCAGCGGCCAGCGCGGCAATTTCCGCCAGGGATTTCTTTATCATGTTCTGATAATAAACGTTATACAGGCCAATTTTTTTAATTAACGGGATAAACAGCTCAGGAGAAACCTCTTTGTGATTGTTATCCTGCCATCTTGATAACACTTCAACCCCGACGATTTTCTTATCAGCAACCCGAATAACAGGCTGAAAATGAACGCTGATGGTATTCGCTTTTACCGCTTTGACCAGCGTTCGTTCCAGAGAACGTCGGTCTTCATAAAGTCGAAGAGAAAACAGCGTCAGGGATACCCAGATAAAGTATAAAAACAGGCACAGAAGCACCATCACTACGTGGGAGAGCGAAGCCAGTCCGGCATCATGGTGTGTGACGGTAACGCACAAATCCCAGCGTGTACTGCACTCTGTCACAGCCAGCGTAAATAACAGAGACTGTAAGCGGCTGAAGTTTTCTGATGGCGGCGTAACGGTGAAAAAGGTGCGGCCGAAATCTTTAGTGGAAGAACGAAGCGAATAGTTGGCGGTAACGGGGGCAAATTTATCGTAGGCTGAACGGGAGGTGAAGATAATAAGGTGGTTATAGATTGTCGCATTGCCGACAAAGAAATCTTTCTGCGAAAACTGCGCCAGGCTGAATCCGTTCTGGGTATTATGCAGCTCAGAGGGAAGGGCGATGGGATTTGCCAGCTTGCCCCAAAACGCGGTGCAGGTGATTTTCCCCTTTTCAATAAACCCCACATCGGCGAAATAGAGACTTCGCATCTTTAATTTTCGGTAGACGTTCAGACTGGCGCTATCGCATCCCTGCGCGGAGGTATTTTTAAGCGTACTGGCGATATTTTGCGTTAACTCTTCAGAATAGCTTAAGAGCGTGTGGGAGATCTCCCTCTGCCGGTTCTTTTGCTGCTCAGCGATAATGGCGTTAACCGCATACAGCGACAGGACGACCATAAAGGTTGAGATGATAGCAACGGCAATGGCCTTCTTCATTTTCCTGTTGTCCCACCACGTCCTGAGGTGCAGGGATCTTAACACAGGTCATAAAAGCTACAAGTATGAGAGTTGAGGCTTCACGGAATCGAAAGGAAAGCCACCATGCCAGGCTCCTTTCATCTCAGAACCACTCAAACCGTGTTGAGAGCAGTAGCAGTAACGTACTGGCAGAAACAAGATTAAGGCAGATGACAAACTTGCTTGATACGTTCATGTTATCAACGTTTTTGTTGTTCAGTAGCCACAGAGAATAGCGTTTCACCTCCACTGAAGAAACGCCAGATTTTGGTGGGTTCGGGCAAAAAAAAGCCCACTCAAGAGTGGGCAAGAAATACTGGAAGCAATGTGAGCAATGTCGTACTGAATACCTGAGTGATTTGCTCAACTACTCAGTAATGAGAAAGATAATCTTTCTCAGTAAAAGATGCAACCCCACGATGAGTGTGGAACGGCATTTTTTTACTGCTCATATTTTAATCAAACGAACCGTGTGATTCCTATCACAAATTTCCTTTCTCAGATCCTGTGCTATCCTTTTCTGTGTCGTTGATTTAATGACAAAAACCATACAGAGAGGAAAGCTATGGGAATTTTATCCTGGATTATCTTTGGGCTGATTGCGGGGATCCTGGCGAAGTGGATTATGCCGGGCAAAGATGGCGGCGGTTTCATCGTCACGATCATTCTGGGGATTGTGGGTGCAGTCGTCGGTGGCTGGATCAGTACCCTGTTCGGCTTTGGCAGAGTTGATGGCTTCAACTTCGGCAGCTTTGTCGTCGCGGTGATTGGCGCGCTGGTTGTTCTGTTTATCTACAGAAAAATCAAAAGCTAAATCTGACCTGAGTTAAAAAAGGCTGCCTGACGGCGGCCTTTTTACTTTGGGCGTTACCACCAGCCCAACTGCGTACCGGCGACGGCCACGATGGCGACAATCAGCATGATGATGGTCGTTTTTCTCATTTAAGCCCCCGGCGCGGCGTAACCGCCAAGGAAAAACCAGCCTAAAAACACCACCGCCGTGATAAAAATAACCACCGGAAAGAGGATCCCTATTCTCATGCCATCACCTGTTTGAGTTTGTATAAGGCCGTAGAGTGTACGATTTTAATCTAACGCGACAAAGCCTGTTTTGCTTTTTCCTTTTTTATCCTGATACATCGCGAGGTCTGCGGTGCGCAGGGCGCTATCTTCATCCGTGCGGTGAGGATCAACAATAACGACGCCAAGGCTTGCGCCGGGATAAAGAATAGTGGCATTACCTAACCCGTATTCGCCCGCAATAAGACCATTGAGGCGGGTTTTGATTGCGTTGACCCCTTTGCTGGCGTCGCCATCATCGCTGTGACTCAGGCTGGCAACCAGAAATTCATCCCCGCCGAGCCGGCCAATAATCTCATCCTGCGTTTGCTCGTGAGTCAGCCGCTTGCCGACCTGTACAAGGAAGCGATCGCCCGCCTCATGCCCGTACTGGTCATTGATTCGCTTGAAATCATCGAGGTCAATAAAGGCCATCATGACGTTGCGGTTAAGATGGCGCGCCAGTGAGAACAGGGTGGTAAGGTTTTCAAAAATGGCGCGACGATTCGGCAGGCCGGTGAGGGCGTCGGTGTAAGAGTGGGCAATGAGCGCCGCATTTGCTTCGCGAAGCTGAAGCACAAGCGACTCTTTCTGAATGTACTGACCAATTAACCCGGCAAAGAGCCTGATCACCTGCTCGCCACGCTCGCTGAACTGTTTCTGTGCGGTGCTGGCCGCGCAAAGCGTGCCATACAGAGAACCGTCAGCCAGGTGAACCGGCACGCTCATATAGGTTGTAATGCCCAGTGCTTTGGCCGCTTCACACTCCGGCCAGCGGTCGGGCACCTCGTTACTGAACAACGTGTCGCTGTCGATGGCGCGCTTACACAGTGTTTCGTCCCAGGGCACGCTGAACCCTTCCGGGATCTGCATTTGCTTGCTGTTACGGGCATATAAAATGTGCTGCAAACGCGCATTGATATCGACTTTCGTCAGGTAGGTTGATTCCATATCCGTCACAATTTCCAGCATTTCCAGTAGCTGACGCACCAGACTGTCGAGAGATTGCTCAGTGGAGAGGGTTTCTGAAACACGGGCAAGAATGATATCTGACATGAGGCAGGATGACTCCCATGCAGAAGACCTCTGTATCTGCATGTTATGCTGAAAATATAGACTCCGGTCATAGTAAAACATGAACAGGATTAATTTTATAGATTCTTCTGAAGGCAGATGAGGGGAAGACTAAAAAAAGCCCCGATGTTGAGATCGGGGCAAAACATCTTGATTACGGAATGATGTTCTCTGGTCAGTGTGAGAACAGGCATCACTATAAGGGGGAATCGTGCAGGTTTAATGGAGAAATCATGGAGAAAACGGCGATGACCCGTTACTCTGACATTTTTACACCCTGAAGGATCATGATAATGAAATATCTTCTCCTGGCGCTGGTTTTACCGCTGGCCGCCTGCTCAACAAAGACAACCCCTCCTGATGCGCCTCAACCGCCGCACGCTATTGGTATGGCAAACCCGGCGTCAGTGTACTGTCTGGAAAAAGGGGGAGAGCAAATCCCTGTTCAAAGCCCGCAGGGCGTACGTACCGAGTGCAAACTGCCCGGCGGGGAAGTGATCGATGAATGGGATCTCTACCGCCGCGATCACCCGCAACCGACCAGATGACAACGGCAATAAAACTGCGATACACTTCTCTTTAGGATTATTCTTAGCCAGTTTCTGGCAGTACGTTTGCGAGAAGAAGTATGTTTCAGTTAAAACCGGGCAGCATGGCGATGATCGTGGGTGCGCGTACGGCGGCAGGCCGTCGAAATATCGGTAAATCCGTCGAGCTGTTTGGCCTCTGTCAGCCGGGCCAGCGTTTTGTGAACCCGGTTAACGGCGTCATGACGCAATTACCCGCCACGTCAGCGCGTGCGCTGTGGCTGGTCACCGGTGATGTTTACGCCTTTGATAATCAGCACGGTTTTGCGTTTGTTCGCCCGGAACATCTGATGCCGCTTACTCCCGACGAGATGCCACACAAGGTGGATGAGCTGGCGATCGGTTAATCACAGTTTACGCAGCCAGTCCGCCAGTACCTGCGCGTGATTCTGCTCCGTATTTTTCGCCCCATAGAGTAGCGTCACGGTCTGCTGTTTGGCGAGAGCCGCCAGGCGTTTGCCTTCATCCGGATGCTGCGCCAGCTCTTTACGATAGGCTTCACTGAACGCGGTGAAATCTATCGTTTCACTGTGAAAAGCTTTTCGCAGTTCGCTGGACGGCGTTAGCGCTTTACACCACTCATCACAGACGAGGTCGGTCTTTTTTATCCCTCGCGGCCAGAGTCTGTCGACCAGGATCCGGTAACCGTCTTTTGAGGTCGCCTGCTCATAAACGCGTTTACATTGAATCATGGGTCCTCCTCATTTCCTTACGACGTTCTGCAACAACACTATAGCACCCGGCTTTTATCCTCCCAATTTAAGGTATTGTGATAATTGCAAAAGATCGGTAGTCTGAGGTTCCTTATGTTATCTGAAAATCCTCCGGCATAAGGAATCTCTGATGGAACTCTCCCCGGTTAAAACGACGCTGCGCATTGCGCTGGTTGGTGATTACAATCCCGATGTTATTGCGCACCAGGCGATCCCGCTGGCGATTGACGACGCCGCTGCGGTTCTGGAGCTCACCGCTGATTATGACTGGCTCGCCACGCCTGAGCTGACCAGCCCCGAAGACCTGGTCGGGTACGATGCCATCTGGCTGGTACCGGCAAGCCCGTATAAAAACACCGAGGCGGCGTTTATTGCGGCCCGTTACGCGCGTGAGAACAGCATCCCCTTTCTCGGCACCTGCGGCGGGTTCCAGCATGCGCTGATTGAGTATGCGCGTAATGTACTGGGCTGGCACGATGCAGGCCATGCCGAAACCGACACCGAGGGAAGGATGGTCATTGCGCCGCTGACCTGCTCGCTGGTTGAAAAAACCGATGCGATCGAGCTGCGGAACAACACGCTGATTGCCAGAGCGTATGGCAAGCCGGAAATTCAGGAGGGGTATCACTGCAATTACGGCGTCTCACCTGAGTTTGCCGACCAGCTTGAGCGGGGCGACATGCGCGTAACGGGCTGGGACGAGCAGGGTGAGATCCGCGCGGCAGAGCTGGTAACCCATCCTTTCTTTGTCCTCACCCTGTTCCAGCATGAGCGGGCCGCGCTGCAAGGGCGCCCGGTCGTGCTGGTACAGGCCATGCTGCGGGCGGCGCAGGGATAAAAAAAGCAGACCTCCGGGTCTGCCTTGAATGTCAGCGGGGTGTGATCTCCCGGTCACGCCCGGCAAGCATACCGCATAACGCCATCACCACCGCGGCCAGCGCGCAGGCGAGCAGCGGAATGCGCCAGTCTCCGGCGGTATCGTGAATTTTCCCCATCAGCGGTGGGCCACAGGCCGCCAGAAGATAGCCAATCGACTGTGCCATGCCGGAGAGCGCCGCGGCCTGATGGGCCGAGCTGGCGCGCAGCCCGATAAACGTCAGGCCGAGGATCATGGTGGCGCCGGATCCAAAGCCAAACACCAGCGTCCAGACGACGGCCAGCCCCGGCGCGAACCAGAACCCGGCCGCGCTGACGGCGCACATCAGGGCGACTAGCCCGGCAATGCCACGCTGATCGTTAAGACGGTGCAGGATCAGCGGAATGGCGAGACCGGGAACCGCGGTTGCCAGCTGGAGAAGCCCATGCATGGAGCCAGCCTGCGTTTCGCTGTAGCCATGGCTAAGCAAAATCGCGGGTAACCAGCCGATAATGACGTAGTAAATCAGCGAGTTAATGCCCAGAAAAAGCGTCACCTGCCAGGCGAGCGCCGAGCGCCAGATAGCCCGATTGTGCAGCGCGCCCGCTCCGGTCAGGGTGGCGGCCGGCTTCTGGCGCCATTGCGGTAACCACAGCAGCAGCGCCACCAGCGGGAAGAACATCAGCATCAACAGCGCCCCGTGCCAGCCACCACTCCCCAGCGACAGCGGGACGATCAGCGCCGACCCTGCGGCAGCAGCGGCTCCCATCGTCAGCGAATAAGCCCCCGTCAGTTTTGCGACCTGGCCCGGAAAATCACGTTTGATTAAGCCAGGTAGCAGGACATTGCCCAGCGCAATCCCACAGCCCACGATCGCCGTACCGATAAATAGCAGCGAGGCCGACGGCAGCGAACGTACGCCAATCCCGATGCAAATCAGCAGCAGAGCGATAAAAAGGCTGCGCTCCATGCCCAGGCGCCGGGCGACGCCTGCGGCAAGGGGAGAGATAAAGGCGAAGGCCAGCAGAGGCAGCGTCGTGAGCAGGCCGGTTTGCGCCGTGCTTAAGCCATAGTCCTGTCGGATGGTATCGAGCAGGGGGGCGACACCGGTAAAGGTGACGCGCAGCGTCGTGGCAATCATCAGGATGCCTGCAATCAGCAGCGCACCCTGTTTCCCGGAAGGTTGAATAGCAGTAGTCATTATTGTCTCTTACGTTCAGGCGAGCGCATACCATACCGATTTAAGTCGTGGTTGAAATCAGGCTAAAATGACAGTTTATCGCTAATATCGGACAACTTTATGTACGGACTGGGGCTCGATGGCTACGATCCCGATAGCCAGCACGACGCGGCGGTGGCCTTTCGCATCCGCGTGGTGGCACAGGAACAATATATTCCGCTGCATCAGCACCGCAAAGGGCAGCTGATTATGGCGCTGGGGGGAGCGATCACCTGTGAAGTGGAGAACGCGATGCTGATGGTGCCGCCCCAGTATGCGGTGTGGATCCCGGGACAAACGCCGCACAGCAACAAGGCGACGCCCGGCGCGCAGCTCTGTCTGCTGTTTATTGAACCCGGTGCGCTCGAATTGCCGACGCGTACCTGTACGCTGAAAATATCGCCCCTGGTGCGGGAGCTGGTGCTGGCGCTTGCGGACAGGTCACGGGAGGAACTGCCTCTTCCCGCTACCGGAAGGCTGGTTGACGTCCTGTTTGATGAACTGCCCCTGCAACCGCAGGAGCATCTACAGCTGCCGGTATCTCCGCATCCAAAAATTCGCCTGATGAGTGAGACCATGGCAAACGAACCTGCCGCCTGGCAGACGCTGGCGCAGTGGGCCAGCCACTTTGCCATGAGCGAACGCAATCTGGCGCGGCTGGTGGTGAAAGAGACTGGCTTGAGCTTTCGCCGCTGGCGGCACCAGCTCCAGCTGATTGTCGCATTGCAGTTTTTGATCGGCGGAAAGTCGGTTCAGCAGGCGGCGCAGGCGCTGGGGTATGACTCCACCACCGCCTTCATCACCATGTTTAAGAAAGGACTGGGACAGACGCCCGCCCGCTATATCGCCAGCCTGACTACGACTTCCCGATAAACAGCGAAACCAGTCCGGCAGCAATCAGCGGGCCAACCGGCACGCCACGAAACAGCGCCACGCCTAACACGGTGCCCACCAGCAGCCCGGCCACCAGTGAAGGCTGGCTGCTCATCAGCGTCACGCCGCGCCCGCCAAGCCATGAGACAAAAACGCCCACCGCAATCGCCACCAGCGATTTCCAGTTTACAAAGGAGTGCAGCAGCGTTGAGGCCGGTAGCGTTCCGCTGGCAATCGGGGCCATCACGCCGATGGTCAAAATAATGATCCCGATGGTAAGCCCCTGTTTTTCTATCCACGGGAAGAAGGTATTCAACGGTGTGACACGAACGATGATCAGGACCAGAATGGAAATCGCGACGGTGGTGTTGTGGCTGACAAAACCCAGAGCAGCCAGGGCCAGAAGTATGAGCAGAGTAGGGTCGAACATGACGGGATCCTTGCCAAAAATAGTAAGCCTGCTTACTTTACGCGCAAACGCGACGGCAGGCAGGCTTTACTGAAAAAATTGTCTATTTTTGGGCACTTGCCTGACGTCAGTCCACCAGCTGCTGGATAAGTGGACTTCCTTCGCGGATAAACACCGGGATGGTTTCCAGCGCCGCAGGCACCCGGATATGCTCCCCACCGGCGTAGCGCTCACCGTTGAGAGCGACCCAGCTATTGCCCGTCGGCAGCCAGACATCGCGCTCACGCTGACCGGCTTGCATAACCGGCGCCACCAGAAGATCTTCGCCAAACAGATACTGATCTTCACACGCCCAGCTCTGCTTATCCTGCGGATAGTGCCAGAACAGCGGACGCATGAGCGGGTCTCCGTGCAGATGAGCCTGCTGGTACAACGCGTCAATATACGGGCGCAGGGTTTCGCGCACGGTAAGCCAGTGCTGCATGATGGCGTAATTCTCTTCTCCGTAACTCCACAGCTCATTAGGCGAACCGCTGTTACACTGAGGAATGCCGTCACGGTAGCGCTCCGGGGGCTGGATCTGCGGTTCGCGATAGCCGTGCATGCGCAGAACCGGTGTAAACACCGCCCACTGGAACCAACGGATCAGCAATTCGTGGAACGCCGGGTCGTCAACGTTCCCTCCCTGGAAGCCACCGATATCGGTTGTCCACCATGGGATCCCCGCCAGCCCCATATTCAGTCCCGCGGCGAGTTGATTGCGAAAAGCATGGAACGAGGAGTGGACATCACCCGACCACGCCAGCACGCCGAAGCGCTGGCTGCCTGCCCAGGCGCAGCGTACCAGGTTAACAATGTCGGTTTCACCATTTGCCTGGAGCCCATCGTAAAAGCCCTGCGCAAAGTCACGCGGGTAGCGATTACCCACTTCTAGCACCGGACCGGCGTGGTAGCGATAGTTGTCAAAATCATAGGCGCGGTATTCCGGTTCGGCTTCGTCCAGCCAGAACAGCTTAATGCCCATGTCGTAGTAATTTTTCTTCACCGTATCCCAGACGAATTTCCGCGCCTCAGGATGGGTCGCATCAAAGAAGGTGGTATTGCCCATAAAATCGAGGTTGACCTGCACGCCACGTTCACTGCTGACCAGCCAGCCTTTGGCTTTCATCAGCGGGTAGAGAGGGCTGCGCGCCTCTACCGTTGGCCACACCGACACCATCAGCGCAATACCCATTTCGCGCAGCTCGTCGACCATCCCTTCAGGATCGGGCCAGTCTACGGGGTCGAAGCACCAGGTGCCCTGATTCGGCCAGTGGAAAAAGTCGATGACCATCACCGACAGCGGCAGATTACGGCGGCGATACTCCCGCGCAACCTCCAGCACCTCCTGCTGGGTGCGGTAGCGTAATTTGCACTGCCACAGCCCGCTGATAAACGCCGGGGCGGAGGGCGGAGTGCCGGTGGCTTTCACATACTGGCGGGTGATATCCGCCACCGTGTCGGCGGCGGTGATCCAGTAGTCCATTTCTCCTGTGACGCGGGCGCGCCATTCCGTCTGATTTTTTGCAAAGCTGGCTTCACCAATCGCCGGGTTGTTCCACAGCAGGCCATAGCCAAGGCTGGACTGCATAAAGGGCACGCTGGCCTGGGAGTTGCGCTGCGCCAGTTCCAGCGTACAGCCTTTCAGATCCAGCCACGGCTGTTGATACTGACCCATGCCATAGATGCGTTCATCCGGACGCGATTCAAACCGGACGGTGAGCTGATATTTCCCCCCCATTAGCGGCTTAAATTCGCGGCCATCCAGCTTCAGGGCGCTGACATATTTATCCTGGCTCTTCTCGCTGGCACCGATACCCACCGTTGAACGCTGGCGCCACATCTCTTCCAGCAGCAGTTCGCCGCGCTGATTGTAGAAGGCCAGCTGACCTTTAAGATTCAGCGTCGCGGTAATATTGCCGTTGCGCAGCGTCAGGCTTTCCGCTTCGGCGACAATCTCAGCCTGGCAAGGGGCGGCGGGCAACAGTGCCTGTAAGGCGTCATCAAAAGCCGGGGAGCAGGTGGCCCTGACGCGCAGGCTGTTTTCACCCCACGGTTCAATACGCAGGGTCTGGCGTTCAAAACGCCATTCGATACTGTTGGAATGTTGGATCAGCTCACTCATGGAAAACGCGTCCTTCTAAACAGGGTGTTTGGCAAGATGGATGGATTGCATTGTGCTGTCGTCGAGCTTGTACCAGCGCAGCGTGGCAAACGCGCAGAGTGACAAGACGCCAGGCACGACGGTGAAGAGGGCGATGATGCAGTACATGGCCGTGGTGGTCTGTTCCGGGGCGTTGGCGACATAGCCGCTTAAGCCCAGCGTCCAGCCAACAATCGCGCCGCTGATCGCCATTCCCAGCTTGAGTACGGCGAGGAAGGTGGAGAAGATCACGCCGTCCATGCGTTTGCCCTGTTTCCATTCGCCGTAATCGGCGACGTCCGCCATCATTACCCACATCAGCGTGGTGGTGGCCTGGTAAAGGGTAGAGACGATAAACGTCATGGGCACCAGAATAAGCACTGACTTAGGCGCAAAGAACAGGGCGATGCTGAGTACTGAGAGATCCCCTCATAATTTCCCCAAAGCGTAACCATGTGTGAATAAATTTTGAGCTAGTAGGGTTGCAGCCACGAGTAAGTCTTCCCTTGTTATTGTGTAGCCAGAA
>NZ_JBMKIA010000009.1:0-176100 GCF_049238215.1 Enterobacter cloacae complex sp. IR5441
GCGGCATTCTGGCTACACAATAACAAGGGAAGACTTACTCGTGGCTGCAACCCTACTAGCTCAAAATTTATTCACACATGGTTACGCTTTGGGGAAATTATGAGGGGATCTCTCAGCACACAGCTACTGCTTCGAAATTCTGGAACGTCGTTAACGGTTTTATCCTCTCCCCGAAGGGAGAGGATAAACATCTTCAGGAGGCGACTGCCTCACCCTCGCCTAAGTCCAGCTGTCGGTTGGATGGCTGCACAAAGTAGGTTTTATCTTCCCAGCGTAAGCAGGTTAAATCCCCGCCCCAGCAGCATCCGGTATCCAGCGCATAGATATTTTCCGGGGTGCCTTTTCCTTCCAGCGATGCCCAGTGTCCAAATACCACACTGTATTCGTTTGTCACGGGGCCCGGAATCGCAAACCATGGCTTAAGCGGCGCAGGGGCATTTTCAGGCGTATCTTTGCAATACATATCCAGTTGCCCGTTCGGGAAGCAGTAGCGCATCCGCGTAAAAGCATTGGTGATAAAACGCAGTCGTGCCAGGCCGCTGAGGTCATCACTCCAGTTATTTGGCATGTCGCCGTACATCGCATCAAGGAAGAACGGGTAGGAGTCGCTCGCCAGCACCGCTTCGGCGTCGCGCGCGCAGGTTTTTGCCGTCTCAAGATCCCACTGAGGCGTGATGCCGGCATGCGCCATCACCAGTTTTTTCTCTTCGTCAATCTGTAGCAGTGGCTGGCGACGCAGCCAGTTGAGCAACTCATCGGCATCCGGTGCTTCCAGCAGGGGGGTAATGCGATCTTTCGGCTTATTACGGCTGATCCCGGCGTATACGGCCAGCAGATGCAGATCGTGGTTGCCCAGCACCATGCGCACGCTGTCACCCAGCGATTTGACATAGCGGAGGACGTCCAGGGAACCGGGACCGCGCGCCACTAAGTCGCCCGTCAGCCAGAGCGTGTCCTGCCCGGGGGTGAAGTCGACCTGTTTTAATAATGCGATCAGTTCATCGTAGCAACCGTGAACGTCGCCAATCAGATATGTAGACATTAGATTAATGAATAAGTGTAGGTACGGCGAGACGGAATACGGGAATAGCAATGCGGAAAGCATTGCCGTCGGCATCGACCATTTCATAATGGCCTTGCATGGTACCCAGCGGCGTTTCAATTACCGCGCCGCTGGTGTACTGATACTCTTCGCCAGGGGCGATATGGGGTTGTTCACCGACCACGCCTTCGCCCTGGACTTCAATTTCACGGCCATTGCCGTTGGTGATAAGCCAGTAGCGCCCGAGCAGTTGCACAGGCATCCGCCCCAGATTGCGAATGGTTACGGTATAAGCAAAGACAAAACGTTCTTCATCCGGTGTGGATTGGGACTCAATGTAGACGCTTTGAACCTGAACACAGACGCGGGGCGAATCAATCATGGCTTAGCTCTCCTTCGGCGGCGCATTGTCGCTGATGTAATTAGCCAGCTTGCAGTACTGCTCTACGGAAATATTTTCCGCACGCATTGCCGGGTCGATGCCCAGCTCAGCTAATACGTCAACGGTAAACAGATTGCCAAGGCTGTTACGAATCGTTTTACGGCGCTGGTTAAAGGCTTCTGTCGTGATACGGCTCAGCACGCGCAGGTCTTTGACCGGGTACGGCATCGTTTTATGTGGCACCAGGCGCACAACCGCAGAATCTACCTTTGGCGGTGGCGTGAATGCGGAAGGCGGTACTTCTAATACCGGGATCACGTTGCAGTAATATTGCGCCATCACGCTTAAACGACCATACGCTTTACTGTTCGGCCCTGCAACCAGACGGTTAACGACCTCTTTTTGCAACATGAAGTGCATGTCGGCAATGGCATCAGTATAGCTAAACAGATGGAACATCAGCGGGGTGGAGATGTTGTACGGCAGGTTACCGAACACGCGCAGCGGCTGTCCCATTTTTTCTGACAGTTCGCCAAAGTTCATGGTCATCGCATCCTGCTGATAAATCGTCAGCTTCGGCCCGAGGAACGGGTGCGTTTGCAGACGCGCGGCCAGATCGCGGTCGAGTTCGATAACGGTCAGTTCGTCGAGGCGTTCGCCTACCGGCTCGGTCAGCGCGGCAAGACCCGGGCCGATTTCGACCATGGCCTGACCTTTCTGCGGATTAATGGCAGAAACGATACTGTCGATCACAAACTGATCGTTGAGGAAGTTTTGCCCGAAGCGTTTACGGGCTAAGTGGCCCTGATGGACTCGATTAGTCATTGAGTATTAACAATCATTTTGATGGCGAGATTAAGCGCCGTAATAAAACTGCCGACATCCGCTTTTCCCTGGCCTGCCAGATCCAGCGCAGTACCGTGGTCAACGGACGTTCGAATAAAGGGTAAACCGAGGGTGATATTCACCCCGCGGCCAAAGCCCTGGTATTTTAGCACGGGCAGACCCTGATCGTGGTACATCGCGAGTACGGCGTCGGCATTATCCAGGTATTTGGGCTGGAAAAGGGTGTCGGCAGGCAGAGGCCCGCTGAGGTTCATCCCCTTCGCCCGCATCTCCTCAAGCACCGGAATGATGGTGTCGATCTCTTCGGTGCCCATATGTCCGCCCTCACCCGCGTGCGGATTCAGGCCGCAAACCAGCACATGCGGCTGCGGAATGCCGAATTTGGTTTGCAGATCGTGATGCAAAATGCCAATGATCTCACGCAGGAGTTCAGGCGTAATGGCATCTGGAATGGCTTTGATCGGCAGGTGCGTTGTTACCAGCGCAACGCGCATTGCTTCGGTTGCCAGCATCATCACCACTTTCGGGCTGTGCGAACGCTCTTCGAAAAATTCGGTATGCCCGGTAAACGGAATGCCCGCGTCATTGATCACGCCTTTATGCACCGGACCGGTGATCAGGGCGGCAAATTCGCCCTGAAGGCAACCGTCACAGGCGCGCGCCAGCGTCTCGACAACGTAGTGGCCGTTTTCGGTGTGTAACTCACCGGGGACAACAGGCGCACGGAGCGGAACAGAAAGCAGGGTGAGAGTCCCCGCCTGCTGCGGTGCGGGCTGTTGGCCTTCAACGTAAGGGAGGAGCGTTAAAGGCAGACCGAGCAAAGCTGCCCGGTCTTGTAACAGTGTTGCATCTGCGCAGACAACCAACTCTACCGGCCAGCTGCGCTGGGCGAGCTGAACCACAAGGTCAGGCCCAATCCCGGCGGGTTCGCCGGGGGTGATCACAACACGATGCGGTATCATCAGTTGCTCAACACTTTCACGTAAGCGCTGGCGCGTTGTTCCTGCATCCAGGTTGCGGCTTCTTCAGAGAACTTACGGTTAAACAGCATGCGATACGCACGGTCTTTCTGCGCCGCGTCGGTTTTATCCACGTTGCGCGTGTCCATCAGCTGGATCAGATGCCAGCCGAAGGAGGAGTGTACCGGCGCGCTCATCTGGCCTTTATTCAGCTTCATTAACGCATCGCGGAAAGCCGGATCGTAAATATCCGCTGCCGCCCAACCCAGGTCACCGCCCTGGTTTGCAGAGCCAGGATCCTGAGAGAACTCTTTTGCCGCTTTATCGAAGGTGGTTTTACCGCTCTTGATGTCTGCCGCGATCTGTTCCAGCTTCGCACGAGCCTGATCGTCAGTCATGATCGGAGACGGCTTAAGCAGGATATGACGGGCATGCACTTCGGTAACCGAAATGTTCTGGCTCTGGCCGCGCAGGTCATTCACTTTCAGAATGTGGAAGCCCACACCGGAACGGATTGGACCGACGATGTCGCCTTTCTTCGCCGTGCTCAGCGCCTGGGCAAACAGGGATGGCAGCTCCTGAATACGGCCCCAGCCCATCTGGCCGCCTTTCAGCGCCTGCTGGTCAGCGGAATAGGTGATCGCCAGCTTGCCGAAGTCATCGCCATTACGCGCCTGCTCAACGATAGCGCGCGCCTGGCTTTCCGCCTCAGCCGCCTGATCGGAGGTTGGGTTTTCCGGCAGTGGGATCAGGATGTGGCTCAGGTTAAGCTCGGTGCTGGCATCATTCTGATTCCCTACCTGTTTTGCCAGGGCATCCACTTCCTGAGGCAGGATGGTGACGCGGCGACGGACTTCATTGTTACGCACTTCTGAAATCAGCATCTCTTTACGGATCTGATTACGGTAGGTGGCATAGCTGATGCCGTCGTAGGCCAGGCGGCTACGCATCTGATCCGGGGTAATGTTGTTCTGCTTTGCAATGTTGGCGATCGCCTGATCGAGCTGCTCGTCAGAGATCGTCACGCCCATTTTCTGGCCCATCTGAAGAACAATCTGATCCATGATCAGACGCTCCAGGATCTGGTGGCGCAGCGTAGCGTCATCCGGAAGCTGTTGACCTGCTTCGCCCGAGTTGAGCTTTACAGATTTCATCAAACCGTCAACGTCACTTTCAAGCACGACGCCGTTGTTAACCACAGCCGCGACTTTATCGACAACCTGTGGGGCCGCGAAGCTGGTATTCGCAACCATAGCGACACCGAGTAGCAGCGTTTTCCAGTTCTTCATACTTTTTCCATTTCAATTAACCGCAAAGCGGATTACGTTGTAAATCAAGCACATTACAATGAACTACGATACGGCAGAATGTTCGAGCGCAGCATCTGCTGCGTGCCCAGACCGTAGTTAGAACTCAGGCCGCGCAACTCGATATTAAAGCCGATCACGTTATCATATTTGCCCTGACTGTTTTGCGTATCCCAGCCGTTAAGTTTGCGTTCGTAACCGACACGTATTGCGTAACAGCAGGAGTTGTATTGCAGACCCAGCATCTGGTCAGCAGGTTTTTGGGCATTCGTGTCATAGTAGTAGGCCCCGACGACTGACCAACGATCGGCGATCGGCCAGCTCGCGGCGGTACCCACCTGTGAAATACCGTCTTTGTATTGGTCTGTATTCGCATAGTTTGGCAGCGTCGCCTGGATATACTCCGGGCTGGCGTAACGGTACGTCAACTGCAACATGCGGTCTTCATCACGACGGTATTCGATGGCTGCGCTGCCCGTCGCGATATTGTCCAGTCGTGTATCGTACTGAACACCACCGCGCAGACCCCAACGATCCGTCATGCGCCAGTAGGTGTCGCCCGCCCATACCAGTGAGCCCGTTTTGTTGTCTTTCTCCCAGTTAATGTCGTCATCACCGGTACGAGACTCGGTGAAATAGTAGATTTGACCAACAGAAACGTTAAAACGTTCAACGGCAGCATCATCATATACGCGCGTTGTGACGCCAGTCGTTAACTGGTTAGCAGACGCAATACGGTCAAGCCCGCCGTAGGTACGGTCACGGAACAGGCCGCTGTAGTCTGATTGCAGGAAGGAAGAGTCGTAGTTTTGAATTTTGCTCTGATCGCGATAAGGCACATACAGATACTGCATACGCGGCTCAAGCGTCTGGGTGTATCCATCGGCGAGAAGGCCCATATCACGTTCGAAGATCAGCTTCCCGTCCATTTTGAATTGCGGAAGCGTACGGTTTACCGACTCTTCAAGATCGGTGCCATAGCGTTTGTTATACCAGTCCAGATTTTTCTGCTGGTAGTGGGTGGCCATCAGCTTAGCTTCGGTATTCAGGCTCGCCCAGTCGTTTGACCACGGCAGATTGATCGTCGGCTCGATATGCAGACGCGTTGATTCCGGCATATCCGAGTTGGTGTTGACGAAATGGACCGCCTGAGCATAAACGCGCGTGTCGAAAGGACCCACATCGTTCTGATACCAGTTCACGTCCAGCTGCGGCTCGGCACCATAGGTACTACGCGATTGTGTATCAAATACCTGGAACTGTTTGGTCGACACCGTCGCGTCAAAGTTCTCAATGGCGTAGCCCACGCTGAATTTCTGCGTGGCGTAACCGTCGGTACTGGAGCCGTATTTAGAATCAAAGTCGTTGAAGTAATACGGATCGCTGACTTTGGTGTAGTCGATGTTGAAGCGCCACACCTGATCCAATACCCCGGCGTGCTTCCAGTAGTACATCCAGCGGTGCTTATCACCTTCGCTCGGATGCTCGTCCTGGAACACCTTATCTGATGGCAGATAATCAAATTCCATCAGACCCGCGCCCGCCTTGGTCAGATAGCGGAATTCGTTCTCCCACATGATGTTACCGCGCTTATGGATATAGTGCGGCGTGATCGTGGCGTCCATGTTGGGCGCAATGTTCCAGTAGTACGGCAGGTAGAACTCAAAGTAGTTCGACGTGCTGTACTTGGCGTTCGGGATCAGGAAACCTGAACGACGTTTGTCACCCACAGGCAGTTGCAGGTAAGGGCTATAGAAAATGGGCACCGGGCCGAGTTTAAAACGGGCGTTCCAGATCTCTGCAACCTGTTCTTCACGGTCGTGGATCACTTCACTGCCCACAACGCTCCAGGTATTTGACCCTGGCAAACAGGAGGTAAACGTGCCGTTTTCGAGAATGGTGTAGCGGTTTTCGCCGCGCTGCTTCATCAGGTCCGCGGTACCGCGCCCCTGACGACCGACCATCTGGTAATCACCTTCCCAGACGTTGGTGTCTTTGGTATTCAGATTCGACCAGGCTTTCGGACCTTTCAGGATGACCTGATTGTCGTCATAGTGCACATTACCCAGCGCATCCACCGTACGGACAGGCGCCTGAGCACCTTCCGGTTGCTTCTGGTGCAATTGCACTTCGTCAGCAAGCAGGCGACTGTTTCCCTGGTTAATATCGACATTGCCCGTAAAGGTCGCATTGTCAGGATAATTACCTTTTGCGCTGTCGGCATTAATGGTGACGGGTAAGTCATTCGTATCGCCTTTCACCAGTGGGCGATTGTAACTTGGGACGCCAAGCATACACTGCGAGGCGAGATCGGCTGCGAGCCCCTGTTGGCTATACAGGGCGGTGCCAATCATTGTGGCCAGAAGGGTGGGGATACGTTTTTTCATACGTTGTATTTTATTGTTCCGTCATCAGTGGCTACGGCTTACAAACGCTCAGAGACTATCTTACTCATCAGCGCAGTACCAGCGTTAATCCTGCCCGTTTGCGCGCCAGAGTGTTAGGCTCGCTATCGAATGACGAGTATGATAATGCAAATTATAGGCGATGTCCCTCAATTGACCGTGGCGCGACCACTGTAATGATGGCGTTGCGTCGGCCAGGAACATGACCATTCGGGGAGTATATGCAGTATTGGGGTAAAATAATCGGCGTTGCGTTCGCAATTATTATGGGTGCCGGATTCTGGGGTGTCGTTCTTGGCCTCATTATCGGCCATATGTTTGATAAAGCACGCAGCCGCAAAATGGCCTGGTTTGCCAACCAGCGCGAGCGCCAGTCACTCTTTTTCTCCACCACCTTCGAGGTGATGGGGCACTTAACCAAATCAAAAGGACGCGTAACGGAAGCCGATATTCAGGTGGCCAGCGTCTTTATGGATCGCATGAATCTGCACGGCGAATCCCGCATCGCGGCGCAGAATGCGTTCCGGATTGGTAAATCAGATCACTACCCGCTGCGTGAAAAAATGCGGCAGTTCCGTAGCATCTGTTTCGGGCGTTTTGATTTAATTCGGATGTTTCTGGAAATTCAAATCCAGGCCGCCTTCGCGGATGGCTCTCTGCATCCGAATGAACGGGACGTCCTGTATGTGATTGCTGAAGAGTTGGGCATTTCCCGCATGCAGTTCGATCAGTTCCTGCGCATGATGCAGGGCGGCGCGCACTTTGGCGGCGGTTATCAGCAGCAATCGTCCGGCGGCGGCTGGCAGCAGGCGCAGCGTGGCCCTACGCTTGAAGATGCCTGTAACGTCCTCGGCGTGAAGCCGTCTGACGATGTTACGACCATCAAACGCGCCTATCGTAAGCTGATGAGCGAGCACCATCCGGATAAGCTGGTGGCGAAAGGCCTGCCGCCAGAGATGATGGAGATGGCGAAACAGAAAGCGCAGGAAATCCAGAAAGCCTACGAGCTAATTAAAGAGCAGAAAGGTTTTAAATAAAAAAATGGCCCGACAGTGTCGGGCCATTTTTTCAGAAGTCCACTGGGGCTTTGAACGTCATGGCGTTGCCGAAAGCAGGGTGGGTGATGGTGAGCGTCTGCGCATGCAGTTGCAGGCGCGGCGCTAACGCCAGTGCTTCCGGCGGCGCATAGAATCTGTCCCCCAGAATGGGGTGACCCATCGCAAGCATATGCACACGCAGCTGGTGGGAGCGCCCGGTAATCGGCTTCAGCAGGACGCGCGCGGTATTATCCGGCGCGTACTCCAGCACTTCATACTCGGTTTGCGCGGCCTTGCCGGTTTCGTAACACACCTTCTGCTTTGGCCGGTTCGGCCAGTCGCAAATCAGCGGTAAATCCACCAGCCCTTCCGCCTGCGCCGGATGGCCCCAGACGCGCGCGACATACTGTTTCTTCGGCTCGCGCTCGCGGAACTGACGCTTCAGCTCGCGTTCTGCCGCTTTATTCAGAGCCACCACAATCACGCCGCTGGTCGCCATATCCAGACGATGGACAGACTCGGCCTGGGGATAATCACGCTGGATACGCGTCATCACGCTGTCTTTATGCTCTTCCAGACGCCCCGGCACGGATAACAAGCCGCTCGGCTTGTTAACCACCATAATATGCTCGTCCTGATACAGAATGACCAGCCACGGATCCATCGGGGGATTGTAGGGCTCCATTACCATCTTGCGCTCCGCTTACTGATGCGTCACAACGATAAGACGCAGGGCGTCGAGACGCCATCCCGCCTGATTCAGGCTTTCCAGCACCTGCTGGCGGTTGCTCTCAATGGCGGCCAGCTCATCGTCACGAATGTTAGGGTTCACTGCTTTCAACGCTTCCAGACGCGACAGCTCGGCAGAAAGCTTCTCATCGGCTTCGCTACGCGCCGCATCGATCAGCACTCTGGCCGCTTTTTCGGCCTGGGCTTCACCCAGTTGCAGAATGGCATGCACGTCCTGCTGCACCGCATTCACCAGCTTACTGCCGGTATGGCGGTTCACCGCGCTCAGCTGACGGTTGAAGCTTTCAAACTCCACCTGGCCGGCCAGGTTCGTACCGTTTTTATCCAGCAGCAGACGCACCGGAGTTGGCGGCAGGAAGCGGTTAAGCTGAAGCTGTTTCGGCGCCTGCGCTTCCACAACGTAGATCAGCTCCACCAGCAGCGTGCCCACAGGCAAGGCTTTGTTCTTCAACAGGGAGATGGTGCTGCTGCCGGTATCGCCGGAGAGGATCAGATCCAGACCGTTGCGGATCAGCGGGTGCTCCCAGGTGATGAACTGTGCATCTTCGCGGGACAGCGCCACATCACGCTCAAAGGTGATGGTGCAGCCGTCTTCCGGCAGGCCCGGGAAATCCGGCACCAGCATATGATCGGACGGGGTCAGCACGATCATGTTCTCGCCGCGATCGTCCTGGTTAATGCCGACGATGTCGAACAGGTTCATGGAGAAGCTGATCAGGCTGGTGTCATCGTCCTGTTCTTCGATACTTTCGGCCAGCTGCTGCGCTTTTTCACCGCCGTTGGAGTGGATCTCCAGCAGGCGATCGCGACCCTGCTCCAGCTGAGCTTTCAGCGCGTCGTGCTTCTCTCGACAGGATTTGATCAGCTCATCAAAGCCCTCGGTGTTTTCCGGCGCCGCAAGGTAACCGATCAGATCGCTATGCACCTGGTCATAAATGGTGCGGCCCGTCGGGCAGGTATGTTCAAACGCATCCAGTCCTTCGTGGTACCAGCGAACCAGAACGGACTGGGCGGTTTTCTCCAGATACGGAACGTGGATCTGAATATCGTGCGCCTGACCGATACGATCCAGACGGCCGATACGCTGCTCCAGCAGATCCGGGTTAAACGGCAGATCGAACATCACCAGATTGCTGGCGAACTGGAAGTTACGGCCTTCAGAACCGATTTCGGAGCACAGCAGAACCTGCGCGCCGCTGTCCTCTTCACTAAACCACGCCGCAGCGCGGTCGCGCTCGATAATAGACATGCCTTCATGGAACACGGCGGCGCGAATACCTTCGCGCTCGCGCAGCACTTGTTCAAGTTGCAGGGCGGTGGCTGCCTTGGCGCAGATCACCAGCACCTTCCGGGAACGGTGCGCGGTCAGATAACCCATTAACCACTCCACGCGCGGATCGAAGTTCCACCAGGTGCCAGTGTCGCCTTCAAATTCCTGATAAATTTGCTCCGGGTAGAGCATATCGCGCGCGCGATCTTCCGCTGATTTACGGGTGCCCATAATGCCGGAGACTTTAATCGCCGTCTGGTACTGGGTCGGCAGCGGCAGTTTGATGGTGTGCAGCTCGCGTTTCGGGAAGCCTTTCACGCCGTTACGGGTGTTGCGGAACAGCACGCGGCTGGTGCCGTGACGGTCCATCAGCATGTCGATCAGCTCTTTACGCGCAGATCCCGCATTATCGCTGTCGCTGTTCGCGGCCTGAAGCAGCGGCTCAATATCCTGCTCGCCGATCAGATCGCTGAGGGTGTTAAGTTCATCATTAGAGAGACGATTACCGGCCAGCAGCAGCGCGACGGCGTCCGCCACCGGACGGTAGTTTTTCTGCTCTTCAACAAACTGCTCAAAATCGTGGAATCGGTTCGGATCGAGCAGGCGCAGACGGGCGAAGTGGCTCTCAAGACCCAGCTGCTCCGGGGTGGCGGTCAGAAGCAGAACGCCCGGTACGCGCTCGGCAAGCTGCTCAATCGCCATGTATTCACGGCTTGGCGCATCTTCGCTCCAGACGAGGTGGTGCGCTTCGTCGACGACCATCAGATCCCATTCTGCGTCGCACAGGTGCTCCAGGCGCTGCTTGCTGCGGCGCACGAAGTCCAGGGAACAAATGACCAGCTGTTCGGTTTCAAACGGGTTGTCCGCGTCGTGCTGGGCTTCGGCATAGCGCTCGTCGTCGAACAGGGAGAAGCGCAGGTTAAAGCGGCGCAGCATCTCGACCAGCCACTGGTGTTGCAGCGTTTCCGGCACCACAATCAGCACGCGCTCGGCAGCGCCAGAGAGCAGCTGCTGGTGCAGGATCATGCCTGCTTCGATGGTTTTACCCAGGCCCACTTCGTCAGCCAGCAGCACGCGAGGCGCATGGCGACGGCCCACGTCATGGGCGATATTCAGCTGATGGGGAATAAGGCTGGTACGCTGGCCGCGCAGGCCGCTCCACGGCATGCGGTACTGTTCACTCTGGAACTTACGCGCGCGGTAGCGCAGGGAGAAGCGATCCATTCGGTCGATTTGCCCGGCAAACAGACGGTCCTGCGGCTTGCTGAAAACCAGTTTGCTGTCGAGCAGCACTTCACGCAGGATAACATTCGTCTCGTCGGTATCAAGACGCGTTCCAATGTAGGCGAGCAGTCCATTCTCTTCTTTTACGTCTTCAACCTTCAGCTGCCAGCCTTCGTGGCTGGTCACGGTGTCGCCCGGATTGAACATTACGCGGGTAACAGGGGAGTCATTGCGAGCGTACAGGCGGTTTTCACCGGTAGCAGGGAAAAGGAGGGTAACCATGCGCGCATCGACGGCAACGACGGTTCCTAATCCAAGTTCGCTTTCTGTATCGCTGATCCAGCGTTGACCAAGTGTAAAAGGCATAGTTGTTCGGCTCTAATCTTTAATTGCAGGCAATAGTTCGACCCCGTCAAAAAAGACGGTCGTCGAAAAATGGGTCCGGGAATGGAAAGGGCGCTATGGTACTGGATGGCAACGGTTTCGTCACGCGTCAAAATAGCCCAAGTTGTCCTGTCACTAGTGTAGCAAAGTCGTCATTGATGAACGGTAAAATTCCCTCCGCAACCGGCTGAAGCTGGCGGGTCAGGTAGTGATCGTAATCAAGCGGAGACTGCTGGTAATCAACGGGTTCCGGGCCGTTAGTTGTCCAGACGTATTTGATCGTACCCCGGTTCTGATACTGCGGCGCACGGCCCCGGCGAACATTCTCTTCATCCGCCAGCCGCGCGGCGCGTACGTGGGGAGGAACGTTACGTTGATATTCGGCCAGCGGGCGGCGCAGGCGCTTGCGATACACCAGCTGGTCATCCAGCTCACCCGCCATCAGGCTGGCGATGGTGTCGCGCACGTAGTCCTGATAGGGCTCGTTGCGAAACACCCGCAGGTAGAGCGTCTGCTGGAACTGCTGCGCCAGTGGCGTCCAGTCGGTGCGCACCGTCTCCAGTCCTTTAAAGACCATCCGCTGCGTGTCACCTTCCTCAATCAGCCCGGCGTAGCGCTTCTTGCTGCCCTGGTCGGTTCCGCGAATGGTCGGCATTAAAAAGCGGGCAAAATGGGTTTCAAACTCCAGCTCTAACGCGCTGGTTAACCGCTCTTTTTGCAAATTTTCGCGCCACCAGTCGTTCACGTAGGCGACCAGTTCTTTGCCGATGCGCGCGGCGTCGTCTTCTGAATGGGCCGCTTTCAGCCAGACAAAGGTGGAGTCGGTATCGCCATAAATAACGTCATAGCCCTGGGATTCAATCAGCGCTTTGGTCTGGCGCATAATGTCGTGCCCGCGCATGGTGATGGAAGACGCCAGACGGGGATCAAAGAAGCGGCAGGCGCTGGTACCCAGCACGCCGTAAAAGGCGTTCATAATGATTTTCAGCGCCTGTGAGAGCGGATTGTTGCCGTGGCGCTTGGCCTCGTCGCGGCCGTGCCAGATGTTTCCCACAATTTCGGGCAGGCAGTGTTTTTTCCGCGAGAAGCGTGCCCCAAGAAAACCTTCGGTGCTGTGCGCATCGTCTGGCTGGGCCATCCCCTCCACCAGCCCCACCGGATCAATCAGAAACGTGCGGATAATTGACGGGTACAGGCTTTTATAATCCAGCACCAGCACCGAGTCATACAGTCCGGGCCGTGAATCCATCACGTAACCGCCGGGGCTGGCCTGCGGCGGCACGTCGCCGAGGTTAGGGGCGACATAGCCTGCCCGGTGCATCCGCGGGAAATAGAGGTGGCTGAAGGCCGCTACCGAGCCGCCGTGCCTGTTGACCGCGAGACCGTTCACCGTCGCGCGTTCCAGCAGGAACGGCATGATCTCGGTTTTGTGGAAGATCTGCGTCACCAGCTCGCAATCTTTCAGGTTATAGGTAGCGAGCGCCGGCTTATCTTCATTAAAGCGCCGGTCGATCTCGTCCATTCGGTCCCAGGGATTGTCGATGGATTTACCTTCGCCGAGCAGTTCCTGGGCGACCGCTTCCAGCGAGAAGGAAGAGAAGTTCCAGAAGGCGGATTTCAGCGCCTCGATGCCGTCGATAATCAGGCGACCATTAGCCTGCGCGAAGAAAACACCGTTCTTAAAACCGTGCTCACGCCACTCCAGCTCACTGTTGCCGCGCCCCAGAATCAGCGGGATACGGTAACGCTCGGCATGTTTTTGCAGCACGCGCAGGTCAAACTGCACTACGTTCCAGCCGATCAGAACATCCGGATCGTGCTCGGCAAACCACTGGTTAAGCTTCTCCAGCAGTTGCGGGCGGCTGTTGACGTACTCCAGATTAAATTCCAGCGCGGACGCATCGCCGTTCGGCGGCCCGAGCATATAGACAACCCGCTGCCCACAGCCTTCCAGGCCAATGCAGTACAGTTCGCCGTGGCGGGTGGTTTCAATATCCAGCGACACCCACTTTAGCGGCGGGCGATAGTGCGGATTAGGCTTCAGGCGCGCGTTAACGATCCTGCCGTTTTGCGCGGTGCCATCTACCCAGACGGGGGCGGTGATAAACCGCTCCATCAGAAAGCGTTCAGGCGGGCGAATGTCGGCCTCGTAAAGCGTCACGCCTGCTTCACGAAGCAGCTTTTCATAGCGCATTAACTGGCGATGGGCGCGGCAGTAGAGGCCGTAAACCGGCTGGCGGTGGAAATCTTTCAGCTGAAGCGGCGTAAGGCGCCAGTTGTTTTCGCCGCGTAGCAGTTGTTTCACTTTCTCGACGTGAGCTTCAGGAATAAAGGCCACGGACTCCTGCGGCGGGAGCGTAACGTTTCGTGGGCCGTTGTCCGTTGCCAGCCAGAATTCAACCTCAGTACCCTGAGGGGTATCCCGCCAGTGTCTGGTCAGTAAAAAGCCTTCTTGCGCCTGCGTCACGGCGTTATCCCATAAAACAAACCAGGCCTGATTATAGCCTGGTTGAGGGGTGTTTGCTGGGGTTTTATACAGTGCCCGTTCCGCCGGATGGCGCTGCGCTTATCCGGCCTACAGGTTCCGCAGGCCCGGTAAGCGCAGCGTCACCGGGCAAGGGTTTACTGCCCGTAGTAGGCTTTCGCACCGTGCTTACGCAGGTAATGCTTATCCAGCAGGGTTTGCTGCATATCCGGCAGCTGCGGTGCCAGCTGGCGGCAGAAGATCCCCATATAGGCGACTTCCTCCAGCACGATCGCGTTGTGCACCGCGTCCTCCGCGTTTTTACCCCAGGCAAACGGGCCGTGGGAGTGCACCAGCACGCCGGGCATTTGCGCCGCGTCGATTCCCTGTTTTTCGAAGGTTTCGACAATCACGTTCCCCGTTTCCCATTCGTACTCACCGCCGATCTCCGCATCGGTCATCAGACGCGTGCAGGGAATGGTGCCGTAAAAGTAGTCCGCGTGGGTGGTGCCGGTGGCCGGAATAGGCTGGCCCGCCTGCGCCCAGATGGTCGCGTGACGCGAATGGGTATGCACAATCCCGCCGATGGTCGGGAAGGCCTGATACAGCAGGCGATGAGTGGGCGTATCGGAGGAGGGCTTTTTATTGCCTTCAACCACTTCACCCGTTTCGAGGCTGACCACAACCATATCGTCTGCGGTCATTACCGTGTAATCCACGCCGGAAGGCTTGATCACGAACACCCCTTTTTCCCGGTCAACGGCGCTGACGTTGCCCCATGTCAGTGTCACGAGGTTATGTTTTGGCAGCGCCAGGTTGGCTTCGAGTACCTGACGTTTGAGATCTTCTAACATTGTCGTCTCCTGCCGGATGGCGCTGCGCTTATCCGGCCTACAGAACCGTAGGCCCGGTAAACGAAGTGCCACCGGGCACTCCGTACTTAGCGTTTTGAACCGTAATAGACTTCGTTCCAGCGCAGCGCGTCTTTAAAGGCTGGCAGACGGGTGTCGTTATCAATCACGGTCAGTTCGATGTCGTGCAGCTCGGCAAACTGACGCATATCGTTCAGGTCAAGCGCGTGGCTGAATACGGTGTGGTGCGCGCCGCCGGCCAGGATCCAGGCTTCCGAGGCGGTTGGCAGGTCAGGCTGCGCTTTCCACAAAGCGTTGGCGACCGGCAGCTTCGGCAGAGAATGCGGGGTTTCAACCGCATCGACGCAGTTCACCAGCAGGCGGAAACGATCGCCGAGGTCAATCAGGCTGGCGTTAATGGCCGGGCCGGTACGGGTGTTGAAGATCAGACGGGCCGGATCCGCTTTGCCGCCAATGCCGAGGTACTGCACGTCGAGGATCGGTTTCTCTTCAACCGCGATGGATGGACACACTTCCAGCATGTGCGAGCCGAGCACCAGATCGTTGCCGTTCTCGAAGTGGTAGGTGTAGTCCTCCATAAAAGAGGTGCCGCCCTGTAGACCGGTCGACATCACCTTCATGATGCGAAGCAGAGCGGCAGTTTTCCAGTCGCCTTCGCCCGCAAAGCCGTAGCCCTGCTGCATCAGACGTTGTACCGCCAGACCCGGGAGCTGTTTCAGGCCGTGGAGATCTTCAAAGGTGGTGGTGAAGGCATGGAAGCCGCCCTGTTCCAGAAAACGCTTCATGCCCAGCTCAATACGTGCGGCATCCAGCACGTTCTGGCGCTTGTCACCGTTGACCTGTGCCGCAGGCGTCAGGCGATAGCTGCTTTCGTACTCGTCCACCAGCGCGTTAACGTCGCCATCGCTGATGTCATTCACCACCTGCACCAGGTCGCCCACCGCCCAGGTGTTGACGGAGAAGCCAAATTTAATCTGCGCGGCCACTTTATCACCGTCGGTGACCGCCACTTCGCGCATGTTGTCGCCGAAACGCACCACTTTCAGGTGGCGGGTATCCTGCTTAGATACCGCCTGACGCATCCAGGAGCCAATACGTTTTTGTGCCTGACCGTCCTGCCAGTGCCCGGTCACCACGGCATGCTGTTGACGCATGCGCGCGCCGATGAAGCCGAACTCGCGGCCGCCGTGCGCGGTCTGGTTCAGGTTCATGAAGTCCATGTCGATGCTGTCCCACGGCAGGGAGGCGTTGAACTGCGTGTGGAATTGCAGCAGCGGTTTGTTGAGGATAGCCAGGCCGTTGATCCACATTTTGGCTGGCGAGAAGGTGTGCAGCCACACCACCAGGCCAGCGCATTTGTCATCGTAATTGGCATCGCGGCAAATGTTGGTGATTTCGTCCGGGGTGGTACCCAGCGGCTTCAGCACCAGTTTGCACGGCAGTTTGGCTTCCGCGTTCAGCGCATTCACAACGTGCTCCGCGTGTTTCGTCACCTGCTGCAACGCTTCCGGTCCGTACAAATGCTGGCTGCCAATCACAAACCACACTTCATAATTATTAAAAATGGTCATTATCGTGTCCTTAATGTGTCAGGGTTGCCGTAGTATCCGCGGTGCTTTTGGCCGGGGCGGCGACAGGGAGATAGTGAAGTTCGGCGCTTTTTGCCCATTGCTGGTAGCGCTGATAAAGCTGTTCAAAGCGTTGTGCCTGCTGAGTCTGCGGCTGGAGCGTACTTTCGACGGCGCTCGCCATATGCTGTTGCGCGGTCGGGATATCCGCATGTACGCCTGCGGCCACGGCAGCGAAAATCGCCGCGCCCAGCGCACAGCACTGATCGGAGGCCACAATTTGCAGCGGCCGGTTCAGCACGTCGCAGCAGGCCTGCATAATCACCGGGTTTTTACGGGCGATGCCGCCCAGCGCCATCACGTTGTTCACGTCAATGCCCTGCCCGGTGAAGCACTCCATAATGGCGCGCGCGCCGAATGCGGTGGCGGCGATCAGGCCGCCAAACAGCGCGGGCGCGTCGGTCGCGAGGTTGAGATCGGTAATCACTCCTTTCAGACGCTGGTTGGCAAACGGCGTACGACGGCCGTTGAACCAGTCCAGCACCACCGGCAGGTGGTCGAGAGACGGATTTTTTGCCCAGGCTTCGGTGAGCTGCGGCAGGAGCTGTTTTTTGCTCGCCGTAATCTGCGTTTTCAGTTCAGGATGCGCGGCAGCCAGCTGATCCAGCGGCCAGCCGAGCACGCGGCCAAACCAGGCGTAGATATCGCCGAAGGCGGACTGACCCGCTTCGAGGCCGATAAAATCGGGTACCACGCTGCCGTCAACCTGACCGCAAATGCCTTTCACCGCGCGGTCGCCGACGCTGGCTTTATCTGCCGTCAGAATGTCACAGGTGGAGGTGCCGATAACTTTCACCAGCGTGTTGGGCTGCGCACCCGCGCCCACGGCACCCATATGGCAGTCGAACGCGCCGCCGGAAATGGTCACGTTTTGCGGCAGGCCGAGGCGTTTTGCCCACTCTTCGCAGAGCGTGCCGACCGGAATATCGGCGGTGAAGGTGTCGGTAAACAGCGGGTATGTCAGGTTTTTGTTGATGATCGGATCGAGTTCATCGAAGAACGCTGCCGGAGGCAGCCCCCCCCAGCTTTCATGCCACAGCGATTTATGCCCGGCGCTGCAACGGCCGCGGCGGATATCCTGCGGGCGAGTGGTGCCGGAGAGCAGGGCGGGAACCCAGTCGCATAGCTCAATCCATGATGCCGCTGCCTGTGCGACCGACGCGTCCGCGCGGGTAACGTGCAGGATCTTGGCCCAGAACCACTCGCTGGAGTAAATCCCGCCGATGTAGCGGGAGTAGTCAGTTTTGCCCGGCTGATGGCATAAGCGGGTGATGGCTTCCGCCTCTTCCACGGCGGTATGGTCTTTCCACAGCACAAACATGGCGTTCGGGTTGTCGGCAAACTCCGGTCGCAGCGCCAGTACGCGGCCTTCGGCATCGACAGGGGCAGGCGTTGAGCCGGTGCTGTCGACGCCAATCCCCACGACATCGGCCCGCTGGGCGTCCGTCAACTCCGCCAGCACGGTTTTGATCGCCGCTTCCATTGATTCAATGTAATCACGCGGGTGGTGGCGGAACTGGTTGTTCGGCGCATCGCAGTAGCGCCCCTCTTGCCAGCGCGGATACCACTCAACGCTGGTTGCTATCTCCAGGCCAGTCGTACAGTCCACTGCCAGCGCGCGAACTGAGTCGCTGCCAAAATCGAGGCCAATTGCAATTGCCATGGTGTTGCTCCATCCAAAAAACAGGTATGGAAGAACATTAGAGACTGGGGACAAAAATCGTCAGGCAGGATCCGCTAATCTTATGGACTAAATTGCTGTAGCCACGCAAAGTGTGACGCCGTGCAAATATTCTATGTGGACATTTCTGCCGCACTTATAGACACTTTTGTTACTGCTTATCTGCCCGTACTGGCGGACAAATCAGGGGAAAAGGCTGAAACATGGCGGACGTAAAAGAGGCGTGATGCTTTTTGGATCTTTTCGCGGGCCATTTTTATACTGCTTTTATCGATATGGACAATTGGTTTCCTTCAGGACCCTTGGGAGAACTGAATCTATGGCCGAACCGCAAAACGATCCCTTACTGCCGGGCTACTCATTTAACGCCCATCTGGTGGCGGGGCTGACGCCAATTGAGGCCGAGGGATATCTCGATTTTTACGTCGATCGCCCTCTTGGCATGAAGGGATATATCCTGAACCTGACCGTACGCGGAGAAGGGGTCGTCAAAAACGGGGATCAGCAGTTTATCTGCCGCCCCGGTGATATGCTGCTGTTCCCGCCGGGGGAGATCCACCACTACGGGCGCCATCCGGATGCCAAAGAGTGGTATCACCAGTGGGTCTATTTCCGTCCGCGCGCCTACTGGCAGGAGTGGCTCTCGTGGCCGGCCATTTTCGCCCATACCGGTTTATATCGCCCGGATGAGGCGCATCTGGCGCAGTTCCGTGAGCTGTTCGCACAGATTATTGAGGCAGGGCAGGCGGGCGGGCGCTACGCCGAACTGCTGGCCATCAACCTGCTTGAACAGGTTCTGCTGCGCCGCATGGAGGCCATCAACGAGTCGCTTAATCCGCCGCTGGACAACCGCGTCCGCGACGCCTGCCAGTACATCAGCGACCACCTTGCCGACAGCCAGTTTGATATTGCCAGCGTCGCCCAGCATGTGTGTCTGTCGCCGTCACGGCTCTCTCATCTGTTCCGCCAGCAGCTTGGCGTGAGCGTACTCAGCTGGCGTGAGGATCAGCGCATCAGCCAGGCGAAACTGCTGCTCAGCACCACCCGAATGCCTATCGCCACCGTCGGGCGTAACGTCGGCTTTGAAGATCAGCTCTATTTCTCTCGCGTGTTTAAGAAGTGCACCGGTGCCAGCCCGAGCGAATTCCGTGCGGGATGTGAATAATCGGTAAACATTCAGGTGAACTTCAGGCGCATCTTGTAAACTATTCAGACAATTGATGCCTTGACGCGGTGCAGGGCGCTAAGCAGAATCGCTGATTCGTTTTCTGACCGGAATAGTTATGCAGGCATTGCTGGAACATTTTATTACCCAGTCCGTTATGTATTCGCTCATCGCCGTGGCGCTGGTGGCGTTTCTGGAGTCGCTGGCGCTGGTCGGGCTGATCCTGCCCGGCACCGTGATGATGGCGGGGCTTGGGGCGCTGATCGGCAGCGGCGAGGTCAATTTCTGGCAGGCGTGGATGGCCGGTATTATTGGCTGTTTGCTGGGGGACTGGATCTCCTTCTGGCTGGGCTGGCGCTTTAAGAAGCCGCTGCACCGCTGGTCGTTCATGAAAAAAAATAAAGCGCTGCTGGATAAAACCGAGCACGCGCTGCACCAGCACAGCATGTTCACCATCCTCGTGGGGCGCTTCGTTGGCCCAACGCGCCCGCTGGTGCCGATGGTGGCCGGGATGCTGGATCTGCCCGTCGCGAAGTTTGTGGTGCCGAACATCATCGGCTGCGTCTTCTGGCCGCCGTTCTACTTCCTGCCGGGGATCCTGGCGGGCGCGGCCATCGATATTCCTGACGGTATGCAAAGCGGTGAGTTCAAGTGGCTGCTGCTGGGAACGGCGGTCCTGCTGTGGCTGGCGGTCTGGCTCTGCTGGCGCCTGTGGCGCAGCGCGAAAGCCAGTGTTGATCGCCTGACGCGCTATCTTCCGCGCTCTCGCCTGCTCTGGCTGGCCCCGCTGACGCTGGGGGTGGCTGTCGTGGCGCTGGTGGCGCTGATTCGCCACCCGCTGATGCCGGTGTACGGTGAGATCCTGTTGAAGGTGGTGAGCCGTTAAACGCCGGGCGGCACTGCGTTTGCCCGGCCTACGGTCTTATACCCAGTAATCCTGACGCGCTTTCTTTCCCGCTCATTAAGGCGTCGGTTGTTCCATCCCACAAAATACGTCCCTCCGCGATCACCACCGATCGCGGCGCGATGCGTGCGGCATCTTCGATGCTATGCGAAACCATCAGCATCGTCAGTTGCTCGCGCTCGCAAACCTCCTCAACCAGCGAGAGCATCTCCTGACGCAGGGCCGGGTCGAGCGCCGAAAAGGGTTCGTCGAGCAGCAGCAGCGGCTGCTTGCGCACCAGACAGCGTGCCAGCGCCACGCGCTGGCGCTGGCCGCCGGAAAGCTCACCCGGTAGTCTGTTGATAAACGCAGCCAGGCCCATTTGTTCGGCGATCGCCTCCAGCGTCTGACGCTGCGCAACACTGAGTTTTAACCCCGGATCCATACCCAGCGCGATGTTCTGCCACACCGTAAGATGATTGAACAGATTGTTTTCCTGGAACAGCATCGACACCGGGCGCTTAGCCGGCGGAGCGTAGGTATATTCGCCATTATCAATGACGATCGACCCGCTGGCAGGCTGCAAAAAACCGGCAATCAGATTGAGCAGGGTACTTTTTCCGGCCCCGCTGGGGCCAAGCACTGCGATTCGCTCTCCCTGACGAACGGAGAGGGTAAAACGCATTGGCAGGTGCTCATAAAGCCAGGTTACATCAGTCAGTTTTAACATCACGCCCCGGAAGTTTTTCGATAACGGTAAATAACGCAAAGCACAGCACCAGCAGTAAAAGTGCCGTGACGGCGCCGTCCTGGCTACGATAGGAGCCAATTTGCTGATAAAGCCAGAACGGCAGCGTGCGGAAATCCTCGTTGCCGAAGAGGGCCACAACGCCAAAATCGCCAATCGACAGCACGCAGGCAAACGCCAGCGCCTGGGCCAGCGGACGCTTTAGCGCGCGCAGTTCGACCACCTTCAGACGCTGCCAGCCCTGCATGCCCAGCGACTGACACAGCAAACTGTAGCGGCTGTTGACGTCGCGCATCGGGTTTTCCAGCACCTTGAGCGCGTAAGGGATGGCCATCAGTGCGTTGGTAAAAATGACGATGCCGTCGGCGCTTTCCGGCAGGCCGATGGTGCTGTTGAACAGTAAAAAGAATCCGGTCGCCAGCACAATACCCGGCATCGCCAGGATCAGCATACCCGTCAGTTCCAGCGCGTGTCCGGCTTTACGGGCATGACGCGCGTACAGCTCGCGGCTGCTCCAGAGCAGCATCATGGTCAGGATCACGCACAGCAGCCCGGCTGCCAGCGCGATGCGCAATGAGGTCCACGTCGCCTGCCACAGGACAGGCTGTTGCAGTACCGACAACACATTGCGATTCAGGCCATCAACGATAACGGCCAGCAGCGGGGGCAGCAGAAGCAGGAGGGCCAGCGCGATCAGCATAAAATCCGCGACGCGGCTGTGCAGGCTGTCCTGCGGATCGCGCCAGCCTGTCAAGTGATTGCTGCCTGTGGGGATCGCTTTACTCAGCCGCTGGCTGAGTAACACCAGCGCCAGGCAGCAGACCATCTGCACCATCGCCAGCAGCGCGGCGCGGCCCGGATCGTAGTCGTAACTTAAGGCCTGATAGATCGCCAGCTCAATGGTGGTGGCCTGCGGCCCGCCGCCGAGAGAAAGCACGGTCGCGAAGCTGGCGAAGCAGAGCATAAAGATTAGCGCGGCCACCGGGGCAATCTGGCGTCGCAGCCACGGCCATTCGACAAAGCGGAAGAACGACCAGCCGCGCATGCCAAGCTGGGCGGCAATCTGACGCTGCTCCCCGGGAATGTTTTCCAGCGCCTGTAAAAAGAGGCGCGTCGCCATCGGCATATTGAAAAAAATATGCGCCAGCAGAATGCCTTTCAGGCCGTAAGGGGAGAAGGTCCATTCCAGACCAAGCAGGTTGAAGAGGGATGCCAGCCAGCCCTGCCGACCGTAGACGCTCAGAATACCGAACACCGCCACCAGCACGGGCAGGATCAGCGTCATCGCGCACAGCCGCAGCAGGGCAAGCCTGCCGGGGAAACGTCTGCGATAGAGGGCGCGTGCAAGGAAAATGGCCGGGATCGTCGACAGCAGCGCGGAGAGAAACGCCTGCCAGAAGGAGAAACGGATGACGTGCCAGAGATAGCTGTCGTGCCAGAGGGCGAGCAGATCGCTCTCTGGCGCGTTAAACCACAGCGCAAGGAATGCACCCAGGCTGACGACCACCATCAGTATGGCGGCGAGCAGCCCGGGAACTAACCAGCCGGGGATCAGCGGCTGACGGCGCGTTGCCATTCACTAATCCATGCGGCGCGCTGGGCGGCAACCTGCTGCGACGTAAATTCCAGTGAGGTTTGCGGCTTGTTTAGCTGCTCAAAGCCTGCCGGCAGCGCAACGTCAGTGACCGGGTACATCCAGTTTCCTGTCGGAATAGCATTCTGGAATGCCGGGGAGACCATAAATTTCAGGAATTTTTCGGCAAGCTCCGGCTGTTTGCTCGCGGCGGTGCGGGCGGCCACTTCCACCTGCAAATAATGCCCTTCAGCAAAGTTCGCGGCGGCGTAGTTATCCTTTTTCTCGGCGATAATGTGGTAGGCCGGAGAGGTAGTGTAGCTCAGCACCAGATCGCTTTCGCCTTTCAGGAACAGGCCGTAGGCTTCGCTCCAGCCTTTGGTGACGGTAACGGTTTTCGCGGCCAGCTTCTGCCACGCTTCCGGCGTTTTATCCCCGTAGACTTTCTGCATCCACAATAGCAGCCCCAGACCCGGGGTGCTGGTACGCGGATCTTCATAAATTACGCGCCATTTCTGGTCACTTTCGACCAGCTCTTTCAGGCTTTTGGGCGGATTCTTCAGCTTGTTTTTATCGTAGACAAACGCAAAGTAACCGTAATCAAAGGGAACGAAGGTGTCGTTTTTCCAGCCGCCCGGTACGTTGACGGCATCTGCCGCCAAACCGCTTTTGGCGAACAGTCTGGTTTGGGTGGCGGCTTCCAGCAGGTTGTTATCCAGCCCGAGCACCACGTCGGCTTTGCTGTTTTTGCCTTCCATGCGCAGACGGTTGAGCAGCGAGACGCCATCTTCCAGCGCCACGAATTTCAGCTCGCAGTTGCAGTCGGCTTCAAAGGCTTTTTTTACCACCGGGCCGGGGCCCCAGTCGGCGGAGAAGGAGTCGTAGGTATAGACCGTCAGAACGGGCTTAGCAAAAACAGGCAGCGCAAACAGCGCCAGCAGAGGAAGAACGTTTTTTAACACTTTGCACCTCAGGGTTGAGTGGCAAAGGATTTTGAGAGACAGCCTCAAATCCCTTCGCCGGCGTTATCCGGATCAGGTTCGACGGGTATTATCTCAGCGCACATCAGTGATGCAGCACCCCGTTGAGAACGGCGCTATTGTAATGATTTGGTGAATATTACGAAAGCGTTATGGCTCCGGCGGCGCAAACCAGGCGGATTTAAAATCAAACCAGCCGAGGGTATTCATCCGCAGGCCGCGCATGCTGCGTTGCCCCTGGATCAGCAGCCAGTGGTGAATCAGCGGTACGATCGTCTGCCCGGTCAGTAATTCCTGACACCAGGCGGCCAGATCCATTTCTCCCGCGCGCCACCGCGCGGCGTCCTGCTGCCAGTCCCGGTTGATACAGTGCTGAATCAGGGGCACTTCGTACAGGTGAGAAAAGAGCGAGAAATCAAGCGGCAGCGTAAAGTTTGCGCTGTTGAGCCAGATATCGCTGATGACGTCTCCGCGATGCCATTCATCATAATCGACTTCCTGTATCGCCAGCGTCACGCCTTCGGCTGCCAGCAGCGTGCTCATGATCCTCGCCAGAAAACGATGCTCAATGTGATCGCGATAGTAGCTGAGGGTGATGGTCTCCAGTCCGGCAGGCTTTTCACTGCGGACGGGCTGCGCATGGTGCCAGCGTGGGAGCAGGCCATAGGCCGGGAACCACCAGGTCTGGTATTGCTCCTCTGCGTGATAAATCAGGTTAGCGGGCGCCAGAATATGGCTTATCCACCTGCGGACGTCGTGGTTTGCCCCGCGATGGCTGCGGCTATCAAAGAGCAGGTAGTAGCAGCCCTCCTCCAGGCGGCTTTCGAACGCCTTTTCACCGGCTGTTGGCCCTTCCAGGGTCAGGCCTGCGCTCAGCTCTTCGTTGAGATCCGGTAACACCCAGACGTTCACTTCGTCGATCAACGCCCTATAGCCAAAGTAATCATCAAAGGCGCGGATCTTCAGCTGATTACTGTTATTTCGTGTAACGGAGTAGGGGCCCGTACCAATCGGCTGGCTGGAAAAATTGTTCAGGGAGCGCCACTCGGCAGGCAGGATCATTGATGGCACGTAGCCCAGAAGCCACGGAAGCCATTTGTCCGGCTGCGAAAGCTCAATATCCAGCGTCCAGGCCGTTGGAGAGTGGATCCGTGCGATATGCGAATAGAGCGGCAGCGTGCGGGCGCGCTCTAAAGAGACGATAACGTCGCGCATCTCCAGCTCGCGTCCATGGTGGAAATGAATGCCGGGGCGTAGAAAGAAGCGCCAGTGCAGCGGAGACACCTGTTGCCAGTGATGGGCAATATCCGCTTCCAGTTCCCCGTTTTCCTCATTTATCCGCGTCAGGCCGCTGAAAATCTGCCGGGCCATGTGGGTTTCAGAGCGACGTAACGCCGTACCGGGCAACAGATTTTTCATTGGGCGGTAGTAAAGCACCCGCAGAATGTGGCGTCCCTGACGAAAGCTGCGTCCCAGATGCGAGACCAGCATCTGGCGCACGGCGGCTTTGTCGCCCACCAGCTGGACCAGCTGATCGATGCGGTCCTGCTCCAGCAGATCCTCCGCCCGCTGTTGCTGTAGCGCCAGGCCGGTATAAAGGAAAGTCAGGCGCGAACGCTTGCCGCGTCCGGCTTCGGCCTCCCAGTTTAACCAGCCCTGCTGCTGCATGGTATTAAGGAGCGTGCGCATATGACGCCGGGAGCAGTTGAGGAGCTCAGCCAGCTCGTTCAGCGTGGTCTCCTGCGATTGCCCCTCGCAGCACTGCCAGAGGCGGATAAATTGTTGTTGCAGACGACCGGAAGGCATAAAAGGGGAACTCCTGACAAAAAATCAGCAATTTATTAATCCCTATATTAAGCCAATAATCCTTATCGATGAAGCGAGGAGGTAAATTATGAAGAGGTCTACCGCACGTCAGTTTTATCAGCACTATTTTTCAGCGACAAAGGGAGTGTCCTGGCTGGCCCGCCAGTGCGCAGAGCAGCGGCTGAGAATACTGGAAGATCTGATGCAGTGGGACGTTACGAAATCGACCTCTTCTCGCTAACTCGCCTCGATCATGTGTGACTGAGTATTGGTGCTAATCACCCGCCAGCAAAATGTTTTTTGCTGGCTTTTTTCGTTTACTATTTCACCCAATTTCGATTCGCTTTCATAAGGACTTGCGCATGCTCTGGTTGATGACGATGGGGCGACGCCTGAATGGCGTGTACGCCGCTTTTATGCTGGTGGCCTTCATGATGGGCGTGGCCGGCGCGCTACAGGCGCCGACGTTGAGCCTGTTTCTCAGCCGCGAGGTGGGGGCGCAGCCGTTTTGGGTGGGTCTGTTCTACACCGTCAACGCCATTGCCGGGATCCTCGTCAGCCTGTGGCTGGCGAAACGATCCGACAGCCAGGGCGATCGCCGTAAGCTGATCCTCTTTTGTTGCGCCATGGCCGTGGGCAACGCGCTGCTGTTTGCCTTCAACCGCCATTACCTGACGCTCATTACCTGCGGCGTGCTGCTGGCCTCTCTGGCGAACACCGCCATGCCGCAACTGTTCGCCCTGGCCCGGGAGTACGCCGACAGCTCGGCGAGGGAAGTGGTGATGTTCAGCTCGGTGATGCGTGCGCAGCTCTCTCTCGCGTGGGTCATCGGTCCGCCGCTGGCGTTTATGCTGGCGCTGAACTACGGCTTCACCACCATGTTTTCCATCGCGGCGGGGATTTTTGTCATCAGCCTGGCGCTGATAGCCTTTGCGCTGCCATCGGTGGCGCGCGTAGAGCAGGTGACGGACAAGCCCATCACGCAGGTGAGCGGCTGGCAGGATAAAAACGTCCGCATGTTGTTTATCGCCTCCACGCTGATGTGGACATGCAACACCATGTACATTATTGATATGCCGCTGTGGATCAGCAGCGATCTGGGACTGCCCGACAAGCTGGCGGGTATTCTGATGGGCACCGCTGCCGGGCTGGAGATCCCGGCGATGATTCTGGCGGGTTACTACGTCAAACGTTTCGGAAAGCGTCGGATGATGGTCGTCGCCGTGGCGGCCGGGGTACTGTTCTACGCGGGGCTGATCCTGTTCCATTCGCGTGAAGCCTTGCTGGCGTTGCAGCTGTTTAACGCGGTGTTTATCGGAATCGTTGCCGGGATAGGCATGCTCTGGTTCCAGGATTTAATGCCGGGGCGCGCAGGCTCCGCGACCACGCTGTTTACCAACAGTATCTCTACCGGCGTGATTCTGGCAGGGGTAATTCAGGGGGCGCTGTCGCAAAGCTATGGGCATCCATCCGTGTACTGGGTGATCGCAGCGATTTCGCTCGTCACGCTGATGCTGACGTGCCGGGTAAAAGATGTTTGATTCTGGAAGGCGGCTTCACGAAATGAAACGATTTTCTGACAGGCGCCGAGAAGGCGCATAGAGTGCGTGGCGGGTGCTTGAGGCTGTTTGCCTCAGGCTTTCGCAAGAGGCAAACAGTGGAGAGTCCCACATCAAAAAACTGATGGGGAGACAAACTTCACAACGATCATTGCGAGGTTAGTCTCTTCATTGCCAAAAAGCAATAAGGAGGCTGGAATGCCAAAACGTACTCTGCTGTTAGGTTTGTTTCTGATCTGTACGACGCTGTTGATCTTCACCTGGATGGTGCGCGACTCGCTGTGTGAGCTGCACTTCAGACAGGAGAAAACAGAGCTGGCGGCAGTGTTGGCTTACGAAGCAAAACGTTAGCAGTATTGGCGGGGAGTTTTCCCCGCCTCTCCAGAGTGGTTGAGCCTCAACGCACCCTTATCAATGGCCCGCGCCCTGCGGGCCATTGCCTTTAGCCCATAAACGCAGGCTGTTTTTTCTCGTAGGCGGAGATGGCCTCTTCGTGCTGGAGCGTCAGGCCAATGCTGTCCAGACCGTTCAGCATGCAATGGCGGCGGAACGCATCAATGCTGAAGCTGTAGGTCTTATCCCCGGCTTTGACCACTTCCGCTTCCAGATCCACCTCAAACGAAATCCCGGGATTCGCCTGCACCAGCGCAAACAGTTCATCGACCTGTTCGTCACTCAGCGTCACCGGCAGTAGCTGGTTGTTGAAGCTGTTGCCGTAGAAGATATCCGCGAAGCTCGGGGCGATAACCACCTTAAAGCCGTAGTCGGTTAATGCCCAGGGCGCATGTTCACGCGACGATCCGCAGCCAAAGTTTTCCCGCGCCAGCAAAATGGAGGCGCCTTTGTATTCCGGAAAGTTCAGGACGAATTCCGGGTTCGGCACTTCGCCTTTATCGTCGAGGAAACGCCAGTCGTTGAACAGATGCGCACCAAAACCCGTGCGCGTCACTTTCTGTAAAAACTGCTTAGGAATGATCGCGTCGGTATCGACGTTAGCGGCGTCCAGAGGGACAACCCGGCCCGTATGTTGGGTAAATTTCTCTGCCATGATTGTCTCCTTATTTCAGGCTGCGAATATCGGCGAAATGACCGGTGACTGCCGCAGCGGCGGCCATTGCCGGGCTGACCAGGTGGGTGCGCCCACCGCGGCCCTGACGGCCTTCGAAGTTACGGTTGCTGGTGGAAGCACAGCGCTCGCCCGGATTCAGGCGGTCATTGTTCATCGCCAGACACATGGAGCAACCCGGCAGGCGCCACTCGAAGCCTGCTTCGATAAAGATCTTATCCAGACCCTCGGCTTCCGCCTGGGCTTTCACCGGACCGGAGCCTGGCACAACCAGCGCCTGCACGCCCGGCGCCACTTTGCGGCCTTTAGCGATTTCTGCCGCAGCGCGTAAATCTTCAATACGGGAGTTGGTACAGGAGCCAATGAATACTTTATCAATGCTCACGTCGGTCAGCGGTACGCCGGGTTTCAGCCCCATGTAAGCCAGCGCTTTTTCCGCACTGGCACGTTCGACCGGATCGGCAAAGGAGGCCGGGTCAGGAATGCTGTCGTTGACGGAAATCACCTGGCCCGGGTTGGTGCCCCAGGTGACCTGCGGGGCGATCTCTTCCGCCTGTAACGTCACAACGGTATCAAAAATTGCCCCCTCGTCCGTTTTCAGGGTTTTCCAGTACGCTACCGCGTCGTCAAAATCCTGTCCTTTCGGGGCATGCAGACGCCCCTTCACATAATTGAAGGTGGTTTCGTCTGGGGCCACCAGGCCTGCTTTGGCGCCCATCTCAATGGCCATGTTGCACAGGGTCATACGACCTTCCATGCTCAGCGCCTGGATAGCGTCGCCGCAGAATTCCACGACGTGACCGGTGCCGCCTGCGCTGCCGGTTTTGCCGATAATCGCCAACACGATATCTTTCGCGGTGATACCCGGCGCAGCTTTACCCTTCACTTCAATCTTCATGGTTTTGGCGCGGCCCTGCTTCAGGGTCTGCGTCGCCAGAACGTGTTCAACTTCAGAGGTCCCAATCCCGAACGCCAGGGCGCCAAATGCGCCGTGCGTCGCGGTGTGGGAGTCACCGCAGACGATGGTCATGCCCGGCAGAGTAATCCCCTGCTCAGGCCCCATTACGTGGACGATGCCCTGATAGGGGTGGTTCAGATCGTACAGCTCCACGCCAAACTCGTTACAGTTCTTAATCAGCTCCTGCATCTGGATACGCGCCATCTCGCCAGATGCATTGATGTCTTTGGTCTGGGTGGAAACGTTGTGATCCATCGTGGCAAAGGTTTTACCCGGCTGACGCACCGGGCGCTTATGCGCGCGCAGGCCGTCAAATGCCTGAGGAGAGGTCACTTCGTGTACCAGATGACGGTCGATGTACAACAGTGGGGTTTCGTTTGGTGCTTCGTAAACAACGTGCGCATCAAACAACTTCTCATATAACGTCTTAGCCATGATTACACCCCTTCAGCGACATAGCGGGCAATGATGTCGCCCATTTCATCGGTACTGACTGCCGCCGTGCCGCGTGCTAAATCACCGGTACGGACGCCTTCTTCTAACGCCCGGTTAATGGCGTTTTCAATTGCGGTTGCTGCATCGCCTGCATCCAGGCTGTAGCGCAGCAGCAGAGCCAGGGAGAGGATCTGCGCAATCGGGTTGGCGATGTTTTTACCTGCGATATCCGGCGCGGAGCCGCCCGCCGGTTCGTACAGGCCAAAGCCTTCTTCGTTCAGGCTGGCCGAGGGCAGCATGCCCATGGAGCCGGTGATCATGGCGCACTCATCCGAGAGAATATCGCCGAACAGGTTGGAGCACAGCAGCACGTCAAACTGGGACGGATCTTTGATCAGCTGCATCGTTGCGTTGTCGATATACATATGCGACAGCGCAACGTCCGGGTACTGCCTGGCAACTTCACTGACGATTTCGCGCCACAAAATAGACGACTGGAGCACGTTCGCTTTATCAATAGAGGTTACTTTACGGCGGCGTTTGCGCGCTGACTCAAACGCGATATGCGCGATACGTTCAATTTCAAAACGGTGATAGACCTCGGTATCAAACGCTTTCTCATGCTGACCGCTGCCTTCGCGGCCTTTTGGCTGCCCGAAGTAGATCCCGCCGGTCAGCTCACGCACGCAGAGAATGTCGAAACCGTTGGCGGCGATATCGGCGCGCAGCGGGCAGAACTCTTCCAGCCCCGGGTACAGCTTCGCCGGACGCAGGTTGCTGAACAGTTTGAAGTGTTTACGCAGCGGCAGCAGCGCGCCGCGCTCTGGCTGCTCTGCTGGAGGCAGGTGTTCCCACTTAGGGCCACCCACTGAGCCAAACAGAACGGCATCGGCATTCTCGCAGCCTTCTACAGTCCCTTTCGGCAGGGGAGTACCGTGGTTATCAATGGCAATACCGCCCACGTCGTAGTGGCTGGTGGTAATTTTCATCGCAAAACGCGAACGAACGGCTTCCAGTACTTTCAGCGCCTGTGTCATCACTTCCGGGCCAATACCGTCACCCGGCAACACAGCAATATGGTAATTCTTCGACATCACACGGTTTCCTTGTTGTTCTCTTTATTCTGAGCTTTGCGTTGCAACTCTTTTTCGACTTCGGCTGCGCGCCAGATGTTGTTCAGGACATGCACCATCGCTTTCGCGGAGGATTCGACGATATCTGTCGCCAGACCCACACCGTGGAAGCGGCGACCGTTATAGTTGACGACGATATCAACCTGGCCCAGGGCGTCTTTACCGTGCCCTTTTGCCGTCAGGTCGTATTTCACCAGCTCTACGTCGTACTCAGTGACGCGGTTAATCGCCTGGTAAATGGCATCCACAGGGCCGTTACCGTTGGCGGCTTCCGCTTTAATTTCATCGCCGCAGGCCAGCTTGACGGAGGCGGTAGCGATATCACTTGAGCCTGACTGAACGGTGAAGTAGTCCAGACGGAAGTGTTCTGGCTCTTCCTGCTGTTTGTTGATAAATGCCAGCGCTTCCAGGTCGTAATCGAAGACCTGGCCTTTCTTGTCAGCCAGCTTCAGGAATGCGTCGTACAGCTGATCCATGTTGTAATCGCTGTCCTGATACCCCATCTCTTCCATACGGTGTTTCACCGCCGCGCGGCCAGAGCGTGAGGTCAGGTTCAGCTGAACCTGGTTCAGACCGATGGATTCCGGAGTCATGATTTCGTAGTTTTCACGGTTCTTCAGCACGCCATCCTGGTGAATACCGGAGGAGTGAGCGAACGCGCCAGTCCCAACAATCGCCTTGTTCGCCGGGATCGGCATATTGCAAATCTGGCTCACGGTCTGGCTGGTGCGCCAGATTTCGTTGTGATTGATGCGAGTGTGTACGTTCATAATGTCTTTGCGCACCTTGATCGCCATGATCACTTCTTCCAGCGAGCAGTTGCCGGCGCGTTCACCAATGCCGTTCATTGCCCCTTCTACCTGACGCGCGCCGGCGTGGACGGCGGCGATGGCATTGCCTACAGCCAGGCCCAAATCGTCATGGGTATGCACGGAGATGATGGCTTTATCAATATTTGGCACGCGATCGTACAGGCCGGTGATGATGTTGGAGAACTCAAACGGCATGGTGTAGCCGACGGTATCCGGGATGTTGATGGTTCTGGCTCCGGCATTAATCGCGGCTTCCACTACACGGGCCAAATCGTCAATCGGCGTGCGGCCTGCATCTTCACAGGAGAATTCGACGTCATCAGTGTAGTTACGCGCGCGTTTAACCATATACACCGCACGTTCGATCACTTCATCCAGCGTGCTGCGCAACTTGGTTGCAATGTGCATGGGGGAGGTGGCAATGAATGTATGGATACGGAAGGCTTCTGCAACTTTCAGGGATTCCGCGGCCACATCAATATCTTTCTCAACGCAGCGAGCCAGACCGCACACGCGGCTGTTTTTGATGGTGCGGGCGATGGTCTGTACTGACTCGAAATCACCCGGCGAGGAGACGGGAAAGCCGACTTCCATTACGTCTACACCCATGCGTTCGAGGGCCAGCGCAATTTGCAGTTTTTCTTTAACACTCAGGCTCGCCTGTAATGCCTGTTCACCGTCACGTAAAGTAGTATCGAAAATAACGACTTGCTGGCTCATGGGTTAGGTCCTTGTCAGTCTTAGGGCGCCTTGCTACGAGCATAAAAAAACCCGCGCAGTGGCGCGGGTTTTTAGTTTTACTGAAGACGATTCAACGCTGAATTTCGCCCGCCAGTCTACCGCGCACAGTGGATGCGTTTAGTAGTAGTAGACCGGTGAAACGAAGGGTGCGAATCATGAATCGTGCTCCAGATGAATGCGATATGCTTTTAGTGGTACTGGATACGCCGACTCATGTCAACCCCTCTCAGGCAAAACGGCCACTCAGCGCAGGATAAACACATTAGCTAATTGTGCTGGTTTTTACGCTGTTAACCGATTTAATTGTCTATTATTGGACTTGAGATTCATCTCTGGAATAATTTGAATATAATTGGTAGCAATTGAACACAGTATTTTTACCGATGTGCTGTGAAATGGAATGTGTTTTATTTCATTGAGTTATAAGTTCTATGAATGAATCATGGACGGGATAGTTATCAATATTGATATCATTTTGTTAATGAAATCGTGGTGTATGCCCTTCATAGTTTAATAATACTTAAGTTATTATTAACTAAGGCGGTGATTGTGTATTTGCCAGCTTTATGGTTTCATGCCTGCATTAAAGTTTTAGATATCATTTGAACGATTTTTAGCTCTTCATTCAGGGGATGCTTAATGCCATCTCTTGAATGAGGATTCTTTATATATTCTGAATTTTAAATAATTTCCTTTCGCTTGTTGTATATGCATGGTAAATCATATTTTTCGAAGTTATTACTGTACTTTGGCAAAGGGAATTTAGCGTGACAGTGGAGTCAGAAATGCCAGAAAATAATATTAACCAACCACAGCCTTATGATGGGGTTAAGCCTCAGTTACGCACAGTGGATCTCAACCTGTTAACTGTATTTGATGCAGTTATGCAGGAGCAGAATATTACGCGAGCAGCGCAATCTCTGGGAATGTCTCAACCTGCCGTGAGTAATGCCGTAGCCAGACTTAAGGTGATGTTTAACGACGAGTTATTCGTCCGGTATGGAAGAGGTATCCAGCCCACGGCGCGTGCATTCCAGCTATTCGGTTCGATTCGTCAGGCGCTACAGCTGGTTCAAAATGAGCTTCCCGGCTCAGGGTTTGAACCTTTAAGCAGTGAGCGGGTTTTCCATCTCTGTGTTTGCAGTCCGTTAGACAATTATTTGACGTCTGTTATATATAATAAAGTTGAACAGATTGCTCCTAATATTCATCTCGTTTTTAAATCATCTTTAAATCAAAACACTGAGCACCAGCTTCGTTATCAGGAAACGGAGTTCGTTCTGGGCTACGAAGAGTTTCGCCGTCCAGAGTTTGCCTGTGTTCCGTTGTTTAAAGATGAAATGGTGTTAGTCGCCAGCAAAAAACATCCACGCATGAATTCGCCGCTGCGTGAAAGCGATGTTTACAGCGAGCAGCATGCCGTTGTTGCTCTGGACAGATATGCTTCGTTCAGTCAGCCGTGGTATGACACTGCCGATAAACAAGCCAGCGTGGCCTATCAGGGGATGGCGATGGTCAGCGTTTTAAATGTCGTTTCTCAGACGCAGCTAGTCGCTATTGCACCGCGCTGGCTTGCTGAAGAGTTCTCCGATTCGCTGAGCCTGCAAATTTTACCTCTGCCGCTCAAGCTGAATAGCCGTACCTGTTATCTTTCCTGGCATGAAGCGGCGGGGCGGGATAAAGGGCACCAGTGGATGGAAGAGTTGCTGATCAATATTTGTCGTCGATAAGTCAGGGTGAATAAACCGCATGGTGCCATGCGGTTTATTCTGTGATTTTTTATGAAGACAATATTTTATTCTGTGCGCATTTTTTCAGACGCTCAGGGAGGCTTAAAAATAGATGATTTCCTGATCCATCCTCTTTTTAAGAGATGAATTATTAGCGTCTCCCCTCATACCAGACGAATTCACCATATTCGTGTCTGACAGCTATTTTTTCTGCTTTTATTGCCCATTCCCGCATTCCGTTTGCTAATTGCCTGCCTCATAACGAGCGGTTAAGGTATCCATCACTCTGCACATTATAAGATGGGTTTACCCTGTCAGAAGACGGCGCGGAAATGAATTCTGTTGACCGTCTATAACAAAAGCCTGGAGGCAAAGCATGGAGATGTTGTCTGGCGCGGAAATGGTCGTCCGATCGCTTATCGATCAGGGCGTGAAACAAGTGTTTGGCTATCCCGGAGGCGCGGTTCTCGATATTTATGACGCGCTGCACACGGTAGGCGGTATTGATCATGTTCTGGTTCGTCATGAACAGGCTGCTGTGCATATGGCTGACGGCCTGGCCCGCGCCACGGGAGAAGTGGGTGTAGTGCTGGTCACTTCGGGGCCGGGAGCGACCAATGCCATCACCGGCATTGCGACTGCGTATATGGACTCTATTCCACTGGTCATTCTCTCCGGACAGGTGGCGACGTCACTGATTGGCTATGATGCGTTTCAGGAATGCGACATGGTGGGGATCTCACGCCCCGTGGTGAAGCACAGCTTTCTGGTTAAGCAAACGGAAGATATCCCGGGCGTGCTGAAAAAAGCCTTCTGGCTGGCCGCCAGCGGTCGTCCTGGGCCAGTGGTTGTCGATCTGCCAAAAGATATTCTCAATCCCGCGAATAAACTGCCTTACCTGTGGCCTGAGTCGGTGAGCATGCGTTCGTATAATCCGACGACGCAAGGGCACAAAGGCCAGATTAAGCGTGCGCTGCAAACGCTGCTGGCTGCGAAAAAGCCCGTAGTCTATGTGGGGGGCGGCGCCGTCAATGCAGCCTGTGAAACGCAACTACGCGAACTGATTGAGAAGCTGAACCTTCCTGTCGCGTCATCGCTGATGGGGCTGGGGGCATTCCCGGCTACCCACCGTCAGGCGCTGGGCATGCTGGGTATGCATGGCACCTATGAAGCCAATATGACGATGCACCATTCTGATGTGATTTTTGCCGTCGGCGTACGTTTTGACGATCGCACCACCAATAACCTGGCGAAATACTGTCCGAATGCGACGGTGCTACACATTGATATCGATCCTACTTCTATCTCTAAAACGGTGCCGGCGGATGTGCCCATCGTGGGGGACGCACGACAGGTGCTGGATCAAATGTTGGAACTGCTGGCGCAGGAGACCGCCTCTCAACCGCTGGATGAGATCCGTGACTGGTGGCAACAAATCGAACAATGGCGTGGCCGTCAGTGCCTTAAATACGACACGCAGAGTGAAAACATCAAGCCGCAGGCGGTGATCGAGACGATCTGGCATCTGACCAAAGGCGAGGCGTATGTCACTTCTGACGTAGGCCAGCATCAGATGTTCGCTGCGTTGTATTACCCGTTTGATAAACCGCGTCGCTGGATCAACTCAGGCGGGCTTGGCACGATGGGCTTTGGTCTGCCCGCCGCGCTGGGGGTGAAGCTGGCGTTGCCGAACGAAACGGTTATCTGCGTAACGGGTGATGGCAGTATACAGATGAATATTCAGGAGCTTTCTACTGCGCTGCAATATGAGTTGCCAGTGCTGGTGCTTAACCTGAATAACGGTTACCTCGGTATGGTGAAGCAGTGGCAGGATATGATTTATTCCGGCCGTCACTCTCAGTCTTATATGAAGTCACTTCCGGACTTTGTCCGTCTGGCTGAAGCCTATGGTCATATTGGCATGCGGGTAACCGATCCGTCAGAGCTGGAAGCGAAGCTCGGCGAAGCGCTTGAGCACGTTAAAAACAATCGCCTCGTCTTCATGGACGTCATCGTCGACGGCACAGAGCACGTTTATCCGATGCATATCCGTGGCGGTGGTATGGATGAAATGTGGTTAAGCAAAACGGAGAGAACCTGATATGCGCCGGATATTATCTGTATTACTGGAAAATGAGTCGGGCGCACTGTCACGCGTCATTGGGCTTTTTGCGCAGCGCGGATACAACATTGAAAGCCTGACCGTTGCGCCGACCGATGATCCAACGCTCTCCCGCATGACGATCCAGACTGTCGGCGATGCGAAAGTGCTTGAGCAGATCGAAAAGCAATTGCACAAGCTGGTGGACGTGTTGCGCGTCAGCGAGCTGGGGCAGGGGGCTTACGTCGAACGTGAAGTGATGCTGGTGAAAATTCAGGCCAGCGGTTATGGCCGTGAAGAGGTCAAGCGTAACACGGATATTTTCCGTGGGCAGATCATTGACGTCACGCCTTCTATATATACTGTGCAGCTTGCCGGAACGAGCGATAAGCTGGATGCGTTCCTGGCCTCCGTCAGGGATGTGGCAAAAATTGTTGAAGTTGCGCGCTCTGGCGTTGTTGGCCTCTCGCGCGGCGATAAAATCATGCGTTAGTTGCGCAAAAGGTTCGCCTCTTTCAGCCCGGTAGCCAAAGCCGGGCTTTTTTTTGCGTAATCCGCCGACAACGCGGACAAAAGCGGTTGCCGTGAAAGCTATTCTGCGTTTAGATGTTAAAATATTTAACCATAACCTTGACAGGGCCATGGACTTTTTTCTTTTTTTGAGGGGCAATTGTGAAACTGGATGAAATCGCCCGGCTCGCCGGCGTGTCGAGAACCACGGCCAGCTATGTGATTAACGGTAAAGCAAAGCAGTATCGTGTCAGCGATAAGACCGTTGAGAAAGTGATGGCAGTCGTTCGTGAGCATAATTACCATCCGAATGCTGTCGCCGCAGGTTTACGTGCCGGACGCACCCGCTCGATTGGCCTGGTGATCCCGGATCTGGAAAACACCAGCTATACCCGCATCGCCAACTATCTTGAACGTCAGGCTCGTCAGCGGGGCTATCAGCTGTTGATTGCCTGCTCCGAGGATCAGCCCGACAACGAGATGCGCTGCATTGAGCATCTGCTGCAACGTCAGGTTGACGCCATCATCGTGTCGACCTCTTTACCACCCGAGCATCCTTTCTATCAGCGCTGGGCGAACGATCCATTCCCGATTGTGGCGCTGGATCGTGCTTTGGATCGTGAACATTTCACCAGCGTCGTAGGTGCCGATCAGGACGATGCAGAAATGCTGGCTGCCGAGCTGCGTACCTTCCCGGCGGAAACGGTGCTCTATCTTGGCGCTTTGCCTGAACTATCCGTGAGCTTCCTGCGTGAACAAGGGTTCCGTACGGCGTGGAAAGACGATCCGCGTGACGTTCATTATCTGTATGCCAACAGCTATGAGCGCGAAGCGGCTGCTCAGCTGTTCGAGAAATGGCTGGAAACGCACCCGATGCCGCAGGCGTTGTTTACCACCTCGTTTGCCCTGTTGCAGGGGGTGATGGACGTGACGTTACGTCGCGATGGCAAGCTGCCATCCGATCTGGCGATTGCGACCTTCGGCGATAACGAACTGCTCGACTTCCTGCAATGTCCGGTGCTGGCCGTGGCTCAGCGTCACCGCGACGTCGCCGAGCGCGTGCTTGAGATTGTTCTGGCAAGCCTGGATGAACCTCGCAAACCGAAACCCGGGCTTACGCGTATCAAACGTAATCTCTATCGGCGCGGGATTTTGAGCCGCCATTAATATTTCCACAGGGGCGGTAAAACTGCCCCTTTTGCGGCGCATTTATTGCGGGAAATAATTCCCGGATAAAAATTAGGATTTATCTCTAAGATTCGTAGCCGGCTATTTTTCTGAATCCGTTTTGGCGTTAAAAAGCGCAATTATAATTTTTAACGGGCATTCTTTTGTATTGTTTTGTTACAAACAGCCGCCAGCCGATGAATATTCAGCCATTTTTTACTCTCCCCTTCAACCCTCAATGTACACGAACGAATCCATATTGCCTTGCGCTTAATCTGATGCTGTTATCCCCCGGCGATATGCCTTAAAATGCTGCCCGCGTCGCAAACTGACACTTTATATTTCCCTGCGATGATATTGAGTGAGTCTTAACGCTCGTGTGCATATTCGGTTTTTTTCTTACAAATATTCATAACGTTAATTTTGCCTCGCCAGTTGTGTAGTTATTAGCCAGGTCACTCTTGCTCTGTAAATACGGTGCTTTCGCGCCGGTATAGAGAGAGTCCTGGCTTGACAAGCTTTTCCCTCGCTCCGTAAACTCCTTCAGGTGGGAATTTGTGGGTTAAAGTGGTGAGGAGGGGTGAGGCTGGCATGTTCCGTGGAGCAACGTTAGTCAATCTCGACAGCAAAGGGCGTTTATCGGTACCAACCCGATACCGCGACCAGCTGATTGAGAACGCTTCGGGTCAACTGGTTTGCACCATTGACATCAACTCCCCCTGCCTGCTGCTTTACCCTTTGCCTGAATGGGAAATCATTGAGCAAAAGCTGTCGCGACTGTCGAGCATGAACCCGCAAGAACGCCGCGTGCAGCGGTTGTTATTGGGACATGCCAGTGAATGTCAGATGGATAGCGCCGGGCGATTATTGATTGCGCCTGTGTTGCGGCAACATGCCGGTCTGACTAAAGAAGTGATGCTGGTCGGGCAGTTCAACAAGTTTGAACTGTGGGACGAAACGACCTGGTATCAACAGGTCAAGGAAGATATCGACGCTGAGCAGTCTGATTCCGCAACATTATCGGAACGGCTGCGGGACTTGTCTCTATAAATATGATGGAAAATTATAAACATACAACGGTGCTGCTGGATGAGGCCGTTAACGGCCTGAATATTCGTCCAGACGGCATCTATATTGATGGCACTTTTGGTCGCGGTGGTCACTCGCGTTTGATCCTCTCCCAGCTTGGAGCGGAAGGACGCCTGCTGGCAATTGACCGCGATCCGCAGGCGATTGCCGTTGCGCAAACCATCGATGATCCTCGCTTTTCCATCGTGCATGGACCTTTCTCTGCGCTTGCGGATTATGTCGCTGAGCGCGGCCTGACCGGCAAGATCGACGGGATTCTCCTCGATCTTGGCGTCTCTTCACCACAGCTTGATGATGCAGAACGCGGCTTCTCCTTTATGCGTGATGGGCCGCTGGATATGCGTATGGACCCCACTCGCGGCCAGTCTGCCGCTGAATGGTTACAAACTGCTGACGAAGCGGATATTGCCTGGGTAATCAAAACCTTCGGTGAAGAACGCTTTGGCAAACGTATTGCGCGCGCCATCGTGGAGCGCAACCGCGTTGAGCCAATGACCCGTACCAAAGAGCTGGCAGAAGTCATCGCGGCGGCAACGCCGGTGAAGGACAAGCACAAACATCCTGCGACCCGTACCTTCCAGGCGGTTCGTATCTGGGTAAACAGTGAACTGGAGGAAATAGAGCTGGCGCTAAAAAGCTCGCTCGACGTGCTGGCCCCGGGTGGGCGGTTATCCATCATCAGCTTCCATTCGCTGGAAGATCGCATCGTAAAACGCTTTATGCGTGAACAGAGCCGCGGTCCGCAGGTTCCAGTTGGGTTGCCGATGACGGAAGAACAACTCAGAAAGCTGGGAGGCCGTCAGTTGCGAGCATTAGGCAAGTTGATGCCGGGCGAAGAAGAGGTGGCAGAGAATCCACGTGCCCGTAGTTCAGTGCTGCGTATTGCAGAGAGGACGAACGCATGATCAGCAGAGTGACAGAGACCCTAAGCAAAGTTAAGGGATCGTTAGGAAGCAACGAGCGCCATGCCTTGCCTGGCGTGATCGGCGACGATCTTTTGCGGTTTGGGAAGCTGCCACTCTGCTTGTTCATTTGCATCATTGTGACGGCAGTCATGGTGGTCACCACCGCTCACCATACCCGTTTATTAACTGCGCAGCGCGAACAGATGGTACTGGAACGCGATGCGCTGGATATTGAATGGCGAAATCTGATCCTTGAAGAAAACGCGCTCGGCGATCACAGCCGGGTTGAACGGATCGCAACGGAAAAACTGCAATTACAGCATGTTGATCCTTCGCAGGAAAATATCGTAGTACAAAAATAAGGGAAAACGCGACGCATGAAAGCAGCGGCAAAAACGCTAAAACCAAAACGCCAGGAAGAACAGGCCAACTTTGTCAGTTGGCGTTTTGCGTTGCTTTGCGGCTGCATTTTACTGGCGCTGGGTTTCCTGCTGGGACGCGTGGCGTGGCTACAAATCATCGCGCCTGACATGCTGGTACGTCAGGGTGATATGCGTTCTCTGCGCGTGCAGGAAGTTTCTACCTCTCGTGGGATGATCACCGATCGTTCCGGCCGTCCGCTGGCGGTGAGCGTGCCGGTGAAGGCGATCTGGGCCGATCCGAAAGAGTTACACGATGCAGGCGGGATCACCCTTGATAACCGCTGGAAGGCGCTGTCAGACGCGTTGAAAATGCCGCTGGATCAGCTGGCGTCGCGCGTTAACGCCAACCCGAAAGGGCGCTTTATCTATCTTGCCCGTCAGGTGAACCCTGACATGGCTGACTACATTAAGAAACTGAAGCTGCCGGGCATTCATCTGCGGGAAGAATCCCGCCGTTACTATCCTTCGGGCGAAGTCACCGCGCACCTGATTGGCTTTACCAACGTGGATAGCCAGGGGATTGAGGGCGTTGAAAAAAGCTTCGACAAGTGGCTTACCGGCCAGCCTGGCGAGCGAATCGTGCGTAAAGACCGCTATGGTCGCGTCATTGAAGACATTTCCTCGACAGACAGCCAGGCCGCGCACAACCTGGCCCTGAGTATTGATGAACGCTTGCAGGCGCTGGTCTATCGTGAGCTGAACAACGCCGTCGCGTTTAACAAGGCGGAATCGGGCAGCGCCGTGCTGGTGGATGTGGCGACAGGTGAAGTGCTGGCGATGGCCAGTAGCCCCTCATACAACCCGAATAATTTTGCCGGTACAGCAAAAGATGCAATGCGTAACCGCTCCATCACCGATGTGTTTGAACCCGGCTCAACCGTAAAACCTATGGTGGTGATGACGGCTCTACAGCGAGGCATCGTCAACGAAAATACCGTTCTGAATACGATTCCTTATCGAATTAACGGTCACGAAATCAAAGACGTGGCACGTTACAGCGAACTGACCCTGACCGGGGTCTTACAGAAGTCGAGTAACGTCGGTGTGTCAAAACTGGCGTTAGCGATGCCGTCCTCAGCGTTAGTAGATACTTACTCACGTTTTGGGCTGGGAAAGGCGACCAATTTGGGGTTGGTCGGAGAACGCAGTGGCTTATATCCTCAAAAACAACGGTGGTCTGACATAGAGAGGGCCACCTTCTCTTTCGGCTACGGGCTAATGGTAACTCCCTTACAGTTAGCGCGAGTCTACGCAACGATTGGCAGCTATGGCATTTATCGTCCGCTGTCGATCACCAAAGTTGATCCACCGGTTCCGGGGGAACGTGTTTTCCCGGAATCTATCGTTCGTACCGTCGTGCATATGATGGAAAGCGTCGCGTTACCTGGCGGTGGCGGCGTGAAGGCCGCAATTAAGGGCTATCGTATCGCCATTAAAACCGGTACAGCGAAAAAAGTGGGGCCGGACGGCCGCTATATCAACAAATACATTGCCTATACCGCAGGCGTAGCGCCTGCAAGCAATCCGCGTTTTGCGCTGGTGGTCGTCATCAACGATCCGCAGGCGGGTAAATACTACGGCGGCGCCGTCTCCGCGCCTGTGTTCGGGGCTATTATGGGCGGCGTGTTGCGCACCATGAACATTGAACCGGATGCGCTGGCGACGGGCGAAAAAAGTGAATTTGTAATTAATCAAGGCGAGGGAACAGGTGGCAGATCGTAATTTGCGCGACCTTCTTGCTCCGTGGGTGCCTATGCTACCTGCGCGAGCACTGCGAGAGATGGTACTGGACAGCCGCGTAGCGGCTTCTGGCGATCTTTTTGTGGCAGTGGTGGGTCATCAGGCGGACGGGCGTCGTTATATCCCGCAGGCGATTGCGCAAGGTGTTGCTGCCATTATTGCTGAGGCCAAAGATGAGGCAACAGACGGTGAGATCCGTGAAATGCACGGCGTGCCGGTCATCTATCTCAGCCAGCTGAATGAGCGTCTCTCCGCGCTGGCAGGACGTTTTTACAACGAACCTTCCGACCAGTTAAAGCTGGTTGGCGTGACAGGAACCAACGGAAAAACCACCACCACTCAGCTGATGGCGCAGTGGGCGCAGCTGCTGGGCGAAACCGGTGCCGTCATGGGCACGGTGGGGAACGGTCTTCTGGGCAAAGTAAGCCCGACGGAAAACACTACAGGCTCGGCGGTTGACGTGCAGCGTGTGCTGGCGGGCCTCGCTGAGCAGGGGGCGACCTTCGCTGCGATGGAAGTCTCTTCCCATGGTCTGGTACAACATCGCGTGGCGGCCCTGAAATTTGCTGCCTCTGTCTTTACTAACCTGAGCCGCGATCACCTTGATTATCATGGTGATATGGAGCACTACGAAGCGGCGAAATGGCTGCTTTATTCCACTCACCACCACGGGCAGGCGATCATTAACGCCGACGACGAAGTCGGTCGCCGCTGGCTGGAAAAACTGCCGGATGCGGTGGCGGTGTCGATGGAAGATCGCATTAATCCGAACTGCCGCGGCCGCTGGCTGAAGGCGGTCGAGGTGAACTACCACGATAGTGGGGCGACGATCCGCTTCGCTTCCACCTGGGGCGAAGGTGAAATTGAAAGCCGCCTGATGGGGGCCTTTAACGTCAGTAACCTGCTGCTGGCGCTGGCGACGCTGCTGGCGCTGGGCTACCCGATGGCGGATCTGCTGAAAACGTCTGAGCGTTTGCAACCGGTCTGTGGCCGCATGGAAGTGTTCAGCGCGCCGGGCAAGCCGACGGTGGTCGTGGATTACGCACACACGCCGGATGCGCTGGAAAAAGCGCTGGAAGCGGCGCGTCTGCACTGCGCAGGCAAGCTCTGGTGCGTGTTTGGCTGCGGTGGCGATCGCGACAAGGGCAAACGTCCGCTGATGGGCGCCATAGCTGAGCAGTTCGCGGATATTCCCGTGGTAACCGATGACAACCCGCGTACCGAAGAGCCGCGGGCCATTATCACTGACATTCTGGCGGGCATGCTGGATGCGGGTCGTGCGCGCGTGGTCGAAGGCCGTGCGGAGGCCGTGACTAACGCCATTATGCAGGCGCAGGAGAACGATGTGGTTCTGCTGGCCGGTAAAGGTCATGAAGATTATCAGATCGTCGGCAATCGTCGTCTGGATTACTCCGACCGCGTGACGGCAGCGCGTCTGCTGGGAGTGGTGGCATGATTAGCATTACGTTAAGCCAGGCCGCTGCGGTATTGCAGGGGATGCTGCATGGTCAGGATCTAACCATTGAGGCTGTGACCACCGACACCCGTAAGGTGACGGCGGGCTGCCTGTTTGTGGCGCTGAAGGGCGAGCGTTTTGACGCCCACGATTTTGCGCAACAGGCTAAAGATAACGGCGCGGGCGCGCTGCTGGTCAGCCGTAAGCTCGATATCGATTTGCCGCAGATTGTGGTGAAAGATACGCGCCTGGCGTTTGGCGAGCTGGCGGCATGGGTTCGCCAGCAGGTGCCAACACGCGTCGTGGCGCTGACGGGCTCGTCGGGTAAAACCTCCGTTAAAGAGATGACGGCGGCGATCCTTAGCCAGTGCGGTAACACGCTTTATACGGCGGGCAACCTTAATAATGACATCGGTGTACCGATGACGCTGCTGCGCCTGACCCACGAGCATGAATATGCGGTGATTGAGTTAGGGGCTAACCATCAGGGCGAAATCGCCTGGACCGTGAGCCTGACGCGTCCGGAAGCGGCGCTGGTGAATAACCTGGCGGCGGCACATCTTGAAGGTTTTGGTTCGCTGGCCGGTGTGGCGAAAGCGAAAGGTGAAATTTATACCGGACTGCCGGATGACGGCATCGCCATTATGAACGCCGATAACAACGACTGGCTGAACTGGCAGAGCATCATTGGTTCACGCAAAACCTGGCGCTTCTCACCGAATGCGGCAAACAGTGATTTTTCGGCGACCAACATTCATGTGACGTCACACGGCACCGAGTTCACCCTCACGACCCCAACGGGCGACATCGAGGTGCTGCTGCCCCTGCCCGGTCGTCATAACATCGCCAATGCGCTTGCTGCGGCAGCGCTCTCAATGGCGGTAGGTGCCTCACACGCGGCGATCAAAGCAGGTCTGGCAAATTTAAAAGCCGTGCCGGGGCGTCTTTTCCCGATCCAGCTGGCTGAAAACAAACTTCTGCTGGATGACTCCTACAACGCTAACGTCGGCTCCATGACGGCGGCCGTGCAGGTCTTGTCTGAGATGCCGGGCTATCGCGTGATGGTTGTGGGCGATATGGCCGAGCTGGGTGATGAAAGCGAAGCCTGCCATGTTCAGGTGGGTGAAGCGGCGAAAGCCGCCGGGCTTGACCGCGTATTGAGCGCAGGCACGCTGAGCAAGGCCATTTCCGATGCCAGTGAAGTTGGCGAACATTTTGCCGATAAATCTGCACTGATCGAACGCCTGAAGGCATTGATTACAGAAAAACAGATTGTGACTGTTTTAGTTAAAGGTTCACGTAGTGCCGCCATGGAAGAGGTTGTGCACGCATTACAGGAGAACGGGACATGTTAGTTTGGCTGGCCGAACATTTGGTCAAATATTACTCAGGCTTTAACGTCTTTTCCTATCTGACGTTTCGCGCCATCGTCAGCCTGCTGACTGCGCTGTTCATCTCGCTGTGGATGGGCCCGCGCATGATTGCCCGTCTGCAAAAACTCTCTTTCGGCCAGGTTGTACGCAACGATGGTCCGGAATCGCACTTCAGCAAGCGCGGTACGCCGACCATGGGCGGGATCATGATCCTGACCGCGATTGTGGTGTCCGTTCTGCTGTGGGCCTATCCGTCTAACCCCTACGTCTGGTGCGTGCTGACCGTCCTGGTTGGCTACGGGATCATCGGTTTTGTTGATGACTACCGCAAAGTCGTGCGCAAAGACACTAAAGGGTTGATCGCCCGTTGGAAGTATTTCTGGATGTCGGTGATTGCGCTGGGCGTGGCCTTCGCGCTTTACCTGGCAGGAAAAGACACCCCGGCCACCGAGCTGGTGGTGCCGTTCTTCAAAGATGTGATGCCGCAGCTGGGGCTGTTCTACATTTTGCTGGCTTACTTTGTGATCGTCGGCACCGGCAACGCCGTCAACCTGACCGATGGTCTGGACGGCCTGGCGATTATGCCAACCGTGTTTGTCGCGGGCGGTTTCGCGCTGGTGGCGTGGGCGACCGGTAACATGAACTTTGCAAACTACCTGCACATCCCGTACCTGCGACACGCGGGTGAGCTGGTGATCGTCTGTACGGCGATTGTCGGGGCGGGGCTGGGCTTCCTGTGGTTTAACACCTATCCGGCGCAGGTCTTTATGGGCGACGTCGGTTCACTGGCGCTGGGCGGTGCGCTGGGCATTATCGCCGTGCTGCTGCGTCAGGAGTTCCTGCTGGTAATCATGGGCGGCGTGTTTGTGGTTGAGACGCTGTCGGTGATTTTGCAGGTCGGTTCCTTCAAGCTGCGCGGTCAGCGCATCTTCCGTATGGCACCGATTCACCACCACTATGAACTGAAAGGCTGGCCGGAGCCGCGCGTCATTGTGCGCTTCTGGATTATTTCGCTGATGCTGGTGCTGATTGGCCTGGCAACGCTGAAGGTACGTTAATCATGGCAGATTACCAGGGCAAAAAAGTCGTTATCATCGGGTTAGGCCTCACCGGCCTCTCCTGCGTGGACTTTTTCCTTGCGCGTGGCGTGACGCCGCGCGTGATGGATACGCGCGTCTCTCCGTCGGGTCTGGACAAGCTGCCGGAGCAGGTTGAACGCCACCTGGGTGGTCTGAATGATGAGTGGCTGCTGGCCGCCGATCTGATTGTTGCCAGCCCCGGTATGGCGCTGGCGCATCCTTCCCTGAGCGCCGCCGCGGATGCAGGCGTTGAGATTGTCGGCGATATCGAACTGTTCTGCCGGGAGGCGCAGGCCCCGATCGTCGCCATTACCGGTTCAAACGGTAAAAGCACCGTCACCACGCTGGTGGGGGAAATGGCGAAGGCGGCGGGCAAAAATGTCGGCGTGGGCGGTAACATTGGTCTGCCCGCTCTGATGCTGCTTGATAAAGGGTGTGAGCTGTACGTCCTTGAGCTTTCCAGCTTCCAGCTGGAAACCACTTCAAGCCTGCAAGCGGCGGCGGCGACGATCCTAAACGTCACCGAAGATCATATGGACAGATACCCGTTCGGCTTGCAGCAGTACCGTGCGGCCAAACTGCGCGTTTATGAAAATGCCAAAGTTTGCGTAGTGAATGCCGATGATGCACTCACCATGCCGGTGCGCGGCGCAGACGAACGCTGCATTAGCTTCGGTATTAACATGGGTGACTATCACCTTAATCGTCAGCAGGGCGAAACCTGGCTACGCGTGAAAGGTGAGAAAGTGCTGAACGTGAAAGAAATGATGCTCTCCGGCCAGCATAACTATACTAATGCCCTGGCGGCGCTGGCGCTGGCGGATGCTGTTGGCCTGCCGCGATCTTCAAGCCTGAAGGCGCTGACCACCTTTACCGGCCTGGCGCACCGCTTCCAGCTGGCGCTGGAGCACAACGGCGTACGCTGGATTAACGATTCCAAAGCGACCAACGTGGGTAGCACCGAGGCGGCACTGAACGGTTTGCACGTTGATGGCACGCTATACCTGCTGCTGGGCGGCGACGGTAAATCGGCTGACTTCTCCTCGCTGAAGCAGTACCTCAACGGTGATAACGTGCGCCTGTATTGCTTTGGCCGCGATGGCAGCGAGCTGGCAGCGTTGCGTCCTGAAGTCGCCGAGCAAACCGAGACCATGGAGCAGGCGATGCGCCTCATCGCCCCACGCGTGAAGCCCGGCGATATGGTACTGCTCTCACCAGCCTGTGCCAGCCTCGATCAATTCAAGAGTTTCGAACAGCGGGGTGATGTCTTTACCCGCCTGGCGAAGGAGTTAGGCTGATGCGTTTATCTCTCCCTCGCCTGAAAATGCCGCGCCTGCCAGGATTTGGTATCCTGGTATGGCTGTTTACGGCGCTGAAAGGCTGGGTGATGGCTTCCCGGGATAAAGATTCCGACAGCCTGATCATGTACGACCGCACGCTGTTCTGGCTCACGCTGGGGCTGGCGGCGATCGGCTTTATTATGGTCACCTCGGCGTCAATGCCTGTCGGACAGCGTTTGGCAAACGACCCGTTCCTGTTTGCCAAGCGTGACGGGCTGTACATCATTCTCGCGTTCTGCCTGGCAATGATCACCTTACGCCTGCCGATGTCGTTCTGGCAGCGGCACAGTACAGCCATGCTCATCGCCTCAATCATCATGCTGTTGATCGTTCTGGTTGTCGGGAGCTCCGTTAACGGGGCATCACGCTGGATTGCCTTTGGGCCACTGCGTATTCAGCCCGCGGAGTTCACCAAACTTTCGTTGTTCTGCTACCTGGCTAACTACCTGGTGCGTAAAGTTGACGAAGTTCGTAACAACCTTCGTGGCTTCTTAAAACCGATGGGCGTGATTCTGGTCCTCGCGATCCTGCTGCTGGCGCAGCCCGACCTCGGTACGGTAGTCGTACTGTTTGTCACTACGCTGGCGATGCTGTTCCTGGCGGGCGCAAAACTGTGGCAGTTCATTGCCATCATCGGGATGGGGATTTCGGCGGTGGTGCTGCTGATCCTCGCCGAACCCTACCGTATCCGCCGTGTGACTTCGTTCTGGAACCCATGGGAAGATCCGTTCGGCAGCGGTTACCAGCTGACGCAGTCGCTGATGGCGTTTGGCCGCGGCGAAGTCTGGGGTCAAGGCCTGGGCAACTCGGTACAAAAACTGGAGTATTTACCGGAGGCGCACACCGACTTCATCTTCTCCATTATTGGGGAAGAACTGGGTTATATCGGTGTGGTATTGGCGCTATTAATGGTATTCTTCGTCGCTTTCCGCGCCATGTCGATTGGCCGGAAAGCGCTGGAGATCGATCACCGCTTCTCCGGTTTCCTGGCCTGCTCAATTGGTATCTGGTTTAGCTTCCAGGCGCTGGTAAACGTTGGGGCGGCAGCGGGTATGCTGCCGACCAAAGGTCTGACGTTGCCGTTGATCAGTTATGGTGGTTCGAGTCTGTTGATCATGTCGACGGCCATCATGTTTTTGTTACGCATAGATTATGAAACGCGTCTGGAGAAAGCTCAGGCGTTTACACGAGGTTCACGATGAATCAACCGAAGCGGTTAATGGTGATGGCAGGCGGTACCGGTGGACACGTGTTCCCGGGACTGGCGGTTGCGCACCATTTAATGGAACAGGGCTGGCAGGTACGCTGGCTGGGAACCGCAGACCGCATGGAAGCCGATCTGGTACCTAAACACGGTATCGAGATCGACTTTATTCGTATTTCTGGCCTTCGTGGCAAAGGGATCAAGGCGCAGCTGCTGGCGCCGGTGCGCATTTTCAATGCCTGGCGTCAGGCGCGCGCCATTATGAAGCGTTTTAAGCCTGACGTCGTTCTGGGCATGGGCGGTTACGTTTCCGGTCCGGGCGGACTGGCGGCGTGGTCACTGGGCATCCCCGTTGTTCTGCATGAGCAGAACGGTATTGCCGGGTTGACCAACAAATGGCTGGCAAAAATCGCCACCAAAGTTATGCAGGCCTTCCCCGGGGCATTCCCGAAAGCGGATGTCGTAGGGAATCCGGTACGTGTGGACGTGCTGGCGCTGCCGCTGCCAGATACGCGTCTGGCGGGTCGCGAAGGGCCGGTGCGCGTGCTGGTCGTCGGCGGTTCCCAGGGCGCACGTATTTTAAACCAGACGATGCCGCAGGTTGCGGCAAAACTGGGTGATGCGGTGACCATCTGGCACCAGAGCGGGAAGGGCGCTCAGCAGACCGTTGAGCAGGCCTACGTGCAGGAAGGTCAGCCGCAGCATAAAGTGACTGAATTTATTGATGATATGGCCGCAGCCTATGCCTGGGCCGATGTTGTGGTCTGTCGCTCGGGCGCGCTGACGGTGAGCGAAATCGCCGCCGCCGGTTTACCGGCGCTGTTTGTGCCGTTCCAGCACAAAGACCGACAGCAGTACTGGAATGCGCTGCCGCTTGAGAAAGCGGGCGCAGCGAAGATTTTTGAGCAGCCACAATTTACCGCTGATGCAGTCGCCACTACCCTGGCGGGCTGGAACCGGGATGTATTACTGGAGATGGCGCAACGCGCACGCGCGACCGCTATCCCGGATGCAACGGAACGGGTGGCAAAAGAAGTGAGCCTGGCAGCCCAGGCATAATTCTCGCAGTGCGTGTTGCGCTGCACGATTTTTTTGAAGTAGTCGATGGCGTTTAGAGAATGAATACACAACAACTGGCAAAACTGCGTTCTATCGTGCCCGAGATGCGTCGCGTCCGGCACATTCACTTTGTCGGCATCGGTGGTGCTGGCATGGGCGGTATTGCCGAAGTGTTAGCTAACGAAGGCTATCAGATCAGCGGGTCTGACCTGGCGCCAAACCCTGTTACGCAGCAGCTGGCGTCGCTGGGGGCGACTATCTATTTCAATCATCGCCCGGAAAACGTGAGCGATGCGAGCGTGGTTGTGGTGTCCAGCGCTATCTCCGCGGATAACCCGGAAATCGTTGCGGCGCATGAGGCGCGCATCCCGGTGATCCGTCGCGCGGAAATGCTGGCGGAACTGATGCGTTTCCGTCACGGCATTGCGGTGGCCGGTACGCACGGTAAAACCACCACAACAGCGATGGTCTCCAGCATTTATGCGGAAGCGGGTCTCGACCCGACGTTCGTTAACGGTGGTCTGGTGAAAGCCGCTGGCGTGCATGCGCGTCTGGGCCACAGCCGTTATCTGATTGCGGAAGCGGATGAGAGCGATGCGTCGTTCCTGCATCTACAGCCGATGGTGGCGATCGTCACCAACATCGAAGCTGACCATATGGACACTTACCAGGGCGACTTCGAGAACTTAAAGCAGACCTTTATTAACTTCCTGCACAACCTGCCGTTCTATGGCCGTGCGGTGATGTGCGTGGACGATCCGGTTATTCGCGAGCTGCTGCCGCGCGTCGGGCGTCAAATTACGACCTACGGCTTCAGCGAAGACGCGGATGTACGCGTAGAAGATTACAAGCAGATCGGTGCGCAGGGGCATTTCACCCTCGCGCGTCAGGATAAAGACCTGCTGCATGTCACCCTGAACGCTCCGGGACGTCACAACGCCCTGAATGCGGCAGCGGCGGTGGCTGTTGCGACAGAAGAAGGCATTGACGATGAAGCGATCCTGCGCGCACTGGAGAGCTTCCAGGGGACGGGCCGTCGCTTCGACTTCCTCGGTGAATTCCCGCTGGAGCCGGTAAACGGTAAGCCAGGTTCTGCGATGCTGGTAGACGACTACGGTCACCATCCGACGGAAGTGGACGCAACCATCAAAGCGGCACGCGCGGGTTGGCCGGAAAAGAATCTGGTCATGATCTTCCAGCCGCACCGTTACACGCGTACTCGCGATCTGTATGACGATTTTGCCAACGTCCTTTCGCAGGTCGATACCCTGCTGATGCTGGATGTTTATGCAGCGGGTGAAACTCCGATTCCGGGTGCGGACAGTCGTTCTTTATGTCGTACCATCCGTGGACGCGGTAAAGTGGATCCTATTCTGGTTCCCGACCCGGCGCAGGTGGCTGAAATGCTTGCCCCGGTCCTGACGGGTAACGATCTGATCCTGATTCAGGGCGCGGGAAATATCGGCAAAATCGCCCGTACCTTAGCTGAAATCAAACTGAAGCCGCAAACTCAGGAGGACGAGCGTCATGGCTGATAAGATTGCTGTCCTGTTTGGCGGCACTTCCGCCGAACGCGAGGTTTCTCTGAATTCGGGCGCTGCCGTGCTGGCGGGCCTGCGTGAAGGTGGCGTGGACGCGCATCCGGTTGATCCGAAAGAGGTGGACGTCACGCAGCTGAAAGCGATGGGCTTCGATAAAGCCTTTATCGCGTTGCACGGTCGCGGCGGTGAAGACGGCACGTTGCAGGGGCTGCTGGAACTGATCGGCATGCCGTACACCGGCAGCGGCGTGATGGCATCCGCCATCTCCATGGATAAACTGCGCAGCAAACTGCTGTGGCAGGGGGCGGGTCTGCCCGTTGCGCCATGGGTTGCACTGACGCGTCGTGAATATGAAATGGGTCTGTCGGACAGCGTTAATACACGCATTGCGGCACTGGGCTTACCGGTTATTGTGAAGCCGAGCCGTGAAGGGTCGAGCGTGGGAATGTCCAAAGTCGATAAAGCTGTAGATTTGGCTGACGCTTTAGCACTGGCATTTCAACATGATGAAGAAGTTCTGATTGAAAAATGGCTTAGCGGGCCGGAATTTACCGTCGCGATGCTTGGCGAAGAAATTTTACCGTCAATTCGCATCCAACCCGCCGGAGTCTTCTATGATTATGAGGCGAAGTATCTCTCTGATGAGACGCAATATTTATGCCCAGCGGGTCTTGAAGCAGAGCGTGAGGCCGAATTACAGTCTCTGGTGCTTAAAGCCTGGAATGTGCTGGGATGTCGTGGCTGGGGACGCATTGACGTGATGCTTGACGGTGACGGGCAATTTTATCTGCTGGAAGCAAACACGTCTCCGGGTATGACCAGCCATAGCCTTGTGCCGATGGCGGCGCGTCAGGCGGGAATGAGCTTCTCGCAGTTAGTCGTACGTATTCTGGACCAGGCGGGCTGATATGTCTCAGGCTGCATTGAACACGCGCAACCGCGATGACGAAGAAGAATATTCCTCTTCGCGCCGGAGTAATGGAACGCGTCTTGCAGGGATCATCTTCCTGCTCGGGGTGCTGTGCACCGTGTTTATCAGCGGCTGGATGGTGCTGGGCTGGATGGAAGACGCGCAGCGGTTGCCGCTGTCGAAGCTGGTGGTGACCGGGGAGCGACACTACACGCGTAACGATGACATTCGCCAGTCGATTCTGGCGCTTGGGTCGCCTGGCACCTTTATGACGCAGGACGTCAACATTATCCAGAGTCAGATTGAACGTCTGCCGTGGATAAAACAGGCGAGTGTCAGAAAACAATGGCCAGATGAATTGAAGATTCATCTGGTTGAATATGTGCCGATTGCGCGTTGGAATGATCAGCATATGGTTGACGTAGACGGAAATTCGTTCAGCGTCCCGAGCGATCGTGTCAACAAGCAGAATTTACCGATGTTGTATGGCCCGGAAGGCAGCGAAAACGAAGTATTGCAGGGTTTTCGTGAGATGGGGCAGGTGCTGGCTAAGGATCGCTTTACGTTAAAAGATGCTGCGATGACGGCGCGCCGTTCCTGGCAGTTGACCCTAACGAATGGCATTAAGCTCAATCTTGGCCGCGGCGACACAATGAAACGTCTGGCGCGTTTTGTAGAACTTTACCCGGTTTTACAGCAGCAGGCGCAGACGGATGGCAAACGGATAAGCTACGTTGATTTGCGCTATGACTCAGGCGCAGCAGTCGGTTGGGAGCCGGCTCCGGTCGAGGAACCTAATCAGCAACAAAATCAGGCACAGGTACAGGCAGAACAACAATGATCAAGTCGACGGACAGAAAATTGGTAGTAGGACTGGAGATTGGCACCGCGAAGGTTGCCGCTTTGGTAGGGGAAGTTCTGCCCGACGGTATGGTCAATATCATTGGTGTGGGCAGCTGCCCCTCCCGTGGTATGGATAAAGGTGGGGTAAACGACCTTGAGTCGGTGGTGAAATGCGTTCAGCGCGCCATCGACCAGGCTGAATTGATGGCAGATTGCCAGATTTCCTCTGTCTATCTGGCCCTGTCTGGTAAGCACATCAGCTGCCAGAATGAAATCGGTATGGTGCCGATTTCTGAAGAAGAGGTGACGCAGGAAGACGTTGAGAACGTTGTCCACACGGCGAAATCCGTGCGTGTTCGCGACGAGCACCGTGTGCTGCATGTGATCCCGCAGGAATACGCGATCGACTACCAGGAAGGCATCAAGAATCCGGTCGGTCTGTCGGGCGTGCGTATGCAGGCAAAAGTGCACCTGATCACATGTCACAACGATATGGCGAAGAACATTGTAAAAGCCGTTGAACGTTGTGGCCTGAAAGTTGACCAACTCATTTTCGCCGGTCTTGCCGCGAGCTATTCCGTGCTGACCGAAGACGAACGTGAACTGGGCGTCTGTGTGGTCGATATTGGTGGTGGTACAATGGACATGGCCGTCTATACCGGCGGTGCGTTACGCCACACCAAAGTGATCCCGTACGCCGGGAATGTTGTGACCAGCGATATCGCTTACGCCTTTGGTACGCCACCGAGCGATGCAGAGGCGATTAAAGTGCGCCATGGTTGCGCGCTGGGCTCTATCGTCGGCAAAGACGAGAGCGTTGAAGTGCCGAGCGTAGGCGGGCGACCGCCGCGCAGCCTGCAACGCCAGACGCTGGCAGAGGTGATTGAGCCGCGTTATACCGAGCTGCTCAACCTGGTCAACGAAGAGATTTTGCAGTTACAGGAACAGCTTCGCCAGCAGGGTGTGAAACATCATCTCGCGGCGGGGATTGTATTAACCGGCGGGGCAGCGCAAATTGAAGGTCTTGCGGCCTGCGCTCAGCGCGTGTTCCATACGCAGGTGCGTATTGGTGCGCCGCTGAATATTACCGGTTTAACGGATTACGCTCAGGAGCCGTATTACTCAACGGCCGTGGGCCTGCTGCACTACGGGAAAGAATCCCATTTGAGTGGTGAAGCAGAAGTGGAAAAACGCGTCTCGGTGGGGTCTTGGGTCAAACGACTTAACACCTGGTTGCGAAAAGAGTTTTAATTTTTTTAAGAGACCGGAGAGAATTAGCGGTCTCGGGCGACAGGCACAACGGAGAGAGAGATTATGTTTGAACCTATGGAATTAACCAACGACGCGGTGATTAAAGTCATCGGCGTCGGTGGCGGCGGCGGTAACGCCGTAGAGCACATGGTGCGCGAGCGCATCGAAGGTGTTGAATTCTTCGCGGTGAACACCGATGCGCAGGCGCTGCGTAAAACGGCTGTTGGCCAGACGATTCAGATCGGTGGTGGCATCACCAAAGGTCTGGGAGCAGGGGCTAACCCGGAAGTGGGCCGCAACGCGGCAGAAGAAGATCGTGAAGCGCTGCGCGCTGCACTGGACGGTGCAGACATGGTCTTCATCGCAGCGGGTATGGGCGGCGGTACAGGTACCGGTGCAGCACCCGTTGTAGCGGAAGTCGCTAAAGATTTAGGTATTCTGACCGTTGCTGTCGTGACCAAGCCTTTCAACTTTGAAGGTAAGAAGCGTATGGCTTTCGCGGAGCAGGGTATCACCGAGCTGTCCAAGCACGTGGACTCTCTGATTACCATCCCGAACGACAAGCTGCTGAAAGTGCTGGGTCGCGGTATCTCTCTGCTGGACGCCTTTGGCGCGGCAAACGACGTGCTGAAAGGCGCGGTTCAGGGTATTGCTGAACTGATTACCCGTCCAGGTCTGATGAACGTTGACTTTGCAGACGTTCGCACCGTGATGTCCGAGATGGGCTACGCGATGATGGGCTCTGGCGTGGCGAGCGGCGAAGACCGTGCGGAAGAAGCCGCTGAAATGGCGATCTCTTCTCCACTGCTGGAAGATATCGATCTGTCTGGTGCGCGCGGCGTGCTGGTCAACATTACCGCTGGCTTTGACCTGCGTCTGGATGAGTTCGAAACCGTGGGTAACACCATCCGTGCGTTCGCCTCTGACAACGCGACCGTTGTTATCGGTACGTCCCTTGATCCGGAAATGAACGACGAACTGCGTGTGACCGTTGTGGCCACCGGTATCGGTATGGACAAGCGTCCTGAGATCACCCTGGTGACCAACAAACAGACTCAGCAGCCGGTTATGGATCGTTACCAGCAGCACGGTATGGCGCCTCTGACTCAGGAGCAAAAACCCGCTGCGAAAGTGGTGAACGACCCAACTCCACAAACGGCAAAAGAGCCAGATTATCTGGATATCCCGGCGTTCCTGCGTAAGCAAGCTGACTAAGAATTGGCTGGAATTTGGGGATTTGCGCTCTTTGTGCTAAACTGGCCCACCGTTAGTGATATACACTCTCGGTTGGATAGTTAATTTGGCGAGATTATACGATGATCAAACAAAGGACACTTAAACGTATCGTTCAGGCGACGGGTGTCGGTTTACATACCGGCAAGAAAGTCACACTGACGTTACGCCCTGCGCCGGCCAATACCGGGGTCATCTATCGTCGCACCGACTTGAATCCACCGGTAGATTTTCCGGCCGATGCCAAATCTGTGCGTGATACTATGCTCTGTACTTGTCTGGTGAACGAGCATGACGTGCGGATTTCTACCGTAGAGCACCTGAACGCCGCCCTGGCGGGTCTGGGTATCGACAACATTATGGTTGAAGTCGATGCGCCAGAAATCCCGATCATGGACGGGAGTGCTGCTCCGTTCGTTTATTTGTTGCTGGATGCCGGCATCGAAGAACTGAACTGCGCGAAGAAATTTGTTCGCATTAAAGAGACCGTTCGCGTCGAAGATGGCGACAAATGGGCTGAATTCAAACCGTACAATGGTTTCTCGTTGGACTTCACCATCGATTTTAACCATCCGGCTATTGACTCCAGCACCCAGCGCTATGCGATGAACTTCTCTGCGGATGCGTTCATGCGTCAGATCAGCCGAGCACGTACCTTCGGCTTTATGCGTGATATCGAATATCTGCAATCCCGCGGCCTGTGCCTGGGCGGCAGCTTCGATTGTGCCATCGTTGTTGACGATTATCGCGTACTGAACGAAGACGGCCTGCGTTTTGAAGATGAATTTGTTCGTCACAAAATGCTGGACGCGATCGGCGACCTCTTCATGTGTGGTCACAACATCATTGGTGCATTTACCGCGTTTAAATCCGGTCATGCACTGAACAACAAACTGTTGCAGGCCGTCCTGGCAAAACAAGAAGCCTGGGAATATGTGACCTTCGAAGACGAAGCTGAACTGCCGCTGGCGTTCAAAGCCCCGACTATGGTCCTGGCGTAACGGTTAAAGCCGTTTCGTAAGAAAAGCGACTGGTTCACCTGGTACTCTCTCCGACCAGGGAAGCCAGTCGTTTTTATTTCTGCCCTTCTTTAATTTGTCCCCCTCACCCCTGGCCTGTGTCGGGTGCCGAATAACGGTGTGTTCGCTGCATTATTGACCGTTTTTACCTGCTGCAAGGTGTCATTCCTGCTGCCGTGTATTGGCTTTAGTGGTAATATCTGGGCGCTAAAAAAGAATAACTGAACTCAGCCTGCACTGGCGGGCGAACGTGGTGGAGCAAGTGAGCGGAATACTGACGCGCTGGCGACAATTTGGCAGACGTTACTTCTGGCCGCATCTCTTATTGGGGATGGTCGCGGCGAGTTTCGGCTTGCCTGTGCTCAGCAACAGCGCAGACGCGGCCACGCCAGCACGTTCCACGACGACCAAACACGATCTCACCACACGGGTTAACTTCACTAATCTCGCATGGCTTGAAGCTAGCCGCCGTCCTAATTTCTCCGTTGATTACTGGCAGCAGCACGCGATTCGCACGGTTATCCGCCATCTGTCGTTCGCGATGGCGCCACAGACGATGCCTGTTGCGGAACAAACGCTGCCGGTTCAGGCTCAGCATCTTGCCCTGCTCGATACGCTTAATGCGCTTCTGACGCAGGACAACCAGCCGCCAGTGACCGTAAATCAGACGGCGCAAACGGATTTTGTTTCCCCTGCATCCTTCTCTGTTTCGACATGGATTAGCCAGGTTCACGGCATCCGTGCCGGGCCTCAACGCCTCAGCTAAATTAACCTTTTTCAATACCTTAATTTATCTGCCCGACTGGGGCGTTTGAGAATTTATTATGCTAATCAAATTGTTAACCAAAGTTTTTGGTAGTCGTAACGATCGTACCCTGCGCCGCATGCGCAAAGCTGTGAACGTCATCAACGGTATGGAACCGGCGATGGAGAAGCTCACTGATGATGAGCTGAAAGCGAAAACCGCGGAGTTCCGTGCGCGTCTGGAGAAAGGTGAAACCTTAGAAAGCCTGATCCCGGAAGCCTTCGCCGTTGTACGTGAGGCCAGTAAACGCGTGTTCGGCATGCGTCACTTCGACGTGCAGCTGCTGGGCGGGATGGTGCTCAACGAGCGCTGCATCGCGGAAATGCGTACCGGTGAAGGTAAAACCCTGACGGCAACGCTGCCGGCTTACCTGAATGCGCTGACGGGTAAGGGCGTTCACGTTGTTACCGTCAACGACTATCTGGCGCAGCGCGACGCAGAAAACAACCGTCCACTGTTCGAATTCCTCGGCATGACCGTGGGCATTAACATGTCCGGCCTGCCGGCACCTGCCAAGCGTGAAGCCTATAACGCAGATATCACCTACGGCACCAACAACGAATACGGCTTCGACTACCTGCGCGACAACATGGCGTTCAGCCCGGAAGAGCGCGTCCAGCGTAAACTGCACTATGCGCTGGTGGATGAGGTTGACTCCATTCTGATCGATGAAGCGCGTACCCCGCTGATCATCTCCGGCCCGGCCGAAGACAGCTCCGAGATGTACCGTAAAGTCGACAAAATCATTCCTCACCTGCTGCGTCAGGAGAAAGAAGACTCCGATACTTTCCAGGGGGAAGGTCACTTCTCCGTGGATGAAAAAGCGCGTCAGGTCAACCTGACCGAACGCGGCCTGGTGAAAATCGAAGAGTTGCTGGTGGCTGAAGGCATTATGGAAGAGGGCGAGTCTCTGTACTCCCCGAGCAACATCATGCTGATGCACCACGTAACGGCCGCACTGCGCGCGCACGCCCTTTTCACCCGCGACGTTGACTACATTGTTAAAGACGGCGAAGTCATCATCGTCGATGAACACACCGGCCGTACTATGCAGGGACGTCGCTGGTCCGATGGCCTGCACCAGGCCGTGGAAGCGAAAGAAGGCGTGGATATTCAAAACGAAAACCAGACGCTGGCATCCATCACCTTCCAGAACTACTTCCGTCTGTACGAGAAGCTGGCGGGGATGACCGGTACCGCAGATACCGAAGCGTTTGAGTTCAGCTCCATCTATAAGCTGGATACCGTGGTAGTACCTACCAACCGTCCGATGATCCGTAAGGATATGCCGGACCTGGTATACATGACTGAAGCGGAAAAAATTCAGGCGATCATTGAAGATATTCGCGAACGTACCGCGAAGGGCCAGCCGGTACTGGTGGGGACCATCTCCATCGAGAAATCCGAAGTGGTATCCAACGAGCTGACCAAAGCAGGCATCAAACACAACGTTCTGAACGCCAAGTTCCACGCTAAAGAAGCAGATATCGTTGCGCAGGCCGGTTACCCGGCTGCCGTAACCATCGCCACCAACATGGCGGGTCGTGGTACCGATATTATGCTCGGCGGTAGCTGGCAGGCCGAAGTGGCGGAGCTGGAAAACCCAACCCCAGAGCAAATCGCGCAGATCAAAGCCGACTGGCAGGTGCGTCACGACGCGGTGCTGGCATCCGGTGGTCTGCACATCATTGGTACCGAGCGTCATGAATCCCGTCGTATCGATAACCAGCTGCGCGGTCGTGCAGGTCGTCAGGGTGATGCCGGTTCTTCCCGCTTCTATCTGTCTATGGAAGATGCGCTGATGCGTATTTTCGCCTCTGACCGTGTGTCCGGCATGATGCGTAAACTGGGCATGAAACCTGGCGAAGCGATCGAGCACCCGTGGGTTACCAAAGCGATTGCCAACGCCCAGCGTAAAGTAGAAAGCCGCAACTTCGATATTCGTAAGCAGCTGCTGGAATATGATGACGTTGCCAACGACCAGCGTCGTGCGATCTACACCCAGCGTAACGAACTGCTGGACGTGTCCGACGTGAGCGAAACCATCAACAGCATTCGCGAAGATGTGTTCAAAGCCACTATCGACGCGCACATTCCGCCGCAGTCTCTGGAAGAGATGTGGGATATCGAAGGTTTGCAGGAACGTCTGAAAAACGACTTCGATCTCGAACTGCCAATCAAAGAGTGGCTGGACAAAGAGCCTGAGTTGCACGAAGAGACCCTGCGCGAGCGTATCTACGAAACCGCGCTGGACGTCTACAAGCGTAAGGAAGAAGTGGTTGGCGCAGAGATGATGCGTCACTTTGAGAAAGGCGTAATGTTGCAGACCCTGGACTCCCTGTGGAAAGAGCATCTGGCGGCAATGGACTACCTGCGTCAGGGTATCCACCTGCGTGGTTATGCGCAGAAAGATCCGAAGCAGGAGTACAAGCGTGAATCCTTCTCCATGTTTGCTGCCATGCTGGAGTCGCTGAAGTATGAAGTCATCAGTACCCTGAGCAAAGTTCAGGTGCGTATGCCGGAAGAAGTGGAAGCGATGGAGCAGCAGCGTCGTGAAGAAGCCGAGCGTCTGGCACAGATGCAGCAGCTGAGCCATCAGACCGATGAAAGCGAAGCCGCAGCGGCAATCGCAGCGCAGACGGGCGATCGTAAAGTCGGTCGTAACGATCCGTGCCCATGCGGTTCCGGCAAAAAATACAAGGCGTGCCACGGCCGTCTGAGTTAAGAACATAACAAACTGAAAAGGCGCAGATATCTGCGCCTTTTTTATGGAAGTGACATGATGAAAACACTGCAAATTGCTGTCGGGATCATTCGCAACCCGCAAAATCAGATCTTCATTACCCAACGTGCCGCCGATGCGCATATGGCCAACAAATGGGAATTCCCCGGCGGAAAAATCGAATCAGGTGAAACGCCGGAGCAGGCGCTGGTGCGTGAGCTTCAGGAAGAGGTGGGGATCACCCCGCTTGGCGCAACGCTGTTCGATAAGCTGGAGTACCAGTTTCCGGATCGTCACATCACGCTGTGGTTCTGGCTGGTTGAAAACTGGGAAGGTGAGCCGTGGGGAAAAGAGGGGCAGCCGGGTAACTGGATTGAGCTTCAGGCCAGTGATGCGGAAAAATTCCCGCCTGCCAATGAGCCTGTGATCCTCCGGCTGGCCGCACAACCGTAGGCCTGCTAAGCGACGCGCCAGCAGGCTTTGAACGTTACTGCTGGTTTTCGCTCCAGTCATCGCTATCCGAGAGATCGCCTTCGCTCGGAATGCGTTTCTCTTCCGCCGCCCATTCGCCCAGGTCTATAAGCTGACAGCGCTTACAGCAGAATGGGCGAAATGGACTTACGTCTCCCCAGACGACAGTTTTCCCACAGGTTGGGCAGTTTACGGTGGTTACGTCAGACATTGGCACTCCTTAACAACAGGCCAGTTCAAAATCGAGGCGTTCCGGCACGGTGCCATGTTCACTGTCCAGCGGCATAAAGCGGATCGCGAAACGGCTTTTATGTCCGGAAATTTGCGGGTAAAGCTGCTCGCCAAGAGACAGATTCAGGCGCAGAAGATCGGCGTCGTCACCGTTATCCTGATAAAAACCGTTGAGACTGGTTTGTTTGCGGAACGGGGCCGAGTTACGCACAAGATCGAGGATCAGGGATAACGTCTGATTCATCGGCTCCAGACTGCCCAGCCAGCTGTTCACCTGGCGATCGCGCTGTTCCTGCGGCATGTGCAGCCACATATGCAGCGTCGGCAGGTCAAAGCTACAGCATCCGCCCGGTATGCTCAGGCGCTGGCGCACCAGCGCAATCAGACGATCCTCTCGTAAAAACTGGCCAACGCGCGGCGCGGCCATCAGCGTCGTGCTGCTGTTTTTCAGCTGCTGGCGTAAAGCGTCAATTCGACTTTGATCCACGCCCGGTACTTCGGCCCAGGCCTGTAATTTACGCTGCTGGCGCTCCAGCTCTTTCAACAGCTCAGTGCGGACGTCGCCGCGTTCAATCACATCCAGCAGATCGCCCACGTTGCGGAAAAAATGCAGCGCGGTGGCGTGATCGTTGACAGGCAGATGTTGTGAAAGCTGTTGAATAAGAAATTCTATGCGTAGCCAGGTACGCATTTTTTCGTTAAGCGGGTGCTCAAAAAGGATATGAGTCGACATTATGGTTTTTCCTGTGCAACGGCCTGCGCGGCGAAGGTCAGATACTGCGCGTGCAGACGAGCAACATCCGATGCAATGGCATCTGGTGCGCCGTTATTATCAATAACATCATCCGCAATGGCGAGGCGCGCTTCGCGCGTGGCCTGTGCGGCAAGAATTTGTTCAGCATGCTCGCGAGAAACATGGTCACGCGCCATGGTTCTCTGGATTTGCGTTTCGCGGGAAACGTCAATCACCAGCGTTCTGTCTGCTTTATTTTGAAGCTGATTTTCCACCAGTAACGGGACCACCCACAACACATAGGGCGAACTGGCTGCGGCAATCTGACGCTGAGTTTCCTGGTGGATAATGGGGTGGAGCAGGGCATTAAGCCAGGCTTTTTCCGCTGGATCGGAAAATATGCACTCACGCAGCTGCCGACGATTCAGGGTGCCGTCAGCCTGTATCACGGGGCGACCAAAATGCGCTTCGATGGCGTTTAAGGCGGGTGTATTGGGTTCTACCACCTGACGGGCAATGATATCGGCGTCGATAATCGTGATGCCGAGACGAGCAAACGCGTGCGCAACGGTGCTTTTACCACTACCGATGCCGCCGGTTAATGCGACGATATACCCCATTAAATCAGATCCTGGGAATTATTCAGTTTTAAAATCAGTTGCTTAAAATTCAAACTTACAACAGCCAATGTTTAGCTCTCTTTACCCGCTTTTTACCAGGTAAATTTATAGGATTGTAGCGTAAAAAAAGAGAATTTCGCAGTCTTGCGGAGCAGGTATTAGTGCGTATGATAGCGTCACTGGAGTTGTGCTTTTAATATATTTGCCTCTAACCCCAGGAATCCGCACATGCGTATCGAAGAAGATCTGAAGTTAGGTTTCAAAGACGTTCTTATCCGCCCTAAACGCTCTACACTGAAAAGTCGCTCAGACGTTGAACTCGAACGTCAATTCACCTTTAAGCATTCCGGTCAGACGTGGTCTGGCGTGCCGATTATCGCGGCCAACATGGATACCGTCGGGACCTTCGAGATGGCGACCGCACTGGCGCAATTCGACATCCTTACTGCGGTACACAAACACTACAGCGCTGAAGAGTGGGATGCGTTTGTCGCCTCCGCCTCGGCTGACGTGGTGAAGCATGTGATGGTCTCGACCGGTACCTCTGATGCAGATTTCGAGAAAACCAAACAGATCCTGAACGCCAATCCAGCGCTGAATTTTGTCTGCATTGACGTGGCAAATGGTTATTCCGAGCATTTCGTTCAGTTCGTCAGCAAGGCACGTGAGACCTGGCCAACCAAAACCATCATCGCGGGCAACGTGGTGACCGGTGAAATGTGTGAAGAGCTGATACTCTCCGGGGCCGACATTGTGAAAGTTGGCATTGGCCCGGGGTCCGTTTGCACCACGCGCGTGAAAACCGGTGTGGGTTATCCGCAGCTGTCTGCGGTAATTGAATGCGCTGACGCTGCGCACGGTCTGGGCGGCCAGATCATCAGCGACGGTGGCTGCACCATGCCAGGCGATGTCGCGAAAGCCTTCGGCGGCGGCGCGGATTTCGTGATGCTCGGCGGCATGCTGGCAGGCCACGAAGAGAGCGGCGGTACCGTGGTGGAAGAAAACGGTGAGAAGTTCATGCTGTTCTACGGAATGAGCTCTGAATCCGCGATGACCCGTCACGTGGGCGGTGTCGCGAAATACCGTGCGGCGGAAGGCAAAACCGTTAAGCTGCCACTGCGTGGTCCGGTCAAAAACACGGCGCGCGATATCCTCGGCGGTCTGCGTTCTGCCTGCACCTACGTTGGTGCTTCCCGCCTGAAAGAGCTGACGAAACGCACGACGTTTATCCGCGTTCAGGAGCAGGAAAACCGCGTATTTAATAGCCTCTGACGGCTACGGCTGGCGCGCGTCCGTGCGCCAGCGTTACCCCGCGCTCATTGCATCCCCCAGATGGAAAATCGGCAAATACATTGCCACCACCAGCGTGCCGATAATCAGACCCGTCACGACCAGTAGCAAAGGCTCAAGAAGCGCCGCCAGATTGTCTGCCTGCTGAAATGTCTGTTCCGTATGGTGGCGGGCCAGATTCATCAGCATCACATCCAGTGAACCCGACACTTCTCCGGTGCGAATGAGCTGAATACACAGTGGCGTAAAAACAGAGGCCTTCTTGAAGGAGGACCACACGGGCATCCCCTGTTCGATATCGCTGCGTATCTCACGGAGTTTCTCCTGCCAGTAGCCCCTCTCAACGGTCTCCTCCACACTCTCCAGTCCTTGTAAAAAGGCAATTCCGGCCTGCTGGGTTAATGACAGCACGGTAAAAATCTGTCCCAGTTTTTGCCCGCGCGTCAGCGTGCCCATCACCGGTACGTGTAACAAAACATACTGCCAGCGTGGATGCCGCCGCAGCTTACAGGCGATGACAACCATTGCCACGAGCAGGGTCAAAAGGGTGAGGATATGCGCCTGAACCAAGGCCGCCAGCCCCATGACTGCCTGCGTGAGCAAAGGGAGCGGGGTGTTGAACGTTTTGTAGATTGCAGCAAACTCAGGCAAAACCAGCGTGACCATCGCCAGCACCACGAAAACGGCCAGCGTCAGGATGATCAGCGGATAGCGCAGCGCTTTCTTCACCTTCGCACTGAGCTGCTGCTGGGATTTTTGTTGCTGCGCAAGCTGACGGCAGCAGGCTTCGAGCTTACCCGTCAGCTCACCCGTCTTCACCATTGAGACATAAAGAGGGCTAAACACCTCTGGCCATTTCTTCATGGCCTCTGACAGGGCGCAACCTTCGCTCAGGTCATCAGCAAGACTGTGCAGCAGCGCCTGCCAGTGCTGCAAAGGATGCTGTTCCGCCAGCATGTGCAGGCTTTGGGATAGCGTGAGTCCAGCCTGTAGCAGCGTGGCGAGCTGGCGAAAAATATCGTAGCAGTGCTGCACCTGCCATCGGTGGCGCTGCTGACAGCGTTTTAGCGCCAGCGGGTGCAGTTGTTTAAGCACCAGAGCCGTGTAAGCTGCGCCACGGTCGATGGCCCAGAGGGTGCCGGTTTGCACCTCCCCCTCGGTGTTCAGGGCACGCCAGCGCCAGAGCGAATTAGCAGCCATCGGGCATTCCCAGGACGCGCAACAGCTCTTCGAGCGTGGTCAGCCCTTGCTCTACGGCCATGCAGCCATGCTCAAACAAAGAGGTCATTCCCGCCTGACGAGCGCTGGACCCAATCACCTCCGTGCTTGCTCCGCTGGCGATGGCCTGCCGCAGCGTGTCGTCGATGACGAGCACTTCAAAAATGGCTACGCGACCATAAAAACCGTGGTAGCAGCGATCGCAGCCGGTGGGTTGCCAGCGAGGAAGCGGCCGGGGCCACAGCGTGCGGGGTAATTCGGTGTGGCGGCTGGCTTCCTGTCGGCAGTACGGACATAAACGGCGCACCAGTCGCTGGGCAATCACCATCGAGAGCGCCGAAGAGATCATCCAGCGCGCGACGCCCATCTGTTGCAGCCGTACCAGCGTTTCAGTCGTCGAATTAGTATGGAGGGTGGACAGCACCAGATGCCCGGTTTGCGCCGCCTTAATGGCAATTTCTGCCGTTTCGCCGTCACGAATTTCACCCACCATAATGATGTCAGGATCCTGCCTGAGCAGGGCACGCAGCACGCTCTGAAAGGTCAGCTCAGCGCGCGGATTAATCTGCGTCTGGTTTAAGCCTGCAAGCGGGATTTCAACGGGATCTTCCACGCTGCAAATATTGACGTCAGGGGTATTTCGCGCCTGTAACGCGCTGTACAGCGTCACCGTTTTCCCGCTACCGGTCGGGCCGGTGACCAGAATCAACCCCTGAGGGCTGTTAAGCGCCCCGGCAAAACGGGCCTGCTGGTCTGCGCTCATCCCCAGCTGTTCAAGCTCCAGTGCCTGCTGTACCTGGTGAAGCAGACGAAGCACGATTTTTTCTCCACCACTACAGGGAAGGGTTGCGATACGAAAAGAGACGGGGACGCTTGCCAGCTCCACCGTAAACTGGCCGTCCTGCGGCAGGCGGCGCTCCGCAATATCCAGTTGACCCAGCACCTTCAGGCGTGCGGCAAGCGTCGTCCCGAGGGCGGCAGAGATCGGCAGTTGCGGGTAGAGAACACCGTCGATTCGCAAACGGATCTGGTAGCCGTGCTCCGTCGGTTCAATATGGATGTCAGAAGCCCGCTGGTTTACTGCCTGCTGCAAGGTTGTACTGAGCACGTCAGCGGCTGAGTTTGGCGCTATGCCCGGCAGGTGTGATGATGAGACGGACTGAAGCCGTTTTTCCATCCGTTCTGCCGTCCAGCACTCAATATCAATACGCTTCTGCGTGGCGAAGCGTAACGCTTCCATCAGCTCAGAGGCAGGATTACCCACCACCGCAATGCTGATCATATCGGTGTCGCTTGCGAGTAGCAGTGCGTGATGGCGCTGACAGAGCGTCATTAGCTGTTCGGTATTCATTGTCCACTCCTGTCAGTTGTTGTCGAAGCGGAAAACATCTTCACAGGCTTGTCTGAGCGCCGTGTCGGACGCAATTTTGCAGTCACGCGTCCAGCCCGTCATACCGTTACCGTCGCTCCAGATCGGTGTCATGAGCACTTCAAGTCCGTTAAGGCTTTCCTGCCCTGTTAACGATACGGCCCCCTTTGCCACGCTCATCGCTGAAACGTAACGTGTGGTTGTCGGGGAGGGGATGCCATTGGTGCCTGCGTCGCAGCTATCCACACCACCACGATCCAGGGCGCAAAGCTCAATGGCGGTGCGGTAGGGGATGAACGTTTGCAGCATATCGGTGAGCGCCGCTTTTCGCAGGTAGTTCTGATAGGCCGGAACGCCAATGGCGCTCAGGATGGCAATAATGCCAATGACCACCATTAGCTCAATCAGGGTAAATCCTTGTTGTCTGTTCATGTCTGCTCCTTACGTTAAGTGGCGCTACTGTGGCAGTGCCAGCATGCAGAAACGAGGGACAAAAGCGTGAACGTGAAGGGGCTTTCAGGGAAATGATCCAGTGTTGCAGAGAAGGACAGCGTAATTGCGAGCGGTTTCGTATTTCCCCTCTCCGGGCGGAGAGGGGAGGATAATTTATTTGAAGCGCATCGAGAGGTCGAGGGCGCGGACGTGCTTGGTCAGGGCGCCAACGGAGATGTAATCGACGCCGGTTTCAGCAAATTCGCGGATGGTGTCGAACGTCACGTTGCCGGACACCTCAAGCTGCGCCTGGCCGTTTGTGCGTTTGACCGCTTCACGCATCTGCTCCGTGTCGAAGTTATCGAGCATGATGATGTCAGCCCCCGCTTTAATGGCCTCGTCCAGCTCCTCCAGCGTTTCCACTTCCACTTCGACCGGCACATCCGGATGTAGCCAGAAGGCTTTTTCCACGGCCTGACGCACCGAGCCAGAGGCAATAATGTGGTTCTCTTTGATCAGGAAGGCATCGGATAGCCCCAGACGATGGTTGGCGCCGCCACCGCAGAGTACCGCGTATTTCAGCGCGGTGCGCAGGCCCGGCAGGGTTTTACGGGTATCCAGCAGCTGCGTGCGGGTGCCTGCCAGCAGGTCAACGTAGCGGCGTACTTCACTGGCAACGCCAGAGAGCGTTTGCACAAAATTGAGCGCGGTGCGTTCACCGGTCAGCAAGACGCGGGACGGGCCGTCCAGCTCGAACAGTGGCTGATTCGCCGTGACCGCATCACCGTCTTCAACGTGCCATGTTACCTGCACCTCGTCGCCTGCCAGCTGGGTAAAGACCTCTTCAACCCAGCGTTTGCCGCAGAAAACCCCCGCTTCGCGGGTGATGATCACCGCATGCGAGCGTGTCTCTTTTGGCAACAATTGGGCGGTAATATCGTTATCGGCGCTGACGTCGCCGCCGAGATCTTCTTTCAGGGCATGGGCAACGCTTGCCGGGATATCACTATTAATACGTTCCAGAAGCGCGTCACGTCGGTGGTCGGGGTTATAGCGGCGAGGCGGCATGATAAAACTCCAAATTGGTAACGAATCATAATATTGAAACATGCTACTCTGAACCGAGTAACAGCACCATAGATAAGGAGTTCCAGCATGTTGTTAGAAAACGGATGGCTGGTGGACGCGCGGCATGTACCGTCGCCGCACCACGACTGCCGCCCGGAGGATGAAAAGCCCACACTGCTGGTGGTTCACAATATTAGTTTCCCGCCGGGTGAGTTTGGCGGTCCGTGGATCGATGCGTTATTCACTGGAACGATAGATCCCGATGCCCACCCCTTCTTCGCTGAGATTGCGCATCTGCGCGTATCGGCGCACTGTCTGATCCGTCGTGATGGCGAAGTGGTTCAGTATGTTCCTTTTGATAAGCGTGCCTGGCATGCCGGCGTGTCGATGTATCAGGGGCGCGAGCGGTGCAATGATTTCTCCATTGGAATTGAACTGGAAGGAACGGACACCACGCCTTACACCGATGCGCAATATGAGAAACTGGTTGCTGTAACGCAAACGTTAATCGGGCGCTATCCCGCCATTGCAGACAATATTACAGGGCACAGCGACATCGCCCCCGAAAGAAAAACCGACCCCGGCCCGGCGTTTGACTGGTCCCGGTTTCACGCCATGCTTACCACGTCGTCAGATAAGGAGATAACATGACGTTGTTTACCATGCTGCTGGTTATGATCGCTGAACGCCTGTTTAAGCTCGGCGAGCACTGGCATCTGGATCATCGGCTGGAGGTGTTATTCCGCCGCATCAGGCATTTTTCCATGCTGCGCACGTTGCTGATGGCGGCAGGCGTGATGGCGATTACGTTCCTGTTGCTGCGCTCGCTTTACGGCCTCTTTTTCAACGTGCCGCTGCTGGTGGTGTGGATCCTGCTCGGCGTGCTGTGTATTGGCGCGGGCAAGGTGCGTTTGCACTATCACGCGTATCTGAAAGCCGCTTCCCGGGATGATGCCCACGCGCGCGGCGCGATGGCGAGCGAGCTGACGATGATCCACGGCGTACCGCCGGACTGCGATGAACGCGAGTTTCTGCGGGAGCTGCAAAACGCGCTGCTGTGGATCAACTTCCGTTACTACCTGGCGCCGCTGTTCTGGTTCGTGGTGGGCGGACCCTGGGGGCCGGTACTGCTGATGGGTTATGCGTTCCTGCGCGCCTGGCAGACCTGGCTTGCCCGCTATCTTACGCCGCATGAACGTCTACAGTCCGGCATTGATGCCATCCTGCACGTGCTCGACTGGCTTCCGGTGCGTCTGGTAGGCGTGGTCTATGCCCTCATCGGTCACGGTGAAAAGGCGCTGCCCGCGTGGTTTGTCTCCCTTGCAGACCGCCATACCTCGCAGTATCAGGTTTTAACCCGACTGGCACAGTTCTCGCTGGCGCGTGAGCCGCACACGGATAAAGTCGCAACGCCAAAGGCTGCCGTCTCGATGGCAAAGAAAACGTCGTTTGTGGTGGTGGTGATTGTGGCGCTGCTGACGATTTACGGCACGCTGGTTTAAGCCAGCGCGCCGAAGCCGTTACAGCGTATCTGCGGGCGGGATGCCGAAATCAGGCATCCCGTTTTCGTTCCAGCGGATGAGTTTCAGGCGAGTATGGCGATTGGGATCGTAAAGCGGATCGCCTTCAATTTCAGTGTAGTTTCGCGCGTGGTAGACCAGCACATCTTCGCCTTCCGGCGTCTGCGTAAAGCTGTTATGGCCTGGCCCATACTGACGGTTTTCGTAGCTGGTGACAAACACCGGGCGCGGGGATTTATGCCAGTTAGCCGGGTTTTGCGGATCGGCATTCAGGTCTGCCCACAGTAATCCCATGCAGTAGTTCTCGTCGGTGGCGCTGGCGGAATAGCTGATAAACAGCTTATCGCCATGGAACAGCACCGCCGGGCCTTCGTTGACCCAGAACCCACGGCACTCCCAGTCATATTCCGGTTTACTGAGCATCACCGGCTCGCCTTTCAGCGTCCACGGATTTTCCATTTCACACAGGTAAAGATTGGAGTTACCGGAAATATCCGGGGCTTTTTGCGCCCACAGATACCAGCGTTTACCCTGATGAACAAAGGTGGTTGCATCCAGCGCGAAGGTGTCAAACGGGGTTTTGATTTGCCCTTTTTCCACCCACGTACCGGTGAGCGGATCGCCGTCTGCGCATTCAATGGCAAACATGCGATGCTGGAACATCCCGAGCTGATCAAGCGCTTGGGTATGCGTGGCGGCAAAATAGATGTACCACCTGCCGTCGATATGATGCAGCTCCGGTGCCCAGATCAGCTGGCTCAACGGGCCGGTGTCGGGCTTGCGCCAGACAACCACCTCTTCGGCATCGCGTAAACCTTCCAGCGAGTCCGCGCAGCGGATCGCCAGCCGATCGTACTCCGGTACGGAGGCGATAAAGTAATATTGCCCATCGTGACGCAGGATATACGGGTCGGCGCGTTGTTCAATAAACGGGTTTGGCCAGGTTTGCATTCGGCTTTCCTTATTTAGTCTCAGCGGCTTTGAGTTCCTGATAATCGTTCAGCTCGCGATAGTTGGTGCGACGCTTTTCCAGATCGGACTGGATCTGCTTCATGGTCTCACGGTCCACTTTCAGCAGACGTACTACGCCCGCGGTAATTAAGTATCCAATGCCGGGAATGACGGTAAACAGCAGCACGATCCCGTTGATGGCGTCCGCGCTCTGCGCTTTTGCGCCCGCGTCGTAGCCGTACCAGGAGAGCAGGAAGCCGACCATTGCCCCGGCAATCGCCAGACCCAGCTTCAGGAAGAAGATGTTGCCGGAGAAGCTGATCCCGGTGATGCGTTTCCCGGTTTTCCACTCGCCGTAGTCATCCACGTCGGCCATCAGGGACCAGTGCAGCGGTGACGGGATCTGGTGCAGGATGTTCAGCAGGACGTAGAGCACGACAATAGTTGTCGTCGCTTTCGGGTCGAAGAAGTAAAAGGCGCAGGAGAAAATCGCCAGCACGATGTTGGTCCAGAAGAAGACCTTCAGCTTACACCAGCGGTCGGTCAGCACTTTCGCCAGCATACTGCCGAACATCATGCCGACCACGCCCAGGCTGATAAACAGCGTGGCGAAATGGGTGCTTTGCCCCATGACCCAGGTGACGTAATACATGGTGGCCGCCATGCGGATAAAGCCAGGGCAGACGTTGCACAGGGTTAACAGCAGGATCCGCACCCACTGGTCGTTCTTCCACACGTCTTTCAGGTCGTTTTTCAGTTCGTCATGGGTTTGCACCGCCGGACGCACGCGCTCGCGCACCGTGGCGAAGCAGAACAGGAACATGCAGGTACCAATCAGCGCCAGCACGGTCATCGCCATCTGGTAGCCTTTGGCTTTGTTATCCCCACCGAACCAGTCGGCCATCGGCAGGAGCGTTAGCGACAGCAGCAGAGTGGCGATACCAACCATAACAAAACGGTAGGACTGGCAGGCAACGCGCTCTTTCGGGTCGTTGGTGATCACTCCGCCCAGCGAGCAGTAGGGAATGTTGATAGCCGTATAGGTCAGCGACAGCAGGAAGTAGGTGACAAAGGCATAGATAACTTTGCTGTTATAGCTCCACTCCGGCGTGGTGAACATCAGAATGCTGAACAGCGCATAGGGGAAGGCAATCCACAGCAGCCATGGACGAAACCGGCCATATTTGCTGCGGGTACGGTCGGCAATCGCGCCCATAATTGGGTCCGTGATGGCATCAATGACGCGTACGGACAGGAGTAAAACGCCAACCAGTGCAGGAGCCAGACCAAAAATATCCGTATAAAAGTAGTTAACAAATAACATGATGGCGCCAAAGATAATGTTGCATCCGGCGTCACCCATGCCATAGCCGATCTTTTCTTTTACTGACAGTTTGTTGTTATTCATCGACAGCTCTCCGGGTTTCGGTATGGAGAGAATTATTCGCTGGCAAACGAATATATGCGTTGCAATATAAAGGCGGTGATATGGAGGATTTTGCTGTAGGCGCGAATTTGTGAGGAAGGTAACAAGACGCTGTACCCGCAACCGCGAGTACAGCGAGAAAACACTTAGTGCGCTTTCACCGTTTTGGCATTTTTCTGTTTCACCATATAACCCACGCCGAGGATCGCAATCCAGACCGGGATCAGGTAGACGGAAATCGCCATGCCTGGGGTGATGAGCATGATGACCAGCACAGCTGCCATGAACAGCAGGCAAACCCAGTTCCCCAGCGGATAGAGCAGGGCAGGGAAGCGCGTGGTTACGCCCTGCTGGTGCTTGGCGCGGCGGAACTTGATGTGCGCGAGGCTAATCATCGCCCAGTTAATCACCAGCGCGGAAACCACCAGCGCCATCAGCAGACCGAAGGCAGATTCCGGTGCCAGGTAGTTAATCAGAACGCACAGCGCCGTCACGACCGCCGACACGATGATGGTATTAACCGGTACGCCACGCTTATCAACGGTAAGCAGCGCTTTCGGTGCGTTGCCCTGTTGCGCCAGGCCGAACAGCATACGGCTGTTGCAGTAAACGCAGCTGTTATAAACGGAGAGCGCGGCGGTCAGCACCACGACGTTGAGCGCGTTCGCCACGAAGGTGTCGCCCAGCTCGTGGAAGATGAGCACAAACGGGCTGGTATCCGCCGTCACGCGCGTCCATGGCAGCAGGGAGAGCAGGACCGCCAGGGAGCCCACATAGAAGATCAGAATACGGTAGATAACCTGGTTAGTGGCTTTCGGGATGCTCTGCTCCGGGTTGTCGGCTTCCGCGGCGGTGATGCCCACCAGCTCCAGACCGCCGAAGGAGAACATGATAATTGCCATCATCATCACCAGACCGGTCATGCCGTGCGGCAGGAACCCGCCTTGCTCCCAAAGGTTGCGCACGGTGGCCTGCTGACCGCCGTTGCCGCTGAACAGCAGCCAGCCGCCGAAGATGATCATCGCTACAACGGCAATCACTTTGATGATGGCAAACCAGAACTCCATCTCACCAAACACTTTTACGTTGGTCAGGTTAATGGCATTGATAATGACGAAGAAGGCCGCCGCAGACGCCCAGGTGGGGATCTCCGGGTACCAGAACTGAATGTATTTCCCAACGGCGGTCAGCTCGGCCATGGCAACCAGAACGTACAGAACCCAGTAGTTCCACCCCGAGGCGAAACCTGCGAAGCTGCCCCAGTATTTATAGGCGAAGTGGCTGAATGAGCCTGCGACCGGCTCCTCAACAACCATTTCACCTAACTGGCGCATAATCAGAAATGCAATAAAACCCGCAATCGCGTACCCCAGAATAATGCCCGGACCGGCCGACTGGATAACCGATGCACTGCCCAGAAACAGGCCAGTACCAATAGCACCGCCCAGGGCGATGAGCTGAATATGGCGGTTTTTAAGGCCGCGCTTTAGCTGATCGCCATGCTGTTGAGCTTCCATTTGAAACCTCGTGTGTGGTTGTTATGTTCACGCTGTGCGTGTGTAATTATGAAAGTCCATATTCTGTATTTATTTCTTTACGGTTAACGATACCGAAAAAAGCGGAGATGGCTTCCGTTAGCGCAAGAATAGTGGTAAGCGCCAGCGAATGCACCTGCTTTATGAAGGGATGAAGACGACTTGAATAAAAAGAAACCAATTGTAAATCGGTACGTTAACCCCTCATACCCCAACCTATAGAATAGAAATGCGTCAGAAGAGGGCGAATTTTCATTTTTTGCCTTGTTGAATCGCTTCAGATTGCAAAAGCCCTCGTTTCATTATGGTTAAAACTGCCTCTTTGGTAGTAACCATTTCATTTGTGCAAAGTTACATTCCTGAAACGTTAGTTCTGTAAGGTTGTTAAAATGTGCCGGGTTTACTGATTTCAATCAAAACCAATATGGACAGAAGGTGAATACTTTGTTACTTTAGCGATACGAACATGAAATTGGTAAGACCAATTGACTCCGGGCAAAAAGGCGTAAGACAGGGAATATGGCCTACAGCAAAATTCGCCAACCAAAACTTTCTGATGTGATTGAGCAGCAGCTGGAGTTTTTGATTCTCGAAGGGACACTGCGCCCGGGCGAGAAGCTCCCGCCAGAACGCGAGCTGGCAAAACAGTTCGACGTTTCACGCCCCTCTCTGCGTGAGGCGATTCAACGTCTCGAAGCAAAGGGCCTGTTGCTCCGTCGCCAGGGTGGCGGAACCTTTGTGCAAAACAGCCTGTGGCAGAGCTTCAGCGACCCGCTGGTAGAACTTCTCTCTGACCACCCAGAATCCCAGTTTGATCTGCTTGAGACCCGTCACGCGCTGGAAGGTATCGCGGCTTATTACGCCGCCCTTCGCAGCACTGATGAAGACCGCGTACGTATTCGCGAGCTGCATCAGGCCATTGAACGGGCACAGCAGTCCGGCGATTTAGACGCCGAGTCCAATGCCGTCGTCCAGTATCAAATTGCCGTCACCGAAGCGGCGCACAACGTGGTGCTCCTCCATCTGCTACGCTGCATGGAGCCGATGCTGGCCCAGAACGTTCGTCAGAATTTTGAATTGTTGTATGCCCGTCGGGAGATGCTCCCGCTGGTAAGCAACCATCGCACCCGAGTATTCGAGGCGATAATGGCCGGGGAACCGGAGCAGGCGCGCGAAGCGTCGCACCGCCATCTGGCTTTCATTGAGGAAATCTTGCTGGACCGCAGCCGTGAACAATCGCGTCGCGAACGTTCATTACGCCGCATACAGCAACGAAAGGATTAAGCGCCAGGTACTTTTAGAGCGCGGCAACTAAACGCAGAACCTGTCTTATTGTGTTTTCTGGCGAAAATACAATGGGACAGGTTCCAGACAAATCAACGTATTAGATAGATAAGGAATACCCCCATGTCAGAACGTCTCCAAAATGACGTGGATCCGATCGAAACTCGCGACTGGCTACAGGCGATCGAATCGGTCATCCGTGAAGAAGGTGTTGAGCGCGCTCAGTATCTGATTGATCAGCTGCTTTCAGAAGCACGCAAAGGCGGCGTGAAAGTGGCTTCAGGTGCAGGGGCTAGCAACTACGTAAACACGATTGCCGTCGAAGACGAACCGGAATACCCGGGCAATCTGGATCTGGAACGCCGTATCCGTTCTGCTATCCGCTGGAACGCCATCATGACCGTTCTGCGCGCATCCAAGAAAGACCTGGAACTGGGTGGCCACATGGCGTCCTTCCAGTCTTCTGCGACCATTTACGAAGTGTGCTTCAACCACTTCTTCCGTGCAGCTAACGAGAAAGATGGCGGCGATCTGGTGTACTTCCAGGGCCACATCTCTCCGGGCATCTATGCACGTGCCTTCCTGGAAGGTCGTCTGACTGAAGAGCAGATGAACAACTTCCGTCAGGAAGTTCACGGTAAGGGTCTGTCTTCTTACCCGCACCCTAAACTGATGCCTGAGTTCTGGCAGTTCCCGACCGTATCTATGGGTCTGGGTCCAATCGGTGCGATCTATCAGGCTAAATTCCTGAAGTACCTGGAACACCGTGGTCTGAAAGACACCTCTGAGCAGACCGTTTACGCCTTCCTGGGCGACGGTGAAATGGATGAGCCAGAATCTAAAGGCGCGATCACCATCGCGACCCGTGAGAAGCTGGACAACCTGTGCTTCATCATCAACTGTAACCTGCAACGTCTGGATGGTCCGGTAACCGGTAACGGCAAGATCATCAACGAACTGGAAGGCATCTTCGCAGGTGCTGGCTGGAACGTGATCAAAGTGATGTGGGGCGGTCGTTGGGATGAGCTGCTGCGTAAAGACACCAGCGGTAAACTGATCCAGCTGATGAACGAAACCGTTGACGGCGACTACCAGACCTTCAAATCCAAAGACGGTGCCTACGTTCGTGAGCACTTCTTCGGCAAATATCCTGAAACCGCAGCCCTGGTTGCAGACTGGACTGACGAGCAGATCTGGGCGCTGAACCGCGGTGGTCACGATCCGAAGAAAGTTTACGCTGCACTGAAAAAAGCGCGTGAAACCAAAGGTAAAGCGACTGTGATCCTGGCCCACACCATCAAAGGTTACGGCATGGGTGATACCGCAGAAGGTAAAAACATCGCTCACCAGGTTAAGAAAATGAACATGGACGGCGTGCGTTATATCCGCGACCGTTTCAACGTTCCAGTGACCGATGAGCAGGTAGAAAAACTGTCTTACATCACCTTCCCGGAAGGTTCTGAAGAGCACAAGTACCTGCACGAACGTCGTCAGGCGCTGAAAGGCTACCTGCCTGCTCGTCAGCCTAACTTCACCGAGAAGCTGGAACTGCCAGCGCTGGAAGATTTCTCTCAGCTGCTGGAAGAGCAGAACAAAGAGATCTCTACCACTATCGCTTTCGTTCGTGCCCTGAACGTGATGCTGAAGAACAAGTCGATCAAAGATCGTCTGGTTCCAATCATCGCCGACGAAGCGCGTACTTTCGGTATGGAAGGTCTGTTCCGTCAGATCGGTATCTACAGCCCGAACGGTCAGCAGTACACCCCGCAGGACCGTGAGCAGGTTGCATACTACAAAGAAGACGAGAAAGGTCAGATCCTTCAGGAAGGTATCAACGAACTGGGTGCAGGCGCATCCTGGCTGGCTGCTGCGACTTCTTACAGCACCAACAACCTGCCGATGATCCCGTTCTACATCTACTACTCCATGTTCGGGTTCCAGCGTATCGGTGACCTGTGCTGGCAGGCAGGCGACCAGCAGGCTCGCGGCTTCCTGATCGGTGGTACTTCTGGTCGTACGACCCTGAACGGTGAAGGTCTACAGCACGAAGATGGTCACAGCCACATTCAGTCTCTGACTATCCCTAACTGTATCTCTTACGACCCGTCTTACGCGTACGAAGTGGCAGTCATCATGCATGACGGCTTGCAGCGCATGTACGGTGAAGCGCAAGAGAATATTTACTACTACATCACCACCCTGAACGAAAACTACCACATGCCGGCAATGCCAGCAGGTGCCGAGGAAGGTATCCGTAAAGGTATCTACAAACTCGAAACCATCGAAGGTAGCAAAGGTAAAGTTCAGCTGCTGGGCTCCGGTTCTATCCTGCGTCACGTTCGTGAAGCAGCGCAGATCCTGGCGAAAGACTACGGTGTGGGTTCCGATGTGTACTCTGTTACCTCCTTCACTGAACTGGCGCGTGATGGCCAGGATTGTGAGCGCTGGAACATGCTGCACCCAATGGAAACCCCACGCGTTCCGTACATCGCTCAGGTGATGAACGACGCGCCAGCGGTGGCGTCTACTGACTATATGAAACTGTTCGCTGAGCAGGTTCGTACTTACGTTCCAGCTGATGATTATCGCGTACTGGGTACTGACGGCTTCGGTCGTTCTGACAGCCGCGAAAACCTGCGTCACCACTTCGAAGTTGATGCTTCCTACGTGGTAGTAGCAGCACTGGGCGAACTGGCTAAACGTGGCGAAATCGATAAGAAAGTGGTTGCAGACGCAATCACCAAATTCAACATCGATGCAGATAAAGTTAACCCGCGTCTGGCGTAAGAGGTAAAAGAATAATGGCTATCGAAATCAATGTACCGGACATCGGGGCTGATGAAGTTGAAATCACCGAGATCCTGGTCAAAGTGGGCGACAAAGTTGAAGCTGAACAGTCGCTGATCACCGTAGAAGGCGACAAAGCTTCTATGGAAGTCCCGTCTCCTCAGGCTGGCATTGTTAAAGAGATCAAAGTCTCTGTTGGCGATAAAACCGAGACCGGTAAACTGATCATGATTTTCGATTCCGCCGACGGTGCAGCAGCTGCTGCACCTGCGCAGGAAGAGAAGAAAGAAGCAGCACCTGCTGCTGCTCCAGCAGCGGCCGCGGCAGCGAAAGAAGTGAACGTGCCTGACATCGGCGGTGACGAAGTTGAAGTCACTGAAATCCTGGTGAAAGTGGGCGATACCGTTGCGGCCGAGCAGTCACTGATCACCGTAGAAGGCGACAAAGCCTCTATGGAAGTGCCGGCACCGTTCGCGGGTACCGTTAAAGAGATCAAGATCAACACCGGTGACAAAGTGTCTACCGGGTCGCTTATCATGATCTTCGAAGTGGCGGGCGCTGAAGGCGCTGCGGCTCCAGCGAAAGCGGAAGCTGCTCCGGCTCCGGCTGCTGCACCAGCGGCTGCTGGCGGCGTGAAAGACGTTAACGTACCGGACATCGGCGGTGACGAAGTTGAAGTGACCGAAGTGATGGTAAAAGTGGGCGACAAAGTTGCTGCTGAACAGTCACTGATCACCGTTGAAGGCGACAAAGCTTCTATGGAAGTGCCTGCGCCGTTCGCCGGTACCGTTAAAGAGATCAAAATCAACACCGGCGACAAAGTATCTACCGGCTCTCTGATCATGGTCTTCGAAGTGGAAGGCGCAGCACCTGCCGCCGCTCCAGCTGCCGCGGCTGCTCCGGCACCGGCTGCTGCACCGGCTCAGGCTGCTAAACCGGCTGCTGCCCCTGCTGCTAAAGCAGAAAAATCTGAGTTCGCTGAAAACGACGCTTACGTCCACGCGACTCCGCTGATTCGTCGCCTGGCGCGCGAATTCGGTGTGAACCTGGCGAAAGTGAAGGGCACTGGTCGTAAAGGCCGTATCCTGCGCGAAGACGTTCAGGCTTACGTGAAAGATGCGGTGAAACGCGCCGAAGCTGCACCTGCTGCTGCCGGTGGCGGTATCCCGGGCATGCTGCCATGGCCGAAAGTGGACTTCAGCAAGTTCGGTGAAATCGAAGAAGTGGAACTGGGCCGTATCCAGAAAATCTCGGGTGCGAACCTGAGCCGTAACTGGGTAATGATCCCGCACGTTACCCACTTCGATAAGACCGATATCACCGATCTGGAAGCGTTCCGTAAACAGCAGAACGCCGAAGCTGAGAAGCGTAAGCTGGACGTGAAGTTCACTCCAGTGGTCTTCATCATGAAAGCGGTTGCCGCTGCCCTTGAGCAGATGCCTCGCTTCAACAGCTCCCTGTCCGAAGACGGCCAGAAGCTGACGCTGAAGAAATACATCAACATCGGTGTTGCGGTTGATACGCCAAATGGTCTGGTTGTTCCGGTCTTCAAAGACGTGAACAAGAAGAGCGTCACTGAGCTGTCCCGTGAACTGACCACCATCTCCAAAAAAGCGCGTGATGGTAAGCTGACTGCCGGCGAAATGCAGGGCGGCTGCTTCACTATCTCCAGCATCGGCGGCCTGGGTACCACCCACTTCGCGCCGATTGTGAACGCGCCGGAAGTGGCTATCCTCGGTGTGTCCAAGTCCGCGATGGAGCCGGTATGGAATGGCAAAGAGTTCGTGCCGCGTCTGATGATGCCAATCTCTCTGTCCTTCGACCACCGCGTGATCGACGGGGCTGATGGTGCGCGTTTCATCACCATCATCAACAACATGCTGAGCGACATTCGCCGCCTGGTGATGTAATCGAAAAGCCGGCCAGTCGGCCGGCTTTTTTCTGATAATCTCATGGGGTTTTTGAGGTTATTGGTGAAAGCGATAATTCGTGAGCCGTTTGTTGTTTCAAAATTGTTAACAATTTTGTAAAATACGGGCGGATAGAACGACCCGGTGGACGACGGGTATACATTAAGAGGTCATGATGAGCACAGAAATCAAAACTCAGGTCGTAGTACTTGGGGCAGGCCCGGCAGGTTACTCCGCAGCATTTCGCGCCGCGGATTTAGGTCTGGAAACCGTCATCGTAGAACGTTACAGCACCCTCGGCGGTGTTTGTCTGAACGTCGGCTGTATCCCTTCTAAAGCGCTGCTGCACGTAGCGAAAGTTATCGAAGAAGCCAAAGCGCTGGCTGAACACGGTATCGTCTTCGGCGAGCCGAAAACCGACATCGACAAAATTCGTACCTGGAAAGAGAAAGTTATCACTCAGCTGACCGGCGGTCTGGCGGGAATGGCCAAAGGCCGTAAGGTGAAAGTGGTAAACGGTCTGGGTAAATTCACCGGTGCGAACACCCTGGAAGTGGAAGGCGAAAACGGCAAGACCGTGATTAACTTCGACAACGCGATCATCGCGGCAGGCTCTCGCCCAATCGAACTGCCATTCATTCCGCATGAAGATCCACGCGTGTGGGATTCCACCGATGCGCTGGAGCTGAAAACCGTTCCTAAGCGCCTGCTGGTTATGGGCGGCGGTATCATCGGTCTGGAAATGGGTACCGTGTACCATGCGCTGGGTTCAGAGATCGACGTGGTTGAAATGTTCGACCAGGTTATCCCGGCTGCCGACAAAGACATCGTTAAAGTCTTCACCAAACGCATCAGCAAGAAATTCAACCTGATGCTGGAAACCAAAGTGACTGCCGTTGAAGCGAAAGAAGACGGTATTTACGTTTCCATGGAAGGCAAAAAAGCCCCTTCCGAACCACAGCGTTACGACGCCGTGCTGGTGGCTATCGGTCGTGTGCCGAACGGTAAAAACCTCGACGCGGGCAAAGCTGGCGTGGAAGTGGACGACCGTGGCTTCATCCGCGTTGACAAACAGCTGCGCACCAACGTGCCGCACATCTTTGCTATCGGCGATATCGTCGGTCAGCCAATGCTGGCGCACAAAGGTGTTCACGAGGGTCACGTTGCCGCTGAAGTTATCGCCGGCATGAAGCACTACTTCGATCCGAAAGTGATCCCATCTATCGCGTACACCGAGCCAGAAGTTGCATGGGTCGGTCTGACTGAGAAAGAAGCGAAAGAGAAAGGCATCAGCTACGAAACCGCCACCTTCCCGTGGGCTGCTTCTGGCCGTGCTATCGCATCCGACTGCGCAGACGGTATGACCAAACTGATCTTCGACAAAGAGACTCACCGCGTGATCGGTGGTGCGATTGTCGGTACCAACGGCGGCGAGCTGCTGGGTGAAATCGGTCTGGCTATCGAAATGGGCTGTGACGCGGAAGACATCGCGCTGACCATCCACGCTCACCCGACTCTGCACGAGTCCGTGGGCCTGGCGGCAGAAGTGTTTGAAGGTAGCATCACCGACCTGCCAAACGCGAAAGCGAAGAAGAAATAAGTTTCTTCAGATGAAAAAAGCGGCCTCAGGCCGCTTTTTTTATGCGCCGCGTTCAGGGGGTGACAGGCTGCCAGGTTTTATCCGGGTGGTATGCAGCGAGCGCATGCGTTTTTTGTGCCGAATCGTTGCCGAGATTTGCCTGATGCACCTTGTCATCCTGGTTAACGACAAAGCTCATTACCCCCGTCTGACCATAGCTCACGGGCCAGGCAACCATCGCAAAGCCATTTTTATCCGGCAGAATGCGGAACCGATAGCCGTGATAGCCCATACCCGGCTCCGGCGGGCTGAAGGCGGGACCCAGCGGGCTTGGCGCTTCGCCCGGCGAGATGGGCCAGTACAGGCCGTCTTTTAGCCCTGGCGTGCTGACAATCTTCTGCGCATAGCGGTGGTTCATGGCGTAGTAGCTCTGCTGTGCGTCGACGTAGGCGTGCAGCGCTTCGATAGCCGCGAGTTCGTTGCGGCCGATTTCGCGGGTCAGGATCTCATCAGCCGCTTTCTGCATATCAAATTGCCAGCCCTCTTTTTTCTTCACTACCGGTATGGGGAGTTGCCAGCCGTTATCGCCAACTGACAGATGGGCAATATCGCCGCTGATTTCGGTACGATGGTTAATCTTCCAGTCACGCAGGAATCGAGCTACCGCCTCCGGATCAACCCCTTCAGGTGGCAGATAGTCGCGCCAGTTATCCCCCAGCAGGTCGGCCATCGCGCTCTCATTCTGCTCGCTGATGGCCTTCGTCAGGGCATTGGCCGCCTGCTCAGGCGTGGAGAAAGATTGCTGGGCGCAGGCGAAGGTGGATACCATCAACAACAGCATTCCACCGATCGGTTTCATGTTCATAGCGGCTTCCTTAACGACGATGGAATTCACGGTGTTCGGTATGATGTTCGGACAGTTGCTGGCGGCTTTGCAGCCCGCGCTGGTGCTGGGCCTGCCAGTTGGCCGAGCGGCTGTCGTTGCCGCTCAGGGCGTTTGCCCGCAGCGGCTGATGCTGAACCTGCGTCGGGCGTCTGGTTTGCGCAAGAGTATTATTCATCCGTTGTGCGTGGGGCCGCGCGCTGTCGTAGCCGCGATAGTTGCTGCGCTGAGAGAGCTGCTTCAGCTGCTGCGCGGACGCTGAATGTTGCGGGAAATGCGCGTCGCCATGCTGTAGCTGTGTGAGGGTTTTGCCCGTCGACTGCTGTATCTGCGCCATCGCAGCCTGCCGCTGGCTATCGCGGTTGACCGTCTGCTGCCGGGTAGCGCTCAGCCCTCCCGGCACTGAAGTCTGATGATAGCGGCTGGCAAGCTGGCTATTGGCGTAGGGCACGCCGTTGCGGTAGGCCGGATTATGCTGCCAGACCTGATGATTATCGGTACGGTGCTCGCCGGTGATCTTATTGAAGTTATTAACATTAATATTAATGTTATCGCCGTTATGCGAATAACCGCCGTGGTGATCGTCATCATGATCGTGATGATGTTCGTCGTCATCGTCCCAGTCTATGTTACTGAACAGCGCATAGGTAGTGGCTACGCCGAGGCTATAGCCAAAGCCTCTGACGAAACTATTGGTAAACTGCTGGCCGGGAGACGGGGGCAGATACACAGGCGGATAGCTGGCGTTTGGCCACGTGCCGTAAACGGTGGAAGGGTTGTAGGTAGGGACATAAACCACCTGTGGATCGGCTGGCTCAATTTTAATCACCGTCGGACTAGCCGGCGTTGACGTCGCGGCTGTACTGGCGGAGGCTGGCGCAGATTTTTTCACGGTGGTGACGGTCTGCTGCGGGGTGGATTGCAACGTGCCTGTCTGCTGCGCCAGCAGGCGCAGACGCTGCACGGAATCCATCACATCCTTTGGCTGGGCCAGAAAGGCGTCGCCAAGGCTCTGTACCCACGACGGGTTTTCCCCCATCAGCGACATTAACTGCGGAAAGGCGACCAGCGATTTCACGCTGGCATCCCATGGCTGCCCGCTGACCGCCTGAATGGCGGTATCGCCCTGCATTTTAGGGTTGTCCTTTGACCACTGGGCGGCCTGAATCACGCTCGCCGGATAGGTTGAGGCCATCAGAATTTGCGACAGCAGCGCGTCGGGATAGAGCGCAATGGGCGCTGTCCACTGATCGATCTGCGCGGCGCTATAGGCCGGAGTCGCCACCGGGGCAGGTTGTGCTGTTGGTGCGGGGAGCTGCGGGGCTACCGGCGCAGGTGCGGGAGCGGGTTCCGTTGCGCGGCTTTTAACGAACATGACGCCCGAGGCGGCAAACAGCCCCGCACTGCAAAGCAGAACAAGAAGATGTGGTTTAAAAGGCAACTTCATAGATTGACTCCAACGAGACGAGTGCAGTGCCGTGAGGCGTTGCTGTTGCCGCGAGTATCATTCACCCGTGTTTCATAGTTTTGACTTTTGTTGGGAAAACCTCCGAAGCATCCGGATAAAGAATGTGAGTATTTATTACACAATTATATCGGATGGCTGAGCAGGCGACGGACATTCAGAAGGCCGCTCTTGCGAGCGGCCAGCAGCTAGTTGCTGGGGTGGCGACAAACTTACGGAACTGCTTTCGGGCCCGGTGACGGGGTGCTATACCATGCTTAACGATTCAGCAAATTTTTTAATGTTGCTTTTTTGTAAACAGATTAACACTGTGCAGAAATCCTGCTATGCTGCCCGACGCGGTATCGGGCATTTACCCTACAAACTGCTGTCTTACAGGAGCGTGAAGAGAACGCCCGCCGCATATGACAATGAGAGCGAGGAGAACCGTCGTGCTAGAAGAATACCGTAAGCACGTAGCAGAACGTGCCGCCGAGGGAATTGTACCCAAACCGTTAGATGCAACCCAAATGGCCGCGCTCGTCGAGCTGCTGAAGAACCCGCCTGAGGGCGAAGAAGAATTCCTGTTAGATCTGCTGATCAACCGTGTACCGCCTGGCGTAGATGAAGCTGCCTACGTAAAAGCCGGATTCCTTGCCGCCGTTGCCAAAGGCGAAGCCACCTCCCCACTGGTTACTCCTGAAAAAGCGATTGAACTGCTCGGCACCATGCAGGGCGGCTATAACATTCATCCGCTGATTGACGCGCTGGATAACGACAAGCTGGCGCCAATTGCTGCCAAAGCGCTCTCTTCAACGCTACTGATGTTCGATAACTTCTACGATGTGGAAGAAAAAGCCAAAGCAGGCAACGTTTACGCGAAGCAGGTGATGCAGTCCTGGGCCGATGCCGAATGGTTCCTGAACCGCCCTCAGCTTGCTGAAAAAATTACCGTTACCGTCTTTAAAGTGACCGGTGAAACCAACACCGATGACCTTTCTCCGGCGCCGGATGCATGGTCTCGCCCGGATATCCCACTGCACGCCCTTGCGATGCTGAAAAACGCCCGTGAAGGCATTGAGCCGGATCAGCCAGGCGTGGTTGGCCCGATCAAACAGATCGAAGCCCTGCAACAAAAAGGTTTCCCGCTGGCTTACGTCGGTGACGTGGTTGGTACCGGTTCTTCCCGTAAATCCGCCACCAACTCCGTGCTGTGGTTCATGGGCGACGACATTCCGCACGTGCCGAACAAGCGCGGCGGCGGCCTGTGCCTCGGCGGCAAAATTGCGCCAATCTTCTTCAACACCATGGAAGATGCGGGCGCGCTGCCAATTGAAGTGGACGTGAGCAACCTGAACATGGGCGACGTGATTGACGTTTACCCGTATAAAGGCGAAGTGCGCAACCACGAAACCAACGAACTGCTGGCCAGCTTCGAACTGAAAACCGACGTGCTGATCGACGAAGTGCGTGCCGGTGGCCGTATTCCGCTGATCATCGGCCGTGGCCTGACCACCAAAGCGCGTGAAGCGCTGGGTCTGCCGCACAGTGACGTATTCCGTCAGGCGAAAGACGTGGCCGAGAGCAACCGCGGTTACTCTCTGGCGCAGAAAATGGTGGGTCGCGCCTGCGGCGTCACTGGTATCCGTCCTGGCGCGTACTGCGAACCGAAAATGACCTCCGTGGGGTCTCAGGACACCACTGGCCCAATGACCCGTGATGAACTGAAAGACCTGGCGTGCCTGGGCTTCTCTTCCGATCTGGTGATGCAATCCTTCTGCCACACCGCGGCGTATCCGAAGCCGGTTGACGTAACCACGCACCACACGCTGCCAGACTTCATTATGAACCGTGGCGGTGTCTCCCTGCGTCCGGGCGACGGTGTTATCCACTCCTGGCTGAACCGCATGCTGCTGCCGGATACCGTCGGTACCGGCGGTGACTCCCATACCCGATTCCCAATCGGGATCTCCTTCCCGGCGGGTTCCGGTCTGGTGGCGTTTGCCGCAGCGACCGGCGTGATGCCGCTGGATATGCCGGAATCAGTGCTGGTACGCTTCAAAGGTAAAATGCAGCCGGGCATTACCCTGCGCGATCTGGTGCACGCGATCCCGCTGTATGCCATTAAACAGGGTCTGCTGACCGTTGAGAAGAAAGGCAAGAAAAACATCTTCTCTGGCCGCATTCTGGAAATTGAAGGTCTGCCGGATCTGAAAGTGGAGCAGGCGTTCGAGCTGACCGATGCCTCTGCCGAGCGTTCTGCGGCGGGCTGTACCATCAAGCTGAACAAAGAGCCGATTATTGAGTATCTGACCTCCAACATCGTGCTGCTGAAGTGGATGATAGCGGAAGGCTACGGCGACCGTCGTACGCTGGAGCGTCGTATTCAGGGCATGGAAAAATGGCTGGCGGATCCGCAGCTGCTGGAAGCCGACGCTGACGCAGAGTACGCGGCGGTGATTGAGATCGATCTGGCGGATATCAAAGAGCCAATCCTGTGTGCGCCTAACGATCCGGACGATGCGCGTCTGCTCTCTGACGTGCAGGGCGATAAGATCGACGAAGTGTTCATCGGCTCCTGTATGACCAACATCGGCCACTTCCGTGCTGCCGGTAAGCTGCTGGATACCCACAAAGGCCAGCTGCCGACCCGTCTGTGGGTGGCGCCGCCAACCCGTATGGATGCGGCGCAGCTGACCGAAGAGGGCTACTACAGCGTGTTTGGTAAGAGCGGGGCGCGTATCGAAATCCCTGGCTGTTCCCTGTGTATGGGCAACCAGGCGCGCGTGGCCGACGGTGCGACGGTGGTTTCCACCTCAACCCGTAACTTCCCTAACCGTTTAGGAACCGGGGCGAACGTTTACCTGGCCTCTGCGGAGCTGGCGGCGGTTGCGGCGCTGATTGGCAAACTGCCAACGCCGGAAGAGTACCAGACCTTTGTGGCTCAGGTAGATAAGACGGCGGTGGATACTTATCGTTATCTGAACTTCGACCAGCTCTCTCAGTACACCGAGAAGGCTGACGGGGTGATCTTCCAGACCGCAGTATAAATGCTACCCTCTCCCGTGGGAGAGGGGCTGGGGGTGAGGGCACCAGACCGCTCCGCACCTGACCCATTGCCCGGTGGCGCTACGCTTACCGGGCCTATAAAACCCATCGCAACGTCGGTGGGTTTTTTATTTTCATTCCTCCCACCTCTCCCGCTTTTTTTCTTCCTCTCTGCTGCGATAATTACCCTAATGGCTTTGCAGAGGAAAACGCTATGGATTACGAATTTTTGCGCGACATCACCGGCGTGGTGAAAGTGCGAATGTCGATGGGGCACGAAGCCGTTGGACACTGGTTTAACGAAGAGGTGAAAGAGAACCTCGCGCTGCTGGATGAAGTCGAACAGGCGGCGGAAACGGTGAAAGGCAGTGAACGCTCCTGGCAACGCGCCGGGCACGAATACACGCTGTGGATGGATGGCGAAGAGGTGATGGTGCGCGCCAACCAACTTGAGTTCTCGGGTGATGAGATGGAAGAGGGGATGAGCTACTACGACGAAGAGAGCCTGTCGCTGTGCGGCGTGGAAGACTTTCTGAGCGTGGTGAACGCCTACCGCGATTTTATGCAACAGAAGTAACTCCCCGAAGCGTCCCTGCTCCGGATCACGTTTACACGGTCGGAATGTTACGGCCGTAGTAAATTTCGCGCATCTCTTTCCAGAGCAGGTCGGTAATGACCTTACGCTCTTCGTCACTTAAATCTTCCGGCCTGGTATGGAACATATAGTGCTTAAGATCGAACTCTTTAAGCATCATCTTGGTATGGAAGATATTCTCCTGATAGACGTTCACATCCATCATGTCGTACAGCGACTTCATGTCCTCGGACATGAAGTTCTGAATGGAGTTGATCTCATGATCAATGAAGTGCTTCATGCCGTTGATATCACGGGTAAAACCACGCACGCGATAATCAATAGTGACGATATCGGATTCCAGCTGGTGGATTAAATAATTCAACGCATTCAGCGGTGAAATCACGCCGCAGGTCGACACTTCAATATCCGCGCGGAAGGTACACAGCCCGCCTTCCGGGTGGCTTTCCGGGTAGGTGTGCACGCAGATGTGGCTTTTATCCAGGTGGGCGACTACCACTTCCGGCAGCGGGCCGGGGTGCTCGGTTTTGTCGATAAGCTTCGGGTCAACCGGCTCTTCACTCACCAGAATGGTGACGCTCGCACCCTGAGGCTCATAATCCTGGCGCGCGATATTCAGGATGTTCGCGCCGATAATCGAGCAGGTCTCTGTCAGGATCTCGGTCAGACGGTTGGCGTTGTAGAGTTCATCGATATAGGCGATGTAACCATCGCGCTCTTCTGCTGTTTTGGCGTAGCAGATATCGTAAATACAAAAACTCAGGCTTTTGGTCAGATTGTTAAAGCCATGCAGTTTAAGCTTTTTCAATTAGTTCACCTCCTTTGAGGACAGCGCGTCTTGCAGATATTGAGGCAACGCAAAGGCTGCGGTGTGGATCGCCGGGTTGTAGTACCGGCACTGGAGTCCGGCCTGGTGGAAGCGGGCCTGCACGATCTCGGTAGAAAGATGGCGCAGTACGTCGTTATCCGTCGCCCAGGCAAAGGTCATGATCCCACCGTAGTAAGTGGGGATCGCCGCCTGGTAGAAGCTGACGTCAGCAAAATAGGTGCTCAGCTTACGGTGGCTATCAAGCGCTTCATCCTGTTGCAGGAAGCAAACGCCGTTTTGCGCCACAAAAATTCCGCCAGGCTTCAGGCAGCGCTTGCAGCCTTCGTAAAACGACGAGGTAAACAGCGACGCGCCCGGACCGATAGGGTCGGTACAGTCAGAGATAATGACATCAAACGTTTGCGTGGTCTGGTTAACAAAATTGACGCCATCGTCGATAACCAGATTAAACCGCGGATCGTCATAGCTGCCGGCATTATGGTTGGGCAGATACTGGCGGCAGAACGACACCACACCGGCGTCGATTTCCACCATGGTGATGGTTTCGACATTCTGATGGCGAGAGACTTCACGCAGCATCGCGCCGTCGCCGCCGCCGATAATCAGCACGTCCTTCGCGTGGCCGTGGGCCAGCAGCGGGACGTGGGTCATCATTTCGTGATAGATAAACTCGTCGCGCTCGGTGGTTTGCACCACGCCGTCCAGCGCCATCACGCGGCCAAAGGCGGCGTTTTCGAAGATTATCAAATCCTGATGATCGGTTTTCTCATGATAGAGCACGTTATCCACGGCAAAATACTGACCAAACTGGTCATGCAGCGTTTCTTGCCATACCGTTTTTTCGGTCATGGGGAGCACCTCCTTCGTTAACATCCATTACATCCGGCAGATGGGCGCAACACAACACCGCCGTGAGGCGGTTAACGGGTCAACAAGGGGCGTCGGGAAGGTTACTTCACGTAGGCGAGCAGGCTGAGTGAATCGCGAGCCAGCGCTTTGCATTTTTTAGCAGTGGGAATGCCAATACCGCTTAAATCACGGTAGCTGTCTTCACCGAGCGCCTTCATGTCGAAGCTGTCGTAGTTGCTGAGGTCCCATTGGTTCTGCTGGGCAAAAAAGACCAGTGCGCGACGAATTTGCCCATTGGGTAAATTCTGGTAACCACAATCGTTTTTCAGAAAAACAAAAACTGCCGTCAGATCGGCCATATCTTCCGCTTCGTTTTCACTTAGCGCGTAACTGTTCGCACACATCGCCATCAGGCTGGCGAACAAAATTGTTCTGAAAAACGTCTTCATTGCCTTTACCACTGCATCACGGAAAATTAACGTTAGCATACTTGATGCCAGGCCGACGATCTTTATTATTGCCGCCGTGCTTGACCTTCCGGTAAGGGGAGGGTTTATGCTCAAAAGATCGCCTGCTGGAAATAAGGAAATGCACATGCAACGTCGTGATTTTTTAAAATTTTCTGCCGCACTGGGGGTTGCCAGCGCGTTACCTCTCTGGAGCCGCGCCGTTTTTGCCGCCGACAGACCGGCTTTACCCATTCCTGAATTACTCGCCGCAGATGCCCGCAGCCGCATTCAGCTTGTGGTGCAGGCCGGTAAAACCACGTTCGGTCAGCACGCCGCCACGACGTGGGGCTATAATGGCAATCTGCTCGGCCCGGCGTTGCAGTTACGCAAAGGGAAGGCGGTGACGGTAGACATTCATAACACGCTTGCGGAAGAGACCACGCTGCACTGGCACGGGCTGGAAGTCCCGGGCGAAGTGGATGGAGGGCCTCAGGGCATTATCAGGCCTGGTGGTAAACGCAGCGTAACCTTTACTCCGGAACAACGCGCGGCGACCTGCTGGTTCCACCCGCATCAGCATGGCAAAACGGGCCATCAGGTGGCGATGGGGCTGGCCGGCCTGGTGCTGATTGAAGACGATGAAAGCCGCCTGCTGCGCCTGCCAAAACAGTGGGGAATCGACGATGTCCCGGTGATTGTGCAGGACAAAAAATTCAACGCTGACGGGCAAATTGACTATCAGCTGGACGTAATGAGCGCGGCGGTAGGCTGGTTTGGCGATACACTCCTGACCAACGGCGCGATCTACCCGCAGCATGCCGCGCCAAAAGGCTGGCTGCGCTTACGTCTGCTTAACGGCTGTAACGCCCGCTCGCTGAACTTCGCCACCAGCGATAAACGCCCGCTTTACGTGGTGGCAAGCGACGGCGGCCTGCTGCCGGAGCCGGTGAAGGTGAGCGAGCTGCCGATGCTGATGGGGGAGCGCTTCGAGGTGCTGGTGGATATCAGCGATGGCAAAGCGTTTGACCTGGTGACCCTGCCGGTCAGCCAGATGGGAATGACCGTTGCGCCGTTTGATAAGCCGCATCCGGTCCTGCGCATTCAGCCGCTACAGATCACCGCCTCCGGTACGCTGCCGGAGACCCTCACCACGCTGCCAGCACTCCCGTCGCTGGACGGGCTTACACAGCGTAAACTTCAGCTCTCCATGGACCCGATGCTCGACATGATGGGCATGCAGGCGCTGATGAAGAAGTACGGCAATCAGGCTATGGCGGGAATGCATCACGGCCAGATGATGGGCCATATGAATATGGACCACGGTAAAATGGGCGGCATGGATCACGGCGGCCATGGTTTCGATTTCCACAACGCCAACCGCATCAACGGCAAAGCGTTCGATATGAACACGCCCATGTTCGCCGCCATGAAAGGGCAGTTTGAACGCTGGGTGATTTCAGGCGAAGGCGACATGATGCTGCACCCGTTCCATATCCACGGCACGCAGTTCCGTATTCTGTCTGAAAATGGTAAAGCGCCGGAGGCGCATCGTGCGGGCTGGAAAGATACGGTGAGGGTGGAAGGCGGCGTCAGCGAGGTGCTGGTGAAGTTTGACCACGAGGCGCCGAAAGAGTTTGCCTATATGGCCCACTGTCATCTGCTGGAGCATGAAGATACGGGGATGATGCTCGGTTTTACCGTATAAAAAAAAGCCGGGTGGCGGCTTCGCCTTACCCGGCTTACATAGGGCACCCGTAGGCCCGGTATGCGTTAGCGCCACCGGGCTTTTTCGTTACTTAGCGTCGTCAGGCAGTGCATACGCGACAATATAGTCGCCCATCTTCGTGCCAAACGAACCGTGACCACCCGCAGAGATGACAACGTACTGCTTGCCATTCACTTCATAGGTCATCGGCGTTGCCTGTCCACCGGCTGGCAGACGGCCTTGCCACAGTTTCTCACCGTTGGTCATGTTGTACGCGCGCAGGTAGTTATCTGCGGTTGCCGCGATGAACAGCACGTTACCGGCGGTGGAGATTGGGCCACCCAGCATTGGCATACCCATATTGAAAGGCACTGGAACAGGCATCGGGAACGGCATGCTGTCCTGTGGCGTACCAATACGTTTCTTCCAGACGATCTTGTTGGTCTTCAGATCCAGACCGGAGATGTAACCCCAGGCAGGCTGTTTACACGGCAGACCGAACGGAGACAGGAACGGATTCAGGGTCACACCATAAGGAACGCCATACTGCGGCTGGATACCGGCTTCGGTACCGCTGCCTTTCGCATCTTTCGGCTGCTCCATTGGGTTACCCGGACCACGAGGGATCAGGCGGGAAACGAACGGCAGCGCCATTGGGTTAGCGATGGCGACCTGACGGTTAGGGTCAACGGAGATCCCACCCCATTCGAACATCCCCAGGTTACCCGGGAAGACCAGCGTACCCTGCTCTGACGGCGGGGTGAAAATCCCTTCGTAGCGCAGCTGGTGGAACATCACGCGGCATACCAGCTGGTCAAACATGGTGGCACCCCACATGTCTGCACCGCTGAGATCTTTCTTCGGACGGAAGCTCAGGTCAGAGAACGGCTGCGTTTTGGTGACGTAGTCGCCTTTGGCCGCACCCTGCGGAACCGGTTTTTCCGGCGCAGGAACAACCAGCTTACCGTTGCTACGATCAAGCACGAAGATGTTACCGGTTTTCGCCGGGGCGTAAATCACCGGTACGGTTTTACCGTTAACGGTAATGTCCGCCAGCGTCGGCTGGGACGGCATATCCATATCCCACAGATCGTGGTGAACGGTCTGGTAGCTCCATGCCAGTTTACCGGTTGTTGCGTTCAGCGCCACGATGGAGCTGGCGTAACGTTCCTGCTCCGGCGTACGGTTACCGCCCCAGATATCCGGCGTGGTCACGCCCATCGGCAGGTAGACCAGGTCCAGCTTCGCGTCATACGCTGCCGGTGCCCAGGAGTTCGGTGAGTTAAAGGTAAAGGTGTGTTCATCCGATGGGATCGCGTTAGGATCTTTCGCGCCCGGGTCGAAGGCCCACAGCAGTTTACCGGTGTTCACGTCGAAACCACGGATAACGCCGGAGGTTTCACGGGTAGAGAAGTTATCCGTTACCGAACCGGCAATCACGATGGTTTTATCGGTGATGATTGGCGGGGAGGTCGGCTCATACAGGCCCGGCGTGGTGTCCGGCATGTTGGTCTGAAGATTCAGAATGCCTTTATTGGCGAAGGTTTCGCACAGCTTGCCGGTCTCAGCGTTAATGGCAAACAGGCGGCCATCGTTCACCGGCAGCATAATGCGGCGAGGACAGTCGGCAATGACTTCCGGGCTGGCATTATCGGCGCGCGCTTCGTGGTAAGAGACGCCGCGGCAGGTAATGTGCTGGAACGACGGGTTGGAGTTCAGCTGTGGATCAAAGTGCCATTTCTCTTTACCGGTAGCCGCGTCGAGCGCGAACAGACGCTGGTGCGCCGTACACAGGTAGAGCATGTTGCCCACTTTAATCGGGGTCACTTCGTTGGTCAGCTCACCCGGATCGTTTGGCATCTTCTGGTCGCCGGTACGGAATACCCAGGCTTCCTTCAGGTTTTTCACGTTGTCCGCGTTGATCTGCTTCAGCGGGGAGTAGCGTTGACCTTCCTGGTTACGACCATAAGCAGGCCAGTCACCGTCCGCCACCTGCGAAATAGCCGCAGCCGGCGTGGATTCCGCGTTCAGCGTACCGTTGATCTCCTGCGGGTCGTTAAAACCGGCCCAGGTCAGGATGCCGCCACTAATCAGCAGGGCAACGACCAGACCGGCCACGGCCCCACTGGAAGGGACGATCAGACGACGCCAGACAAACGGCAGGATCAGCCAGATACCGAAGAAGACCAGAATGTCGCTGCGCGGCGTCAACGCCCAGAAGTCGAACCCGACTTCCCAGACGCCCCAGATCATGGTTGCGAGCAGTAACGCTGCGTACAGCCACAGAGCAGATTGTTTTCTGCGTAAAAGCAGGACGGTTACGCCAACCATAACCAGACCCGCAATCGGGTAGTACCAGGAGCCGCCAATCGCGACCAGCCATACGCCACCGATTAACAAATACAGCGCGCAGAATGCGGCAAACGCGGCTGTTAATGTCACCAGTAGACGCGGCTGTTTAGTTTTTGTTTCAGCCATAGAAAAGTACTCGTCAGTTTTGTTAATTATTTGCTAGCAATTAATTATAGGTATTAACAACTGTGATCGGAATCACAAATATTGCTTTTTATAACTCATACGCCAGGCTTATCCATTTACTGGTATAATGGCTGGCTTGCGTATCGATGCCGGAGCGAGAGTCATCCGCATTGAGAGATTTTCACTAAAATCATTTGGTTAGTAATATGAAACATACTGTTGAAGTGATGATCCCGGAAGCCGAGATCAAAGCGCGTATCGCCGAACTGGGTCGTCAAATCACCGAACATTACAAGGACAGCGGCAGCGAAATGGTGCTGGTCGGTCTGTTGCGTGGCTCTTTCATGTTCATGGCAGACCTGTGCCGTGAAGTGCAGGTGCCGCACGAGGTCGATTTTATGACCGCCTCCAGCTACGGCAGCGGCATGTCCACAACCCGTGATGTGAAAATCCTGAAAGATCTGGATGAAGATATTCGTGGCAAAGATGTGTTGATTGTTGAGGACATCATCGACTCCGGCAACACGCTCTCTAAAGTGCGTGAGATCCTGAGCCTGCGTGAACCAAAATCACTGGCGATTTGTACTCTGCTGGATAAGCCTGAGCGCCGTGAAGTGCAGGTGCCGGTGGAGTTCGTTGGTTTCTCCATCCCGGACGAATTCGTGGTGGGTTACGGCATTGATTACGCGCAGCGTTATCGCCATCTGCCGTATGTTGGGAAAGTAGTGATTCTGGACGAATAATTGCGGGCTGATGCCCTCACCCCAGCCCTCTCCCACAGGGAGAGGGTGAAAACCCCCGGCTTTGTTATTTATGGTTAACGTGCTTAAGCTTGAGGTTGGCAATTCCCGAGCGGTAACGCTGTTCCAGCGTTTCGCGGTTGGTGGCGGTCACTTCCAGATTGCGCAGCAGACCGTCGTGAATACCGTACGCCCAGCCGTGGATGGAGACCTTCTGTCCGCGTTTCCAGGCAGACTGCATAATCGTCGAGTGGCCCAGGTTATAGACCTGCTCCATCACGTTCAGCTCACACAGCGTGTCGAGACGGCGCTCCTGCGGCATTTCGCCCAGCAGTGAGCTATGTTTGAACCAGATATCACGGATGTGCAGCAGCCAGTTATCGATTAACCCCAGCTCTGTATTTTCGACCGCCGCCTGTACGCCGCCGCAGCCGTAGTGGCCACAAATAATGATGTGCTCAACCTCCAGAACGTCAACGGCATACTGAACAACCGAAAGGCAGTTGAGATCGGTATGAATAACGAGGTTAGCCACATTGCGGTGAACAAACAGTTCGCCCGGTTCAAGACCGGTCAGACGTTCGGCGGGGACGCGGCTGTCGGAACATCCAATCCAGAGAAAGCGCGGGTTCTGCGCCTGTGCCAGTTTTCCAAAAAATCCGGGGTCTTCCTCCACCAGCATTTTTGACCATAGTGCATTGTTGCTGATGAGTGTATCTATGTCGTTCATGGAGGTTAGCGACCTGTAACCAAGTGATTGCGTTGCGCTACTATAGGGTAACCCGACTTTTAATGAAACCACACAACGTGTGTCAGAACTTAAGGTAAGTTGAATTCATGGCGATTGCACTGGAGCTTGAACAGCTCAAAAAAACCTACCCGGGGGGCGTCCAGGCGCTGCGCGGGATAGATCTTAAAGTCGAAGCGGGAGATTTCTACGCGCTTCTGGGGCCGAACGGGGCGGGAAAATCGACCACCATCGGGATTATCAGCTCGCTGGTCAATAAAACGTCTGGCCGCGTTAGCGTGTTTGGCTACGACCTGCAAAAAGACGTGGTCAACGCCAAGCGCCAGCTGGGGCTGGTGCCGCAGGAGTTCAACTTCAACCCGTTTGAGACGGTACAGCAGATTGTTGTTAACCAGGCGGGTTACTATGGCGTTGAGCGCAAAGAGGCGCTGAAGCGCAGCGAAAAGTATCTCAAACAGCTTGACCTGTGGGAGAAGCGTAACGAGCGCGCGCGGATGTTGTCCGGGGGGATGAAGCGCCGCCTGATGATTGCTCGCGCGCTGATGCACGAGCCAAAGCTGCTCATTCTTGATGAACCGACCGCTGGCGTGGATATTGAACTGCGTCGTTCCATGTGGGGCTTCCTGAAGGATCTGAACGACAAAGGCACCACCATCATTCTGACCACGCACTACCTTGAAGAGGCAGAGATGCTGTGCCGCAACATCGGCATCATTCAGCACGGCGAGCTGGTGGAAAACACCTCGATGAAGAACCTGCTCTCCAAGCTAAAATCAGAGACCTTTATCCTCGATCTGGCGGCGAAAAGCGCCCTGCCGAAGCTGGAGGGGTATAACTATCGCCTGGTCGATACCTCGACGCTGGAGGTAGAGGTGCTGCGCGAGCAGGGAATCAACAGCGTGTTCTCCCAGTTGAGCGCGCAGGGCGTTCAGGTATTAAGCATGCGTAACAAAGCGAACCGACTGGAAGAGCTGTTTGTCTCTCTGGTGCACGATAAACAAGGAGACAAGGCATGACGCATCTTTACTGGGTCGCGCTGAAAAGCATCTGGGCGAAAGAGATTAACCGCTTTATGCGCATCTGGGTGCAAACCCTGGTGCCGCCGGTGATCACCATGACGCTCTACTTCATCATTTTCGGCAACCTGATTGGCTCCCGCATTGGTGAGATGCACGGCTTTACCTATATGCAGTTTATCGTGCCGGGCCTGATCATGATGGCAGTGATCACCAACGCTTACGCGAACGTGGCATCCTCATTCTTCAGCGCCAAGTTCCAGCGCAACATTGAAGAGCTGCTGGTGGCGCCAGTGCCGACGCACGTCATTATCGCCGGTTACGTGGGCGGTGGCGTGGCGCGCGGGCTGTGCGTGGGTATTCTGGTGACGGCGATTTCGCTGTTCTTCGTGCCGTTCCAGGTGCACTCGTGGCTATTCGTCGCGCTCACGTTATTGCTTACTGCGATCCTGTTCTCACTGGCTGGCTTGCTGAACGCCGTGTTCGCCAAAACGTTCGATGACATCAGCCTGATCCCGACCTTTGTGCTGACGCCGCTAACCTATCTGGGCGGGGTGTTCTACTCCCTGACGCTGCTGCCGCCGTTCTGGCAGGCGCTGTCGCACCTGAACCCGATTGTCTATATGATCAGCGGCTTCCGCTTTGGTTTCCTCGGCATTACCGATGTCCCGCTGTTCACCACCGTTGTGGTGCTGGCGGTATTTATCGTGGCGTTCTATTTGCTGTGCTGGTATCTGATCCAGCGTGGACGTGGGCTGCGTAGCTAATCTTCTGCCCGGCGACGTTCTGTTTGCCGGGCACTTTCTTTGACAGTTATCACCGTAAACTAACCTTCACCTGGATAAACTACTCGCCTGCTAAGGAGAGACGTTATGCTGGGATGGGTTATCACCTGCCACGATGAAGAGGCACAGGAAATGCTCCTGAAGCTGGAGGCCCGATTTGGCCCTCTGGCGCAATGTCGTGCGGTAAATTACTGGCGAGGGCTGAGCACCAATATGCTAAGCCGGATGATGTGCGACGCGCTGCATGAAACCGACACCGGTGATGGCGTGATTTTTCTCACCGACAGATCGGGCGCGGCGCCTTACCGTTCAGCGGCGTTAATGAGCCATAAGCATGATAACTGTGAAGTGATCTCCGGTATCAGCCTGCCTTTACTCGAAGCGATGTATCCGCTGCGCGCAACGTTGAGCAGCGCTGAGTTTCGTCACGCCATTGTGGCGCAGGGCTCGCCGGGCGTGAGCAGCCTGTGGCACCAGCAGCAGAAGAATCCGCCTTTCGTTCTGCTTCACGATCTGTATAAGCATTAAACATTGGTATTGATGTCGCTTTTGCTACAATGGCGACTGATTTTCCGTATCGATTTATATCCCATGCTCATGCGCGTTATCTTTATCCTTCTGCTACTGGTCTCCGGTGGTGCGTCTGCCAGCCTGACCAGTCAGCAAGGCCTTCCTGCCCAATATATGCAAACCACCGAAGATGCGGCCATCTGGGCGCAGGTGGGAAATGCCGTCGTGAACGTGGGCAATGTCCGCGCCGGGCAGATCCTCGCCGTCTTTCCGGCCGCGGCGGATTACTATGAATTTCGTTTCGGATTCGGTACGGGGTTTATTGATAAAGAGCACCTGGAAAAAGTGCAGGGTAAGCAACGCGTTGAGGATAGTCTGGGCGATCTGAACAAGCCGCTCAGCAATCAAAACCTCATCACCTGGAAAGACACGCCGGTGTATAACGCCCCCAGCAGCGGAAGCGCGCCCTTTGGCACCTTAAGCGCCAATCTTCGCTATCCGATTCTGAATAAGCTGAAAGATCGCCTGAACCAGACCTGGTTTCAAATTCGCATCGGCAATCGTCTGGCGTGGATCAGCAGCCTGGATGCACAGGAAGATAACGGACTGCCGGTTCTGACCTACCACCATATCCTGCGTGATGAAGAGAACACCCGTTTTCGACATACCTCCACGACAACCAGCGTACGTGCGTTTAATAATCAGATGGCCTGGTTACGCGATCAAGGCTATACCACGCTGACAATGTACCAGCTTGAAGGGTACGTGCGTAACAAGATGAACCTCCCCGCCAAAGCGGTGGTGATCACTTTTGATGATGGCCTGAAATCGGTGAGCCGCTACGCGTATCCGGTGCTGAAAGAGTATGGCTTCAACGCGACGGCGTTTATTATTTCATCCCGAATCAAAGGTCACCCGCAGAAGTGGGATCCCCGATCGCTACAGTTTATGAGCGTTCAGGAAATTAAGGCTATTCAGGATGTGTTCGACATTCAGTCTCACACCCACTTCCTGCATCGCGTGGATGGGTATAAACACCCCATCTTATTGAGCCGCAGCTATCACGTGATCCTGTTCGATTTTGAACGCTCACGGCGTGCACTGGCGCAGTTCAACCCGCGCGTGCTGTATGTTTCGTACCCGTTTGGCGGGTATGACAATAAAGCGATTAAAGCCGCGAATGATGCCGGTTTTCATCTGGCGGTGACAACGGTGAAAGGGAAGGTGAAGCCGGGGGATAATCCGTTCTTACTGAAGCGACTGTATATTCTGAGAACGGATTCGCTGGAGACAATGTCGCGGCTGATCAGCAATCAGCCGCAGGGGTAGGGGTCAATCGTAAGAAAGGGTGAACACGCCAGTGGCTTTAAACGAACCCGGCTTCACCGTGCTGCCATTGGCTACCAGCTGGGCAACATACTCAATTTGCTTTGAAACCGGCATGGAGTAGTCGGTTACGACATAGGTTGAGTTAGGATTATTCGGCATAAGCTGGGACGTCCCGTTATACATTATTCTTACGCCAGCCCCCTCAGCTCCGGACGACAATGTGTTACCAAGAAGGTCATTGTTAGTTCCGGTTAATTTTGTCGTTGTCAGCTTGGTTGTGACGTTTGCCACGCTGGTGCAGTTATCAAGACGAATGGAAAACGGGACATCCTTGATCCGATTGTTTTTGATGTCTGAAACATAATATTCTCCCAGGTCAACATCGTTAGTCCCATCCGAAAGCATGGCAATGTTGCAGGTTGGAAGAACAATAGGGATCTGGAATGAGCTCTCATTGACCATAAATGTCCATGGCTGGTTGTTACTGTCATTTGGATCGCCAATCGACATTTTTCCCAAAGTCCCTGGTTTGGGTTTGATGAAGGTCTCTTTATTCGGGTTACCTTGATAGCCCTCGTCAACATAAATATAAACTGAGGTATTAATCCATTTGTTATCCCAGGGGTCAGCATTTTCGGATGCAGAAATCATGGCCCAGCCGGTAGTATTCGTTCCGAAATAGTTTCCCTTGCCACCATCGCTTTCGGCAGTGTGAACCCTCACCGAATAATGAATGCCGGGAATATTCGTTTCAAACATGCCCGCGAAATAATGGCTCCCCACGAACACGGACGGGTCTGTTTGAGACATGAGGTTATAGCCATCGTTTCCTGGACCACACTGGGCCTGAATGCCTGGCGTGAGGTTAACATTAAAATAGACGCCGATGTCATTCCCCGGTGGTGGAAGTCGGATGGGGCCGCCCGAATACTCGGCGTTGATCAGGGTAGTGGTGCCGCCATGCCCATCGTTCATTCGGCACTCCCCTGCCCAGCCTGTCTGGCTAAGGGATAACAACAAGCTCGCCATGGCAAATGCCATTGGGCCTTTAAAAGTGAAGTTTTTTCGTAACGCGTTGAACATTCTCATCCTTTTCCTGTTCTGGTTATTATTCGTAAGTGACGTCAACCCGTACTTTACTGGTGACGATACCGCCAGCCACTACGCCAGTGTTCTGATAGCGGGCATAGAACTGATAATCCGTTAAAAATGCAGTACCCTGGCCGCTTACGTCATAAACGACTTTTGACGTACCGTCGTTGTTTAACACATTCGTTTTATATTTCTCAGAGAAAAGGACGACGCCAACATTTTTGGCAGCCCCGGCAGCAGTCTCTTCACTTTTAAATACCTGGTTTTGCCCCGGCCAGAATCCTGATTGTGGCGAGAAGCTAAAATTCAGCTTTTTAGCGGTGCTGCTGTCTCCGTAGCAATCATCAACATGGATCTTAAAAGGCGTACCGCCCGCATCATCGGTAGCCGTATAGCGATCGCTACCATCAGCGTTATAAAACCAATTCCGCATCACGTTGGGGAGATAGATCTCTCCGCCATTCTCAACGCTTAACTTACAGGTGCTATTAACAATATTGGCCGTAAGATTGACGTCGAGCCCAGAGCCTGCCTGGCTTACGCCAGGCAGGATGCTGCCAGCCAGAGCCATAAGCAACACAAGACCGGGCTGGTATAATGTAAACGGTGATTGTTGCATGATGGTTCCTGGAATTATGGGTAGGTGACAGTGAAGGTTACCGGTGCGGTAACGGCACCTGTGCCAACATCAGCAATCTTTTTGTCTTTCGCAATCACAATGCGTGAATTCATCGGGAATTCCCCTGCACCGTCAGCAATAGTGACTTCCTGTGCCGCCGGAGGTCTTTTGCAGCTCAGCATTACGCCCGTATCGACAGACCCTGACCAAATTTCGAAACCCGTCGCTAACCCTCCGGCATAAGAATCTCCGTCCGCATTGAGACCCGAGCATCCCCCACCCGCGCTACTCGCCGCGGATACCGTCGCCTTCGTTACGCCAGAACAGTTTGTAAAGGCAATTTTTAATGGCTCAACGCGGGTTTTATTCACCAGATCGGATTTGTACACGTCACCAAATGCAATTTCACTGGACGCGGTACCCGCACCGTTAAGCACTTTTGCCGTACAGGTGCCAGACACCACTTTTGTTTTAATCGTCAGTTCGACGCTGCCGGTGCCTGTAATTGCTGCACTTGCCATTCCAGAGAACAGAAGGGCAGAAACGGACAGGGCGATAAAAGTTGATTTCATTTTCATAATGTTGCTCCGTTTTCCTGCATCAATCACTCGTAGCTGAATTCAAAGGTTGCTACGGCTTGAAAATCGCCAATTGTCATGCTGTTTGCTTTGGTTTCACGTAAGGTGGCCACCAGATTAACTTCCTTATTCTGGATTTCTGATGGGCTCCAGACCAGGCGTTCTGCATCGTCTTTAGAGTTAACGATAAAAGGCGCATCCGGAGCATCCGCTCTGGCAATTTCAGCAGCAGAGTAATCAGCGCCACCGTTAGCTTTTGCTATCTGGTTAACAAGGCCGCTCATCAAATAACCGGATTGAGTTCCTTTTACGGTTGTTTTTAATGAGGTCAGCGACGCCGGGCATTCAACCATCACGATTTTGAAAGTGGCATTCGCCGTTCCGGCTTTGACATCATCCAAACGTACCTGACCGTTAGTACCGAGAGTCAGCGTTTGCTGCGTATCTGAACCTTCACCGCCAACCAGCTTCATATCGCAGGTGGTTTCGCGAATATTGGCCGTGAAATTAACATTCAGATCGGTTGCCGCAGCAGATCCTGTCATCGCTAACATTGCTAATGCGATTAATGAATAACCGCAACGTTGTTTCTTCATATTATTTTCCATGGGTGTGATTCCCTGTTGTAAACATCATTACATTTGGCACTGCTGATTACTCAGAAGGGTTGTGAGACCCGCTTTTTGCGCATTCGCTGGGATCTGATAATGTACGGTACAAGAACTGGTACTATCGCTGCCCCATACCACCCGCAGGACACCTTTATCTTCCACACCGCGTACATACGCTTGCCCAGCTTGTCCTACTGTTCCAATTGGTTCATTCTTCTCGTTCAGCACATCTGCGCCCAGCGGAATAAAGCCCTTATCAGAACGTTGTAATTCCAGAACAAGCGAACGGCCTTCGTCCGTTTCAAAATTCACTAATACAACGGAGCCATTACGCGGCACAGCAACTGCGCTTGTGTTTTTAATTTCGACATCCGCTTCGAGGGTGCTGATATCAATTGAAACCCGGTTTTCTCTGTAGGCAGACATATACGGCATAATGCCGTACCCGGAGTTATCAATACGGCTCTGGCCATAACCCAGGCGAGCCCCTGTCGCGCCACTCGCTTTCACCAGCGCCAGTGAATCCGTTTCGCCGATACTGCCTGGCGTAAATACAACGCCACCTGAGTGAACAACCATCCCACCGTTGTAACTCGCAGAATATTGCTTACTGTTGTCATCACCAAAGGACGCCGAGACACCGAGAGGGCCGTAAGGACTGTTCCATGAGCTAAAACCGCTGATCTGGTTGAGATTGCCGTAATTTCCACCACTTGAAGAGGCGCTAACGGAGTAACTGACGTCACTGTTTTTGGTGTTACCGCTCGCCGTAGAGTTGAAGCTGGTACCGCCTTTCAAATCTGAGCGCAGGCTCATGTTGACGTTGTTAAACCCGCCTGACTGCGTATGGTCTTTATCAAAAACGCTGAACGGGACACTGAGGTTGACGTATACGCTGTCATCCTTCTCACCCGATTCGTTATAGGTACGCTGGAGTGAAACGCTATAGCTGCCGTACGCGAAACTATTGTTGTAGCCCAGGCTGTAGTCAGAAGTTGAACTGCTATCGTTCCAGTAATCCTCCCAGGTGCCGCTAATATAGAGAGAACCGTATTCCTCACCGCTTACATTTAACGGCTGGTTAAGACTGACCTGAACCTGGTTTTTTGTACGCTGATAGTCAGCATACAGTTGCGCATTGCTGTCATAGGAACGGTTACCGTATTCCTGATGATGGATACTGTCCTGCAAAGAGGCGGCATCATTCAGGCTAAGGTAATCCTCCGTTGAGAAGCGATAGGCTGCCACGTTCAGGGAGGTGTTTGTCGCTTCCAACATTTTGCTGTAGGTCAGCCGGTAACTCTGTCCTTTAAGCGTGTCGAGCCCATCGATGTCGGCATAGGACTGCGTCACGTCGAATGCAAATGCACCAATACGGGTGTTCATTGCCAGGCCAAGCAGGCCGGCATAGAAATCCATATCTGTATATTGCGCGCCAACGTAGCCGGTAAAGGTATTATTCAGGCCATACGCATAGGTCGCATAACCGACTTTGGGTTTGTCATGCAGTGAATCATCATTCAGCTCGCCTAAACCGACATCCCACCGGCTGGAACCCGGGCGGAGCATTTGCGTTACCGAGGAGAACGGAACGGTAAACGTCCGTTTACTTCCATCAGCTTCTTCAACGGTAACAATCAAATCATTGCCATAGCCTGTGGTACTGAGGTCATTGATCTCAAAAGCACCCGGTGGAACGGTCGTTTCATAAATCTTGTTACCGCTTTGCATTACGCTAACTTTAGCGTTGCTGTTTGCCACGCCGCGAATCACGGGCGCATAACCAGTAGCGCCTTGTGGGAGCATGCGGTCATCGTTAAACATCCGCGTACCACGCAGGCTCACCGAGTCAAAGATATCGCCGCGGGTGTAGGAATCACCCAAAACCATCTGTGCGTTAAGCGGTGTAATGTCTCGCTGAAGATAGATATCCTGGCTTGAATAGTGCGAACCGTTATCGCTGTCCCAGTTTATGCTGCCGCGAGAACGTAAACGCCACGCACCCATGTTCAGGCCATAGCGCAGCCCTGCATAGGCAGTATCCGAGTTTGTTCCGTTAGATTCGCTGTGCCAGGTATTGAGATCGTATGAGAGCAATCCAGCGGTAACGCCGTCATCCCATAAAGAGGGATCGACATACCCCGCAGGGAGTTTAAGCACATAGATCTGTGGGAAATTGAGATCCATTTCCTGCTTACCGCTGTCAAAATGCTCAGATGCACCAGGATAATATTTCTTTATATCTACACAGGCCGCTTCATCCTTCTCGACGTCATCGCCTAATTTGCTGGTATCTATACCTGATTGAGCCAAGATGAGTTTTGTCAGACATGCTGAGGCGCGAGGCGTTTTATTATCAACGAATGTCATCTCAACCGTGGATTTTGAATTGCCATTCAAATTCACTTTTACACGGTAGGTGCCCGGCAATACCGGGTTGCCGTAAGCGTAACGCTCAACGTTGATACTTCCACCATTATCGATAAGGAACTGGTCATTAAATTCAATGGCCGATTCTGATTCGGAAGCGGTGTCTACATTATTTTTTCCATTCTCGCTGGCATGTAGCGGTAATGCTGCACAGATAGCGAGGTATAAGAGTGAACGTTGAAATAGCATGCTTCATCCAGACAAGTCGCCGCTCGAATGCTTCACAGCATTCGAACGTTTTATTTTTATAATGTGGCGGTGTTGTATTGATTAATTGAGTTTGGCTTCGAAATTATCAGAGCCGCCATTGTCGTTAATCGTTTCGTAAGCAACAGAACCCACAGTCGTATTGCTGAGGCCTTTTATCTGCATGGCTTGAGTGCTAAAAGGTAAAATTGATTTATGATCAACCTGGTATACTTTGCCTGCGGATTTCAATGTGACGTTCGAAATTGAAACGTTATAAGGTGAATCATTGTGGGCGACCAGGTTAACCGTGCTGCCTTGTTTTTGCTGCGACCATGTTACTTTGGCTGCAGCGTCTCCTGGCGTACCTTTCAGGCCATCAGGACGGAAAAAGAGTTTAATACGCGTGCGGAATGCTAACTGAAGCTGGTTTGGGCTTTCACCGTCTTTTACTTTTGATTTTGGTGGGATTTCAAGCACATTGAACCAGAATAAGGATTCTCGATCTTTAGGCAATGAACCGCCCAGATAAGAAATACGAACGGATTGACCTTTTTGCGGATCAATTCTGGATACAGGTGGAGTGATAATAAACGGTAATTTTAATTCTTGTGGGTTAGTATCATCACGGCCATCATCGAGCCATGACTGTACCAATAACGGTTTTTTACCACGGTTATCTAAAGAAACAATGACATCTTTCTGCGATTGTTGATAAACAATACGCGTACCCGAAATAACGATATCCGCACTTGCCTGAAATGATGCAAAAACAGCAGCAGTAAGGCAGGCTACTTTTAATCCCTTATAAAATGATGTACTTAACATTTTTCCACTTCCTGTTGGAATGATATCAAATAATCCCCCGACGAATGTCAGGGGATGAATAGTACTCTTGAACTACGTTTTTAGAATTATTCGTAGATCATTGTGAAAGCAGCTTGAGCCTGAACAACACCCGCAGTTACTGGGTTGCTGTTTGCGTCCCAGCCCTGACCCTGGGTGTAAGCTACACGGTAGTACAGTGCGCCTGCGCCATTGGTATCAATAGTGGCTTTCTGGGTGTTGTTGGTCTGATCAAGTTTGATCTGATCGGTAGCAGAGTTGCCATCGTTTGACAGAACCAGGTTGACGTTTTTCGCAGCGCCCTGGGTGTTTGTTGGTGGAACCAGCAGGCCGCCGGAAGTGGAAGAAGAACCCGCCCATGAATCGAACTGAGCAGATGCCTGAGAAACGGTAGCAGAATCACAGCCGGTCAGCGTCAGGGAGAATTTCTTCTCGCCCAGGGTGCTGTCGGTGCTCAGTGCAGTGGCGAAATCTTTTACAAACACGGTATCCAGGTTAACGTCGAAATCGTTACCGTCCTGGTCAATTTTCTGATCCAGGGATACTTTACAGGTGTTGTTAGAAACCATACCGTGGAAAGTAATGGTACCTGTATCTGAAGGAGCCGCCATTGCAGAACCAGCGCTCAGAACCATTGCTACTACAGTTGCCAGACCTAATTTATTAAAAGACATTTTTTATATCCATATTAAATGCTAAAAATTAAACATACGCAAAGCCTATGTTTGTTCCGAACTAATGTTTCGGGAAAAGGATTCTAATTGAGGGGGGATGGCGATGGAAAGTCGTTTGCCATTAGAATTACTTAAACGTTTTTTTAGTTAATAAGTGTATTTATAGGTTGCTGATAATTATGAGTTATAGGTGATGTATGGCGTGAATAGAGATTGGTGGTATATCAATAATGAATTTATATTAATGTGTTTTATTTATTCCCTGAAATTATGAATTCATTACCCGAAGTGCTCTCCGGGTAATTTAATTATATCTTAGATACGCTTACGCCACCTGAACCGGAATCGCCTTCGCGGTGCGTTTCATATCGTTGTCGCCTTCGAAATAAGCCACCTTCGGCTGCCAGCGGCGTGCTTCTTCATCGGACATCATGACAAAGCTGGCGATAATGACGATATCACCTACGTCCGCGCAATGTGCAGCCGCGCCGTTAACGGAGATGATTTTAGAACCGCGCTCGGCAGCAATCGCGTAGGTTGAGAAACGTTTGCCGTTGTTAACGTTCCAGATATCAATGGCTTCGTTTTCGAGAATACCCGCCGCGTCGAGAAAATCCTGGTCGATCGCGCAGGAGCCTTCATAATGCAGGTCGGCCTGAGTGACTTTCACACGATGAAGTTTACCTTGCAGCATTTTGCGAATCATTACGTTTACCTTTCATCTTCCGGGCAGAAAAACTACGCCAGCTCAACCACTTTGTTATCGATAAGGCGGGCCTGGCCGAGCCATGCCGCCACCAGAATTACCGCACGTTTGCTGGTCTCTGTAAGTGCCAGAAGCGTATCGGCATCCCGAATTTGAACGTCGTCAGCACGAAGACCTTTCTCGTTCAGCGCCTGTTCAGCCAGGGCGATGATCTCTTCTGCTGTTAACTCTTTTGCCAGCAGTTGCTCTGCCATGGTATTCATGACTTTGCTTAAGCCCGGCGCAATTTTACGTTGTTCGGCGGTCAGATAGCCGTTACGGGAACTGAGCGCCAGGCCATCTTTCGCGCGTACAATCGGCACGCTGACGATCTCGATGTCGTAGCCCATGTCGGCAACCATTTTGCGGATCAGCGCCAGCTGCTGGAAATCTTTCTCGCCAAAGCAGGCGATGTCCGGCTGCACCAGGTTAAACAGCTTGCTGACGATGGTGGAGACGCCACGGAAATGGCCCGGGCGGCTGGCGCCCTCCAGCATGGTCGAAATACCCGGCACGTCGACGTAGGTCGATTCAGTGGTGCCCTGGGGATACACATCTGCGGGTGCCGGTGCGAAGACGATATCCGCATGACGTTTTTTGAGCTTTTCGCAATCTTCCTGCAAGGTACGTGGGTAGCGCGCCAGATCGTCTTCGCGATCGAACTGCATCGGGTTAACGAAGATACTAACTACCACGATATCTGCCCGGGCTCTCGCTTCATCGACCAGCTTCATATGGCCGTCGTGCAGGTTGCCCATGGTTGGGACAAGGGCGATACGTTTACCTTCATGACGCGCCCGACGAATATGCTGACGCAGCAGCGGCAGGGTTTCTATGATTAGCACACCTGGACTCCTTAATGGAAACTGTGTTCTTCGCCCGGATAAACGCCGGACTCAACCTCGGCAATATACTGCCGCACAGCAGCACGCATGTCGCCTGCTTCTGACAGGAAATTTTTAGCAAATTTTGGAATATGGCCGCCGGTGATCCCGAAGGCGTCGTGCATGACCAGAATCTGGCCATCGGTGACGTTACCCGCACCGATGCCGATCACCGGAATCGACAGCGCCTCAGTGATACGCTTAGCCAGCTCAACCGGCACACACTCCAGCACCAGCAGCTGCGCGCCCGCGGCTTCCAGCGCCACGGCATCATCAAACAGCGTCTGCGCCGCATCGCCTCGGCCCTGCACCTTATATCCGCCAAAGATGTTGACCGACTGCGGCGTCAGCCCCAAATGACCACAAACCGGCACGGCGCGGTCGGTGAGCATTTTCACCGTATCGACCAGCCAGGCGCCGCCTTCGATTTTGACCATATTGGCGCCGGCGCGCATCACTGTCGCTGCATTTTCGAAGGCCTGCTCCGGGGTGGCATACGCCATAAACGGCAGATCGGAAAGCAGCAGGCAGGCGGGGGCACCCCGGCGCACGGCGCGGGTATGGTAAGCAATATCCTCGACCGTGACCGGCAGAGTGGAATCATGTCCTTGTACCGTCATCCCTAACGAGTCTCCGACCAGCATGACGTTGATCCCTTCTTCGGCAAACAGTTTTGCGAAGCTGTAGTCATACGCGGTGATAGTGGCGAAGCGTTTTTTTTCCTGTTTGCATTTCTGCAATAAGGAGATGGTGGTTGGTTTCATACTGTTTCCTGATGGCCCAAAAGCGAATCTTTGCGCATTCTAACAGTAACATTTGAGGGAACAATGATTTTAGGCAATCGATTAACCGCAAATAAGGAATGGTTAATCGATGCGGAGGCGGGATTACCAGCGGGCCGGTTTATCCGCGTTGAGATTTTGCAGAACGGCTTGCAGCGAGGCGCCGTCAGGGAAGGTGAGATCGGGCGCGACTTCAAACAGTGGCCAGAGCATAAACCCGCGGTTTTTCATGTCGTAATGCGGAACGGTGAGGCGTTCGGTGTTAATCACCTCGTGACCGAAAAGCATAATATCGAGATCGAGCGTGCGCGGTCCCCAGCGTTCGGCTTTGCGGACACGACCCTGCTGTAGCTCAATACGCTGGGTATTATCCAGCAGCGTTTCTGCGTCAAGGGTCGTTTCCAGCACCACGGCGGCGTTCAGATAATCAGGTTGATCCTGCGGGCCGAGCGGCGGCGTACGGTAAAATGAGGACAGCGCGACAATGCGGCTTTGGGGGATCTCTCCCAGGGCCTGCACGGCAGCGTTAACCTGCTCCAGCGGAGAGGCCAGATTGCTGCCGATGGCGATATACGCAAGGGTCATGCCGTACCTTCACGACGCGGTGCGCGTTTGCGCGGGCGACGGTGACGACGGCGCGGTGCCGGTTCATCATCCAGATCCGTAAGCATATCTTTTTGCTCCGGTGGCGCAGAAACCTGAAACTCGCCCCACCACTGCGCCAGGCGCTGTAGTTCCGGGTTCCTTTCAACTTCAGCACGCAGAGAGAGCAGATCGAACGCGGCGCGGAACTTAGGATGCTCCATCAGCTTCCAGGCGCGTTTACCCTGACGGCGGGACATACGCAGCTGAAGCTGCCAGATATCACGCACCAGCGTGGTAATACGTTTCGGGATCGCCAGCGTGCGACAGCCTTCGTCCAGCACGTCGTTTGCCGCCAGCGCGAACGCATCATAATAGGCGAGACCGCTCTCCTGGGTAATGCGCTGCGCCGTTTCCAGCAGCGGATACCAGAACATGGCCGCGAACAGGAACGCCGGATTCACGCGCATATCGTTATGAATACGGGTATCGGTGTTCTTCAGCACCTGCGCAATTATCCGCTCCATTGCGCTGTCACCGTTTTCGGTGAAGTAGCGGGTAATGGTCGGGAACAGCGGCTGGAACAGGTTGTACTCACGCAGCAGGTTGTAGGTTTCAAACCCGTAGCCTGCCTGGAGCAGCTTTAACGACTCCTCAAACAGACGGGCAGGGGGCACGTCGTTGATCAGCGTCGCCAGGCGCGGGATCGGCTCTGCGGTTTCCGGGCTGATACGCATGTTCAGCTTGGCGGCGAAACGCACGGCGCGCAGCATTCGGACCGGATCTTCGCGATAGCGTGTTTCCGGCGTACCGATCAGGCGAATCAGACCATCTTTCAGATCCTGCATACCGCCGACGTAATCGCGCACGGTAAAATCCGCCACGCTGTAGTAAAGGCTGTTGATGGTGAAATCGCGACGCTGAGCATCTTCTTCAATAGAGCCGAAGATGTTGTCACGTAGCAGCATGCCGTTTTGGCCGCGCTGGGAAGTCGTGCGATCGTTAACGCCCGCTTCGTGGTGACCGCGGAAGGTCGCCACTTCAATAATTTCCGGTCCAAACATCACGTGCGCCAGACGGAAACGGCGGCCAACCAGACGGCAGTTGCGGAATAATTTACGCACCTGCTCAGGCGTGGCGCTGGTCGTCACGTCGAAATCTTTTGGTTTTTTGCCCAGCAGTAAATCGCGCACCCCGCCGCCGACGAGATAGGCCTCGTAGCCTGCTTTATTCAGACGATAGAGCACCTTGAGGGCATTTTCACTGATATCTTTGCGGGAAATATTGTGCTGCTCACGCGGAATGACCGACATGTGTGGCTGTGCAATAGCGTCGTTCGCCATGCTCTCTTCGCGGCTCAGCACTTTACGGCAAAAATTAGCGACTCGGGTAAAAATAGTACACCTCGTAGTGTGTTTTGTTATCAAAAAAGCGGCTAATCATAGCTCAGCGCAACGCATTTGAGAATGCTGGATTTTTGGCACGGCCATAAGCGCCCAGTCAGCAATGGCCGTTTTCAGCAATTCATCCAGACTCAGATCCTGCCATTCCTGCGTTACATTCTGGTTGAGAAATCGCAGCGCGTCGATCAAAACCGGGCGCGGATCGCCGTCAGGCAGCGCCGGGGCATGATTCTGTTTCGATAGCTTATTTCCCTGTTCATTGACTGCCAGCGGCAGATGGATGTAATCCGGCACCGCCCAGCCAAACTGCTGGTAAAGCGATATTTGCCGCACGGTAGGCTCAACCAGATCCGCCCCGCGCACGATTTCCGTAACGCCCTGGAAATGGTCATCGACAACCACCGCCAGGTTATAGGCAAACAAACCATCACGACGGTGAATAATAAAATCTTCACGCGCCAGGCGTTCATCCGCCTGAATTGTTCCTGAGAGTACGTCGGTAAACTGCGTCACCGGAGTACGCTGTATCAGCCGCACGGCGGCATTCTCAGGACCGTTGTGCCGCGTACGGCAGTGGCCGTCGTAAACGCCACCCACGCTCTGAATACGCGCCCGCGTGCAGGTGCAGTTATAGGAAAGGCCCTGTTCAGCAAGCCACGCCAGACGTTCACGGTAGGCATCATGGCGTTGAGACTGCCAGAGTACGTCGCCATCCCAGTGAAGACCGTAATGTTCCAGCTGACGCAGAATAGTTTCTGCTGCACCGGGAACTTCACGTGGAGGATCGATATCTTCAATGCGGACCAGCCATTGACCCTGACGGGCGCGAGCCTGTAGGTAGCTGCCGAGCGCGGCAATTAATGAGCCGAAGTGTAATTCACCGGAGGGAGATGGCGCAAAGCGCCCGATATAGTGAGATTCAGACATATCAACGGTAACAAGGCGGGAGAGACTCCCGCCTTAGCTGAGTAGTGAGAGGGCAGGCGTTAGCCGGCCATCTGTTTTTCGCGGATTTCTGCCAGCGTTTTACAGTCGATGCACAGATCGGCTGTTGGACGCGCTTCCAGGCGACGAATACCGATTTCAACACCGCAGGATTCGCAGTAGCCAAAATCTTCGTCCTCGACCTTCTTCAGCGTTTTTTCGATCTTTTTGATCAGTTTGCGCTCGCGGTCACGGTTACGCAGTTCGAGGCTGAACTCTTCTTCCTGAGCGGCACGGTCGACCGGGTCCGGGAAGTTAGCAGCTTCATCCTGCATATGTGTAACGGTGCGATCGACTTCATCCCTGAGTTGATTACGCCATGCTTCAAGAATACGCTTGAAGTGCGACAGCTGGGCTTCGTTCATATACTCTTCGCCCGGCTTCTCTTGATACGGCTCCACCCCAGCGATGGCGAGAATACTCAGGGACGATGTTTTACGGTTTTGCCCTTCTTGCATGTTGCTTCTCCTTAACACGCACTATCGATCCCCGTGTTGGGGGAAAAATCAGGTCGCTATAAATAGCAGATGCTTTTCCGTATGGCAATTATCTAAACGTAACACTTGACAACCCTGTGAGGAAAAGCGTATTTGCGCACGCGGCCAGAACACTTATTAGTCAATCGTCTAATCCCTTATAAGACAATGGGAAGAGAGGATCTCAGAGTCATATTATCGGCAGAAAGTTCCGCTTTATAGGCGAAAATCTCTACCCCCTGCTTTTGTGCCTCATTCAACAATTGCGCGTATTTAGGATCAATATGACGGGCCGGGGAAAACCGTTCAATGGCTGAATGCAGAACCGCAAACAGCAACACGGCGCGCTTGCCCGCCGCCGCTACACTCATTAGCTCTCGCAGATGCTTCTGGCCACGTAGCGTTACCGCATCCGGAAAGAAGCCGTTTTCCTGTTCCGCTAACGTCACTGATTTCACTTCAATATAGCACTCAGGGCGGTCTTCCGCCTGTAACATAAAATCAATTCTGCTGCCTTCATCGCCATATTTCACTTCGCTTTTTTGCGTGCCGTAACCCACCAGTTCAGGAAGCATTCCATTTGTCAGGGCTTCCTTAACCAGCTGATTTGCGCGCAGGGTATTCACGCAAATAAATGCCCCGCTTTGCGTCTCGGTCATTTCCCAGGTATGAGGATATTTGCGCTTAGTATTTTCTGATGTGGAATACCAGACCGTGTCACCCGGCGTGGCGCAACCGGTCATGGCGCCGGTGTTAGGGCAGTGCAGCGTGAGCGTTTCGCCCTCAGGGGTGTTCACGTCAGCGAGAAAGCGTTTGTAACGCTGGATCAGCGTGGCGGGCTGGAGTGCAGGGCTAAACTTCATCAGGATTCCTTAACGTGTCGCCCAGCGTCCAGCGCTGAAGCGGAGTATAGCGGGTGCGCCCTTGTACAAAGGCAGATTCGTACAGCGCAAATTCATTCACCTGAAAGGACCAGTGAAAGCCCGGTGGCGGGATGGCAACGGCCTGACCCGCGTCGCGCAGCAGGGTAATGTGGGGATGAAACGGCTGTGGGCTCTGATAACAGCCGCTTCGCGCGGCCTGCGCCCGCAGCATGTTGGCGAGCTGTAGCAGTCCGCGAGGGGGCTGCCGCGTCCCCAGCCAGACCACCCGAGAGCGCAGCCATTGCCCGGCATCGTCAAGATGCAGCGTAAATCCCGGCTGCGAAATGCGTCCGGCCATTGCGCTTAACGCGCGCTGCTTTTCAGCGCTTACTTCACCAAGAAAGGCTAACGTCAGGTGCATATTGGCGGCGACGACGGGGCGGCCCGCTTCCGCGGGGAAGTGGCTGGCGCGCCAGCGAACAATCTGCCGTTGAAGCGTGGTGGGTAATTCAATGGCGAAGAATAGCCGTTTTGACTCAGACATGCGCAAGACTCGGTAATGATATGCGCCGATGCTACAATGTACGCCGATTAATGTTAACCCTCTGGAGCCGTAAGTGTCCTTTTTGCCCGTCGCTGTCGTCCTTCCTGAGCTTCTCGCAGCCTTAGAACATGCGCCACAGGTTTTGCTCAGCGCGCCCACCGGAGCGGGTAAATCCACCTGGCTGCCCCTGCAAATTCTGCGCGAGGGGAGCATCAGCGGGAAAATTATCCTGCTGGAGCCGCGCAGGCTGGCCGCGCGCAATGTGGCGCAGCGCCTGGCGGAACTGCTGAATGAAAAACCGGGCGAGACGGTAGGGTACCGGATGCGCGCCGAAACCTGCGTTGGACCGTCCACGCGGCTGGAGGTGGTCACCGAAGGTATTCTCACCCGTATGCTGCAAAACGATCCGGAGCTGACCGGCGTCGGGCTGGTGATCCTTGATGAATTTCACGAGCGCAGCCTCCAGGCCGATCTGGCCCTTGCGCTGCTGCTCGACGTTCAGCAGGGGCTGCGCGACGACCTTCGGCTGCTGATTATGTCGGCGACGTTGGATAACGAGCGGCTCCGGCAGACGCTCCCTGACGCGCCGATGATCTCCTCTGAAGGGCGTGCGTTCCCGGTCGAGCGCCGCTATCAGCCGCTGCCTGCCCATCAGCGTTTTGACGAAGCGGTTGCCATCGCCACCGCCGAATTGCTCCGCCAGGAGCCCGGCTCGCTGCTGCTGTTTTTACCCGGCGTAGGCGAAATCCAGCGCGTACAGGAGCAGTTGGCATCCCGGGTGAACAGTGACGTTATGCTGTGCCCGCTCTACGGCGCGCTGCCGTTGGCTGACCAGCGCAAGGCGATCCTTCCCGCACCGGCGGGGCAGCGCAAAGTGGTGCTGGCAACCAATATCGCGGAAACCAGTTTGACCATCGAAGGCATTCGCCTGGTGGTGGACAGTACGCAGGAGAGGGTAGCCAGTTTTGATCCGCGTACCGGGCTGACCAGGCTACTGACGCAGCGCATCAGCCAGGCCTCGATGGTGCAGCGCGCAGGGCGAGCAGGGCGTCTTGAGCCGGGTATTTGCCTGCATTTAACCAGCGCCGAGCAGGCGGAGCGTGCGGCATTGCAGAGCACGCCTGAGATTTTACAAAGCGATCTCTCCGGGCTGGTGATGGATCTGATGCAGTGGGGCTGCCCGGACCCTGACCAGCTCACCTGGCTTAATCCTCCGCCTGTCGTGAATCTTTCCGCCGCGCGCAGCCTGCTGACCCAGCTTGGCGCGCTGGAAGGCGAGCGACTGACGGCGCGCGGTCAGAAAATGGCGGCGCTGGGCAACGATCCGCGTCTGGCGGCAATGCTGGTGGCAGCACAGGGCGACGATGAAATTGCCACGGCGGCAAAACTGGCGGCTATTCTTGAGGAGCCGCCGCGCGGTGGCAGCAGCGATCTGGGACAGACCTTTTCTCGCCATCAGGGAAACTGGCAACAGCGCGCGCAGCAGCTGTGTAAACGCCTGAATTGCCGGGGCGGTTCGCCTGACAGCGATAAAGTTATCCCTCTGCTGGCCCAGGCCTTCCCGGACAGGATCGCGCGCCGTCGCGGGCTGGATGGTCGTTATCAGCTGGCAAATGGGATGGGCGCGATGCTGGACAGCGATGACGCCCTGACGCGTCACGAATGGCTGATCGCGCCGCTCTTGCTCCAGGGTAGCCACTCCCCGGACGCGCGTATTTTACAGGCGGTTGCCGTGGATATTGACGCGCTGACACGTGCCTGCCCGCAGCTGCTTCAGCAATCTGACATCGTGGAATGGGATGATGCCCAGGGCACGCTGAAGGCGTTCCGTCGTAGCCAGATTGGCAAACTGACGCTCGGGACGAAACCGCTGGCGAAGCCGTCGGAGGAAGAGTTACACCAGGCGATGCTGAACGGCATTCGGGAAAAAGGGCTGAGCGTACTGAACTGGACGCCGGAGGCCGAACAGTATCGCATTCGCCTGCATTGCGCCGCGAAGTGGCTGCCGGAACAGGGGTGGCCTGCGGTGGATGATGAGACGCTGCTCGCGACGCTTGAACAGTGGCTGTTGCCGCAGATGAACGGCGTACACTCGCTGCGCGCCCTGAAGGCGCTTGATGTTAAGGCAGCGTTACAGAATTTACTGGACTGGTCGTTACGTCAACGTCTGGATAGTGAACTGCCTGGGCATTACACTGTGCCAACCGGGAGCCGGATTGCCATTCGTTATCATGAGGATAATCCGCCGGCGCTGGCGGTTCGGATGCAGGAGATGTTTGGTGAGGCCACCACGCCGTCCATCGCTGAAGGGCGCGTGCCGTTAGTGCTTGAGCTGCTTTCGCCTGCGCATCGTCCCTTGCAGATCACCCGCGATCTGGGGGCGTTCTGGGCGGGGAGCTATCGTGAAGTGCAGAAAGAGATGAAAGGGCGATATCCCAAACACGTCTGGCCGGACGATCCGGCGAATACCGCGCCGACACGGCGCACGAAGAAATATTCGTAATGGATCGAAAAGGGGAGTGCGGCCTGATGCCCTCACCCCGGCCCTCTCCCACGGGGAAAGGGATAAACAAACTTTGAGAGATTTCTTCTTTCACTGACCTGTGCAAGATAAGAAAATCTGGCCTTTGCGCCTGAATGTTGCGGAGAAAAAGCATGGCGGGGAATGACCGCGAGCCAATAGGACGTAAGGGAAAGCCGACGCGTCCGGCGAAAGAAAAGGTAAGCCGTCGTCGCCTCAGAGATGAGGAGTATGACGATGACTATGAAGACGATTATGAGGATGAAGAACCGATGCCACGTAAAGGGAAAGGCAAAGGGCGTAAGCCTCGTGGGAAGCGCGGCTGGTTCTGGTTGCTGCTGAAGCTGTTCATTGTTTTTGTTGTCCTGATCGCGATTTACGGCGTTTATCTGGATCAGAAGATCCGCAGCCGTATCGACGGGAAAGTCTGGCAATTGCCTGCGGCAGTGTACGGTCGCATGGTGAACCTTGAGCCGGACATGTCCATCAGCAAGAACGAGATGGTGAAGCTGCTGCAAGCCACGCAGTATCGTCAGGTCACGAAAATGACCCGTCCGGGTGAATTTACCGTCCAGGCGAAAAGCATTGAGATGATCCGCCGTCCGTTCGACTTCCCGGACAGTAAAGAAGGGCAGGTGCGCGCGCGTCTGACCTTTGACGGCGATCGTCTGGAAACCATTGAGAACATGGATAACGATCGCCAGTTCGGTTTCTTCCGTCTCGATCCGCGTCTCATCACCATGCTGTCGTCCGCAAACGGCGAACAGCGCCTGTTCGTGGCGCGTAATGGCTTCCCGGATCTGCTGGTAGATACCCTGCTGGCAACCGAAGACCGCCACTTCTACGAGCACGACGGTATTAGCCTTTACTCCATTGGTCGTGCGGTACTGGCGAACCTGACTGCCGGGCGTACGGTGCAGGGGGCAAGTACCCTGACCCAGCAGCTGGTGAAAAACCTGTTCCTCTCCAGCGAGCGCTCTTACTGGCGTAAAGCCAACGAAGCGTACATGGCCGTGCTGATGGATGCGCGCTACAGCAAGGATCGTATTCTTGAGCTGTACATGAACGAGGTGTACCTCGGTCAGAGCGGTGACAACGAGATCCGCGGCTTCCCGCTGGCGAGCCTGTACTACTTTGGTCGTCCGGTAGAAGAGCTGAGCCTTGACCAGCAGGCGCTGCTGGTGGGCATGGTGAAAGGCGCGTCGATCTACAACCCGTGGCGTAACCCGAAACTGGCGCTGGAGCGACGTAACCTGGTGCTGCGTCTGCTGCAACAACAGCAGGTGATTGACCAGGAGCTGTACGACATGCTGAGCGCGCGTCCGCTGGGCGTTCAGCCGCGCGGTGGGGTGATCTCTCCGCAGCCTGCCTTTATGCAGATGGTGCGTCAGGAGTTGCAGTCTAAGCTCGGGGATAAAGTGAAAGATCTCTCCGGCGTGAAGATCTTTACCACCTTTGACTCCGTGGCACAGGACGCCGCAGAAAAAGCGGCGGTAGAAGGTATTCCGGCGCTGAAAAAGCAGCGTAAGCTGAGCGATCTGGAAACCGCGATGGTAGTGGTTGACCGTAACACCGGCGAAGTTCGTGCCATGGTGGGCGGTGCTGAGCCGCAGTTTGCGGGCTATAACCGTGCCATGCAGGCGCGTCGTTCAATTGGTTCACTGGCAAAACCGGCGACCTATCTGACCGCGCTGAGCCAGCCGAATCTTTATCGCCTGAATACCTGGATTGCCGATGCGCCAATTTCCCTGCGCCAGCCTAACGGCCAGGTTTGGTCACCGCAGAACGATGACAGACAGTTCAGCGGCCAGGTCATGCTGGTGGATGCGTTAACCCGCTCGATGAACGTGCCAACGGTTAACCTCGGAATGGCGCTGGGCCTGCCGGCCATTACCGACACCTGGCAGAAGCTGGGGGTACCGAAAGATCAGCTGCACCCGGTGCCAGCGATGATTCTGGGGGCGCTTAACCTGACGCCAATCGAAGTGGCGCAGGCGTTCCAGACCATCGCCAGCGGCGGTAACCGTGCTCCGCTTTCCGCTCTGCGTTCGGTGATTGCCGAAGATGGCTCCGTGCTGTATCAGAGCTTCCCGCAGGCAGAACGTGCAGTTCCGGCGCAGGCGGCCTATATGACGCTGTGGACCATGCAGCAGGTTGTCCAGCGCGGTACAGGCCGTCAGCTGGGAGCGAAGTATCCGGGCCTGCATCTGGCGGGTAAAACCGGGACCACCAACAACAACGTCGATACCTGGTTCGCCGGTATTGATGGTCGTGAAGTGGTCATCACCTGGGTGGGGCGCGATAACAACCAGCCGACCAAACTGTATGGCGCGAGCGGTGCGATGTCGATTTACCAGCGCTACCTGGCCAACCAGTCTCCGGTGCCGCTGAACCTGGTTGCCCCGGAAGATATCGTTGATATGGGCGTGGACGCATCGGGCAACTTTATTTGCGGTGGCGGGATGCGTACGCTGCCGGTCTGGACGACTAACCCGGATGCGCTGTGTCAGCAAAGTCAGCCAGAAGAACCGACAGGTAACCCGTTCGATCAGTCTTCTCAACCCCAGCAGCCGCAGCAGCAACAGCCGCAGCAGCAGAATGAGAAGAAAGACAGCGACGGTGTCGCCGGCTGGATCAAGGACATGTTTGGCGGAAACTAATTAGTTTCCTGAATAAAAGGCCGCTTAATGGTTAAGCGGCCTTTTTTTATGTTTACATTCATTTATATTTAAAATTATTAAATTTAAAATGTAGAATTATTAATTTTTGCTTTTTTTCATCTAAAACAGAAAGTTGTGTCCGATTATTCGGGCATTATCATTTTGCGATCTAGACGTGATGAAGAATAATCTGATTAAATCCTCCCCAGAAATTTACTGACCTCACAGGATATTCCTTAGAGGACTTCCCAACATTTTTGTATATATCAAGAATGGATATCTTCATCATCACATATAAGGATATTGTTATGAGTAAATATGTTGTTTCAACGGTGCTGGCCAGCACGTTTATGGCTGCACTTTCTCTGCCGGTATTTGCAGCGAATGATTCTGGTACGGTAAATTTCGCCGGAAAAATTGTGGCGGATACCTGTGAAATTGATGTTGATGGCTCGGGGTCCAATACTTCCACCGTCACATTTGCAGATACTTATCCTTCTGATTTTGGTACTGACGGTCAGGTCGGGACGTCGAAGGCCTTTAAGATTGAAGTGAAAAAATGTGATCCGCTGGTTGCCAAACTGAACCTCAAGTTCAGCGGCACCACAACGGATGCGGAATACAAGCGCCTGAAGAACGATCTTTCCGGCGCTGGCAATGCGACCAACGTTGGCATCATTGTCAGTAATGAAAATGGGACTAAGGGGGACGTGGTTTTCAACGGATCAGAACCGGAAGCCGGTACCGATGTTGCGAACGATGCCACTGGCGCCACAGCATCTGTCTTTAATTACACCGCGAAAGTTATTCAGGTTGGTGATAACAAACCAACAGCAGGTCACTACTCCTCATCTGCAACGTTCGAGGTTGTTTATCGCTAAATCTATTTTGGCAGCCTGAAAGGGCTGCCTTCTGGAACGTAGTATGAATTATTTATTAAAATTGTTAGGTGGATGTTTGATTATCTCTTGCTGTTCAGTACAGGCAAGTGTGGTTCTCGGTGGCACGCGAATTATTTATCCATCGAATAAATCCGAAGTACAAATAGCACTAAAAAATAAAGACCCTCATACTCGATATCTGGTGCAAAGCTGGGTGAGTTACCCCAATGATGCAAAAGCACCTTTCATCATTACGCCGCCTGTCTATAAATTACAGGAAAATCGTCAGACCCTTTTGCACATCATTTTTACCGGCGATAAAAAAAATCTGCCCGCAGATCGCGAATCTTTATTTCTGGCGAATGTGAAATCCGTCTCGGCGTTATCACCTGACTTAAAAGACAAGAATACGCTGCAATTCGCGATGAAAACGCGTCTGAAGCTGTTCTGGCGTCCTGCTGATTTGAAAGAAACCGATGCGCTACAAGCCTATGAAAAAATCACCTTCCGCCGCCAGGGGAACAAGCTCATTGCGAAAAACCCAACGCCGTTTTACGTCTCCTTTGGCGAGCTGGCCGTGGGCGGGAAAAGTGTCCCTGTGACTGACACAAAAACCACGCCGGGGGCAATTTCAATGATGGTCGCACCTTTCAGCGAGCAATATTTTTCTGTGCCTCAATCTGCAAACGGGCCCGTGACGTGGACTGCTATTAGCGATTTCGGCGCGCAAACCTCCCAGCGCAAGCAGGCTCTTTAAACACACAATGCTGGTACCCTATGTCGTCATCTCCACTCTACAAACAGATTCTGAAGGGAATCGCGTTAGCGCTGCTCGCGATGATCCAGCCTGTGAGTGCAGATGACGAATTTAACCTGCGGATCCTCGAGATGGACACTCCGCTGGAAAACACCTCAACGCTAAAAAATTTCATCAATGATAATGGCTTACTGCCGGGAAACTTTCTGACGACCATTATGTGGGATCGGGATGTTCTGGATAAACGCACGGTGAGTTGGATCTTGTCTGACGATAAGCAGCGCCTGTTACCGGAGCTGACCAAAGCGGATCTGCGTGCATTAGGGGTAAAAGTCGACACGATCCCGGACATGAAAGATCTGGATGATGCGCTGATAATCGATGACATCTCCCATTTTATTGATAATGCCCGCTACGATTACGACCAGGATAATCAGACTCTCAAGCTGGTGATCCCGCAAAAATACCGCGATCAGGCTGCGGCCGGGGCTATCGAGCCGAAATTCTGGGATGACGGTGCTCCCGCCGCCTGGACAAGCTACCAGTTTAGCGGCTCTCAGCAGCACTATCGTTCTGGTAAAACGTCATCTGCATGGCTTGGCCTGGAGTCGGGGATCAACCTCGGGGCGTGGCGGTTGCGTAACAACAGCACCTGGAGTGACAACGCCGGTTGGGATGCAATCGCCAGTACGCTGCAACGTGATATCAAAACCCTGCAAAGCCAGCTTGAGATAGGCCAGACGTACACTAACGGCGAGCTTTTCGACAGCGTCCAAATGACCGGCGTGAAGCTGGAAACGGATACTTCCATGCTGCCCACCAGCCAGCAGGGGTTTGCCCCCGTGGTGCGTGGTATCGCAAATAGCGATGCAAAAGTCACCATCAGGCAAAACGGCTACACCATTTATCAAAGCAACGTCTCTCCGGGGCCATTTGAGATCCGCGATTTAAGCCAGGTCACATCCGGCGCGGATCTGGAGGTGACGGTGGAAGAGGCCGACGGCAGCGAACACAGCTTCATCCAGGCCAGTGCATCGGTTCCGGTGCTACAGCGGGAAGGAGCATTTAAATATTCGCTGGCAGCAGGGCGTTATCGCGGTAATGAAGGTGAGGACGAGCCCCCTTTTCTGCAAGGGACGGTCATTTACGGCCTGCCTTATGGCGTAACAACATACGCCGGCGCGCTCGTTGCATCGTCGTATCAGGCTATGCTGGCGGGAACAGGGGCCGATCTTGGCCGTTTCGGATCGGCATCCGTGGATGTGACCGCCGCCCGTACGGCTTTTGATGATGGACGAGATGATGCCCGCGGGATGTCATGGCGTGCGCAGTATTCCAGGGATATTCCGGATACAGACACCACCGTGACGCTTGCCAGCTACCGTTATTCCACCTCAGGGTTTTATACCTTTCAGGAAGCTGTCGACCAGCGTGACAGCGAGATTGACGATGGGATTTATACCTATCGGCGAACCAATAATCGGCGCAGCCGCATGCAGGTTAATCTTTCCCAACGCGTTTCGGACTGGGGATCGGCTTACCTTAATGGTTATCAGCAGGATTACTGGAACATGGCGGGACACGAGCGCAGCGTCAGTGCGGGGCTAAGCTCCGGCTGGCGCGGTATAACCTGGTCGGTAAGCTACAGCCTGACGCGTACGCCGGACTCCAATACCGATCGGCAAATGGCGTTGATGGTCAACGTACCTCTTTCACGCTGGTTAGCGAACGCCTGGTCAACTTACAGCGCCAACACTGCCAGCGGTGGATTCGTTTCGCATCAGGTAGGGATCGGCGGCACGGCACTTGAGAACAATAACCTCAGCTATAACCTCCAGCAGACCTATGCCAGTCACGATACTGGCTATGGTGGCAGTGTATCCGGGCGCTACCGGGGATCTGCCGGTGATGTCGGGCTGGGGTATAACTACGGGGGCGATAACCGACAGTGGAACTACAGCGCGCAGGGTTCAATTGTTGCGCATGAACATGGAGTAACCCTGGGGCAATCCGTCCGCGACGCCTTTGCCATTGTCCATATCAAAGATGGCGATAACGTCAAAGTACAGAACGGGCGAGGGATCTACACCGATCGCTTTGGTAACGCGATTGTCCCTTCCCTGACGGCCTACCGGAAAAACGGTATTACGGTCAACACCCAGGATCGTGAAGATATTGAAATTGCCGCCGCTACCCAAGATGTTGTCCCAACAAAAGGTGCGGCCATCTCAGCGATTTTTGATGCACGAGTGGGGAAGCGTGCGCTTATCACGCTGCTTTTCCACGGCAAGCCGGTACCTTTCGGCGCCATTGTCACGCAGGAAAGTGCAACGGCTATCGTCGGTGATGAAGGAGAAGTCTGGCTTACCGGTCTGCATGAAGCGGTTTCCCTGAATGTGCAGTGGGGTGACGGGCGCGATCAACGGTGTGCGTGGGCGGGGGATCTCCCTCCCGGGCGCTCAGCAACTATTTTGAAAATGACGGTAAATTGCCAATGAGGCGTAGCAAAGAACTATTCATCAGCGCAATGGCTGGCCTAATCATGCTGTTTTCAGCTCCGGCCTTCGCAACTTGTACATTTACGGGAGGCGGAAGTAGCGGGGGAATTGTTACCTTCAACATTCCCGCTGTCATACAGCTTGAGCCAGACGTTCAGGTCGGTACCATTATTTATGACGCCAGCGTGGAATCAGGTGAAATTGCGCAAAGATGTGATGGTGATTCCGTTCGGGTACGTAGAGGCTATCTCTCATTGAGTGATGCTGATGCACGTGAAGATGTTTTACCCGGAGTGTATAAAACCAACGTGGCCGGGATTGGCATTCGCGTTGCAGCGTCTACAACCCAGTTCCCCAGCTATACCGAAGAAGACATTATCAGGCCGGAAACTTATCTTGGCACGATCAGAAGCTTTTCAACGAATTACAATTTCCGGGCTACCGCTCAGTTGATCGTTATTGGTGAAGTCGAAGAGGGCGATCTTAATCCGTCCCTGTTAACCTCACATGAAACTTACGATAACGACGTGATAGGCGAAATTCGCTTTTCACCAACCAGTGTGCACATCACGACAAACACCTGTAACCTGGCGGATAAAAACATCTACGTGCCGCTAGAAACGGTCAATGCGCACGATTTTAACGGTCAGTATTCTGACATCCTGACCGACAGTCGTTTCAGGATTGATATTACGGACTGCGCCGCCGGGACAAAAATTGATTATCAGTTCACCAGTGCAGGGTCGACTGGCGTAACGGATGGCAATATCCTCAACATTGCTACCGGAGACAACGCTGCAAGCGGCGTAGGCATTCAAATCCTCGACAAGAACGATGCGGTGTTACAGTTCGACCAGAGCTACACGGCAATAACCCGTAGCCAGGACAACGTCCCGGTTGAGATCCCACTCAAAGCCCGTTACATCAAAACGGGAGAGGTTAAAGCCGGGAAAGTCGACGCCGTCGCGACTTTCGAACTCTTCTATCGTTAAGCCCTCCGGCCCGTTTCGGCGGGCCTTAGCGATCATTTCGCTAACTTCATTAACCCTCTATTTTCATCTGGTTAATTCTTAAACCCTTAAATCTTGTAGGGCCGCATACTGCTTGCTATGCAGCCAACGTTTCGCATATTATTCTGCGGTCATAATAATAATTCTCGTTTACGTTATCATTCACTTTTCCATCAGAGATCCATCATGGCGCTTTCCAATACTGCTCAGCCAATTAACACGTCGCTGCGTAAAATCGCGGTCGTCGTAGCCACAGCGGTTGCCGGCATGTCTGCTTATGCTCATGCCGCCGAAACCCCGAAAAAAGAAGAAACCATTACTGTTACTGCCGCACCGGCTGCGCAGGAGAGTGCCTGGGGGCCTGCGGCGACGATTGCTGCAAGGCAATCCGCAACCGGGACAAAAACTGACACCCCTATACAGAAAGTTCCGCAGTCAATTTCTGTGGTAACGGCCGAAGAGATGGCGCTGCATCAGCCTCGCTCGGTGAAAGAAGCTCTGAGCTACACCCCGGGCGTTGCGGTAGGCACGCGCGGAGCGTCCAACACCTATGACTATCTGGTGATTCGTGGTTTTGCTGCCGATGGTCAGAGCCAGAATAACTACCTCGACGGTATGAAGATGCAGGGCAACTTCTATAACGACGCGGTGATTGACCCTTATATGCTGGAGCGCGCTGAAATCATGCGTGGTCCTGTTTCCGTTCTGTACGGAAAAAGCAGCCCTGGCGGCCTGCTGAACATGGTGAGTAAGCGCCCAACAACCGAGCCGCTGAAAGAGATCCAGTTCAAAGTGGGTACCGATAGCCTGTTCCAGACCGGCTTTGATTTTAGCGATGCAATCGACGATGACGGCGTTTACTCGTACCGTCTGACGGGCGTTGCGCGTTCGAACAATTCGCAGCAGGAGGATAAAGGCGAGCAGCGTTATGCCATCGCACCATCGTTCTCATGGCGTCCGGATGATAAAACCACTTTCACGTTCCTCTCTTACTTCCAGAACGAGCCTGAAACGGGCTACTACGGCTGGCTGCCAAAAGAGGGAACGGTTGATCCGCTGCCGAACGGCGATCGTCTGCCAACTAACTTCAACGAAGGCGCGAAGAATAATACTTATTCCCGTAACCAGAAAATGGTGGGATACAGCTTCGACCACGAATTTAACGATACCTTTACCGTGCGCCAGAACCTGCGTTATGCGCAGAACAAAACCTCGCAAAACAGCGTTTACGGCTACGGTATGTGTTCCGATCCGCTCTATTCGAGTAATCCTGCATCCAGCCCTTGCGCGAGCGTTCCTCAGTCGCAGTGGGGACATACGCTGACTCGCCAGTATGTAATTGATAACGAGAAGCTGGAAAACTTCACTGTTGACACGCAGTTGCAGAGCAAGTTCGCGACGGGTTCTGTCGAGCATACTCTGCTAACTGGCGTTGATTTCATGCGCATGCGTAATGACATTGACTCGTGGTTCGGCTATGCCGGCTCCGTTGCACCATCTGATATCTATAACCTCGATCGTAGTGACTTCGATTTCGGTTCTCATCCTGGACCGTCAGGCGCTTATCAGGTACTGAACAAACAAAAGCAGACCGGTATTTATGCCCAGGATCAGATCGAGTGGGATAAAGTCCTGGTGACGCTGGGCGGTCGTTATGACTGGGCCGATCAGGAATCATACAACCGAGTGTTGAACACCACCTCCGAGCGTGATGACACTCAGTTCACCTGGCGTGGCGGTGTTAACTACCTGTTTGATAACGGTATTACACCGTACTTTAGCTATAGCGAGTCGTTTGAACCGGCTTCTCAGACCGGAGCGAACGGCAACGTCTTTGCACCGTCTAAAGGCAAGCAGTACGAAGCGGGCGTGAAATATGTGCCGAACGATCGTCCTATCGTCATTACTGGTGCGGTGTATCAGCTAACCAAAACCAACAACCTGATGGCTGACCCTGCGGGTTCATTCTTCTCGGTTGAAGGCGGCGAAATCCGTGCGCGTGGTGTTGAACTGGAAGCGAAAGCGGCACTGTCTGCGAGCGTGAACGTTGTGGGTTCCTATACCTACACTGATGCGGAATACACCACTGATACCAACTACAAAGGCAACACGCCAGCCCAGGTGCCTAAGCACATGGCATCCGTCTGGGGTGATTACACCATGTTTGATGGCCCGCTGTCTGGCCTGACGCTGGGTACAGGTGTCCGATATACCGGCTCCAGTAAAGGTGACCCGGCGAACTCCTTCACCGTGGGGAGCTACACCCTGGTCGATGCCCTGGTCAGATACGACCTGGCGCGCGTGGGCATGGCAGGTTCCAACATTGCGCTTCACGTGAACAACTTGTTCGACCGTGAGTATGTTGCCAGCTGCTTTAACACCTATGGCTGCTTCTGGGGTGCTGAACGCCAGGTTGTTGCCACCGCGACCTTCCGCTTCTAACCTCTTTATGGGCACGGTTCGCCGTGCCCTTTTTATTTAAGTTGGCTGACATGCAGGATAATAAAACGCAATCCGACTCCACCTTCACGCTTAACAATCTCTCCTTTCGCGTATCCGGGCGCACCTTGCTGCATCCGCTCTCTTTGACGTTTCCCGCAGGTAAAGTTACCGGTTTAATCGGGCACAATGGTTCCGGTAAATCGACGCTGCTGAAGATGCTGGGTCGTCATCAGCCGCCGTCCGAGGGCGACATATTGCTGGATGACCAGCCGCTGGCGAGCTGGAGCAGTAAGGCCTTTGCCCGCAAGGTGGCCTATCTGCCGCAGCAGTTGCCGCAGGCGGAGGGGATGACGGTGCGCGAGCTGGTGGCGATTGGACGTTATCCGTGGCACGGTGCGCTCGGGCGTTTTGGCGTCGCTGACAGAGAGAAAGTGGAAGAGGCGATCGCGCTGGTTGGGTTAAAACCGCTGGCGCACCGTCTGGTGGATAGCCTGTCCGGTGGCGAGCGTCAGCGCGCATGGATCGCGATGCTGGTGGCGCAGGACAGCCGCTGCCTGCTGCTCGACGAACCCACTTCGGCGCTGGATATTGCTCATCAGGTTGACGTCCTGGCGCTGGTGCATCGCTTAAGTCAGCAGCGCGGCCTGACGGTGATTGCCGTTCTGCATGATATCAACATGGCGGCACGCTATTGCGACTACCTGGTAGCGCTGCGCGGCGGTGAAATGATCGCTCAGGGTACGCCTGCCGAACTGATGCGCAGCGAAACGCTGGAACATATCTACGGTATTCCTATGGGCATCCTGCCTCACCCAGCCGGGGCTGCACCCGTGAGCTTTGTCTACTGATGCTGGATTCAACATTCATTAGCCGCCGTCGCCTGCTGACGGCCATGGCGCTCTCACCGCTGCTGTTAAAGATGGGCCCGGCCCGCGCTGCGGCTATCGATCCGCACCGCATCGTGGCGCTGGAGTGGTTGCCCGTCGAACTGATGATGGCGCTTGGCGTGACGCCTTACGGCGTGGCCGATATTCCCAACTACACCCTGTGGGTGAATGAGCCAAAACTGCCGGACTCCGTCATCGACATTGGCCTGCGTACGGAGCCGAACCTTGAGCTTCTCACCCAGATGAAACCGTCTTATTTATTCTGGTCTGCGGGGTATGGCCCGTCGGAAGAGACCATGGCGAAGATTGCGCCAGGGCGGGGCTTTTCCTTTAGCGACGGCAAAAAGCCGCTGACCATGGCAAAAAATTCCATCCACGAGATGGCGCAGTTTCTCAACCGTGAGGCTCAGGCGAAAAAACATCTCGATGAATTTGATGCGCTGATTGATTCCCTCAAGCCGCGCTTTGCCCACCGTGGCGATCGGCCTTTGCTGATGGTAACCCTGCTGGATGCCCGCCATATGCTGGTCTTTGGAAATAACTGTCTGTTCCAGGAAGTGCTCGACAGCTTTGGCATTCGCAATGCCTGGGAAGGCGAGATGACATTCTGGGGCAGTACCGCCGTGGGTATTGACCGTCTGGCGGCGTTTCGTGATGTGGACGTGCTGTGCTTCGATCACGGGAACGAGCGCGAGATGCAAACCCTGATGGCGACCCCGCTCTGGCAGGCAATGCCGTTCGTCCGCGAGCAGCGCTTCCTGCGCGCGCCAGCGGTATGGTTCTACGGCGCGACGCTGTCGGCAATGCATTTTGCCCGCGTGCTGGACAATGCACTGGGAGGCAAGGCATGAGCACGCGTATGGCTCGTTTCCCAATGTTGCTGTTAGCGCTCATTTTTCTGGCTGCCCTGATGTTAACCGGCTTTAACCTGAGCACGGCGTTACCGCGCGATCAATGGGCAGCCGCGTTTGCCGCACCGGATATCGATAATATTCAGCAAATGCTGTTCCACTACAGCCTGCTGCCGCGTCTGGCTATCTCCCTGCTGGTCGGGGCGGGGCTGGGACTGGTGGGCGTACTGTTTCAGCAGGTGCTGCGTAACCCGCTTGCAGAGCCGACCACGCTGGGCGTGGCGACGGGGGCTCAGCTGGGGATCACCATCACCACTCTCTGGACCCTGCCGGGAGCGTTAACCTCGCAGTTTGCCGCGCTGGCAGGCGCATGTGTGGTCGGTGCGCTGGTCTTTGGCGTGGCCTGGGGAAAACGTCTCTCGCCGGTCACGCTGATCCTCGCGGGGCTGGTCGTCAGCCTCTACTGTGGGGCGATCAACCAGCTGCTGGTGCTGTTTCACCACGACCAGCTGCAAAGCATGTTTATGTGGAGTACCGGCACGCTCACCCAGACCGACTGGAGTATCGTCCAGCGCCTGTGGCCGCAGCTGTTCGGCGGCGTGGTGCTGACGCTGCTGCTGCTGCGTCCGCTGACGCTGATGGGCCTCGATGACGGCGTGGCGCGCAATCTGGGGCTGGCGCTGTCGCTGGCGCGTCTGGCGGCCCTGACCCTGGCGATTGTGCTGAGCGCGTTACTGGTTAACGCCGTCGGCATCATCGGGTTTATCGGCCTGTTTGCGCCGTTGCTGGCAAAAATGCTCGGCGCGCGCCGTCTGCTGGCGCGTCTGATGCTGGCTCCGCTGATTGGCGCGCTGATCCTCTGGCTTTCCGATCAACTCATTCTCTGGCTGGCGCGCGTCTGGATGGAAGTTTCCACGGGCTCGGTGACGGCTCTGATCGGCGCGCCGCTGCTGCTGTGGCTGTTGCCGCGCCTGCGCAGCATTAGCGCCCCGGCAATGGATGCCGGCGATAAAGTACATGCCGAACGTCAGTCGGTGGTGTGGTTCAGCCTTGCCGGGCTGGCGGTGCTGGTTATCGCCTCGTTTGCCGCACTCTCGCTGGGACGCGACGCCACGGGCTGGCACTGGGCGACGGGGGATTTGCTGCATGAACTCATGCAGTGGCGCTGGCCGCGGATCTTCTCCGCGCTGATTGCGGGCGTCATGCTGGCGGTGGCGGGCTGTATTATCCAGCGTCTCACCGGCAACCCGATGGCAAGCCCGGAAGTATTAGGGATCAGCTCCGGGGCCGCGTTTGGCGTAGTGTTAATGTTGTTCCTCGTGCCGGGAAATGCGTTCGGCTGGCTGATGCCTGCCGGGAGTATCGGCGCGGCAGTCACGCTGATGATTATCCTGATCGCCTCCGGGCGAGGGGGGTTCTCACCTCACCGCATGCTGCTGGCCGGGATGGCGCTCAGCACCGCGTTTACTATGCTGCTGATGATGTTGCAGGCGAGCGGCGATCCGCGCATGGCGCAGATCCTGACCTGGATTTCCGGTTCAACGTACAACGCTACCGGCAGTCAGGTGGTGCATACCGGGATTGTGATGATCGTACTGCTGGCGATTGTGCCGCTGTGCCGTCGCTGGATGACCATTCTGCCGCTGGGTGGGGATACCGCCCGCGCGGTCGGGGTGGCGCTGACGCCAACGCGTATCGCCCTGTTGCTGCTGGCCGCGTGCCTGACGGCGACGGCCACCATGACTATCGGCCCGCTCAGTTTTGTCGGATTAATGGCGCCGCATATCGCCCGTATGATGGGCTTCCGCAGGACTTTGCCGCATATCGTGATCTCTGCGCTGACGGGCGGATCGATCCTGGTCTTTGCTGACTGGTGCGGAAGGATGGTGCTGTTCCCGTATCAGATCCCGGCGGGCCTGCTGTCGACCTTTATCGGCGCGCCGTACTTTATATATCTGTTGAGAAAGCAAAGTCGGTAATAAAAGTAAACGGCAATCCTTAGATTGCCGTTTTAGTGTTTGCTCCCTCTCCCCTGTGGGAGAGGGTTGGGGTGAGGGCATCAAGCCGCACATTTTACAGCTTCGCAAACACCTTACGCGCTGCGTCGATGGTGTTATTGATATCTTCTTCGCTGTGCGCCACGGACATAAAGCCCGCTTCAAACGCTGACGGGGCCAGATACACGCCTTCTTCCAGCATCAGATGGAAGAAGCGTTTGAAGCGTTCCACGTCGCATTTCACCACGTCCTGATAGCAGGTCACGGTTTTCGCATCGGTGAAGAAAATCCCGAACATCCCGCCGACGTGGTTTACCACCAGCGGAATACCCGCGTCTTCTGCGGCTTCCAGTAGACCGTTTGCCAGCTGCGTCGTCCGGTCCGTCAGGGTTTCGTGGATACCCGGCTGCGCCACTTCGGTCAGACAGGCAAAGCCCGCCGCCATCGCAATCGGGTTACCGGAGAGCGTACCCGCCTGGTAAACCGGACCGGTTGGCGCCAGCGCGTCCATTACGTCCTTACGGCCGCCAAACGCGCCGACAGGCATGCCGCCGCCAATGATTTTGCCGAGGCAGGTCAGATCCGGCTCAACGCCGTAGTATGACTGCGCCCCCGCCAGCGCGACGCGGAAACCGGTCATCACTTCGTCGATGATCAGCAGCGCGCCGAACTCATCGCACAGCGCGCGCAGGCCCGGCAGGAAATCCGGCTGCGGTGGAATACAGTTCATGTTGCCCGCCACCGGTTCAACGATGATGCAGGCGATCTCCTGCGGATACTGCCCGAACGCGGCGCGAACGGTGTTCAGATCGTTATAGGTGCAGGTCAGCGTGTGTTTCGCGAAATCAGCCGGCACCCCCGGGGAGTTCGGTTGACCGAGCGTCAGCGCGCCGGAACCGGCTTTTACCAGCAGGCAGTCGGCGTGGCCGTGATAACAACCTTCGAACTTGATGATCTTGTCACGACCGGTAAAACCGCGCGCCAGACGGATAGCGCTCATGGTCGCTTCGGTACCGGAGTTCACCATACGCACCATGTCCATCGTTGGCACCAGCTCGGTGACCAACTCCGCCATTTTGACTTCCATCTCGGTTGGCGCGCCGAAGCTCAGGCCGCGCTGAGCGGCTTCAATCACCGCGTTGCGGATCGCCGGGTGGTTGTGCCCCAGTACCATCGGGCCCCAGGAGCCGACGTAATCGACATAGGCTTTACCATCCACATCATACAGATATGCCCCATCCGCACGTTCGATAAACAGCGGGGTGCCACCCACGCCGGTAAAGGCGCGCACGGGTGAATTCACGCCGCCTGGGATAAGCTCGCGGGCTGCGCTGTAGAGGTTTTCAGACTTGCTCATGGCGTCGTTCCTGGTTCGTAGAAATAAGTTAAGGCAACTATTCTAAGTGATTCGGAAGAGGTTATAAAATTTTTGCCCCTCAGAAGGCTTAACAATTGTTAAGTATTTTTCAGGGGACGAGGGGATTGTCTCTGGTAGAATCCCTGCGCCTTTTGTATGACGAAACAGAACAGGTAATGAACGAGAACACACCTTCTTTTGAACAACAACAGTTTACGCGCGCGAAGCACCGGGTCAGTATCCGGCGGCTGCTCAACCGTGACAAAACCCCGTTAGCCATTCTGCTGGCAGCCGCCGTGGTCGGTACGCTGGCCGGGCTGGTGGGGGTCGCATTCGAGAAAGCGGTCAACGCGGTGCTCAACTGGCGCATAGGTACCGTCGCCAGCTTTGCCGATCGGGAATGGCTGGTCTGGGTGTGGGCCTTTGGCCTTTCGGCGCTGTTTGCCATGGTGGGGTATTTTCTGGTGCGTAAATTCGCACCTGAAGCAGGTGGCTCGGGGATCCCTGAAATTGAGGGGGCGCTGGAGGAGCTACGCCCGGTTCGCTGGTGGCGGGTGCTTCCTGTGAAATTTATCGGCGGGATGGGAACCCTCGGGGCGGGCATGGTGCTCGGTCGGGAAGGGCCAACGGTACAGCTGGGCGGTAACGTCGGGCGCATGGTCGGCGATCTGCTCCGTATGCGCAGCGCCGAAGCACGGCATACGCTGCTGGCGACGGGGGCCGCAGCGGGGCTGTCTGCGGCGTTTAACGCGCCGCTGGCGGGTATCCTGTTTATCATTGAAGAGATGCGTGCCCAGTTCCGCTACAACCTGATCTCCATTAAAGCGGTGTTTACCGGCGTGATTATGTCGAGCATTGTCTTTCGCGTCTTTAACGGCGAAGGAGCGGTGATTGAAGTTGGCAAGCTGACCAATGCGCCGGTCAATACTTTATGGCTGTATCTGGTTCTTGGGATGATTTTTGGCGTCGTCGGCCCGCTTTTTAACACCCTGATTTTACGGGCGCAGGATATGTTTCAGCGCATCCATGGCGGAAATACCACGAAATGGGTGCTGGTGGGAGGCCTGCTTGGCGGCGTGTGCGGGATCCTCGGCTTTATCGAACCGAATGCGGCGGGCGGTGGTTTCGGCCTGATTCCCATTGCCGCGGCGGGGAATTTCAGCGTAGGCCTGCTGCTGTTTATGTTTATTTCACGCGTCATCACCACGGTATTGTGCTTCTCCTCTGGCGCCCCGGGCGGCATTTTTGCTCCGATGCTGGCACTGGGGACGCTGCTGGGTACGGCGTTCGGGATGGCGGCGGCGGCAGGTTTCCCGGCCTACCATCTGGATGCGGGGACGTTTGCGGTTGCGGGAATGGGGGCGCTGCTGGCGGCCTCCCTGCGCGCGCCGCTGACCGGGATCGTACTGGTGCTGGAAATGACCGACAATTACCAGCTCATTTTGCCAATGATCATTACCTGTCTCGGCGCGACACTATTAGCCCAATTCCTGGGTGGAAAACCGCTATACTCCACCATTCTTGCCCGTACCCTGGCGAAACAGGAAGCTGAACAGGCCCTGAAGCAGAATACTTGAATGAATTACCAGGGTATTAGATAATGACAAAAAGAATTGGGTGATTTTTGCCCAATAGCAGTCGCAGTATTCATGGGAGCATAAGATGAGTGATGACGTAGCGTTGCCGCTGGAATTTACCGAAGCAGCAGCGAAAAAAGTGAAAACCCTGATTGCCGACGAGGACAATCCGGATCTGAAACTGCGTGTTTATATTACCGGCGGCGGCTGTAGTGGCTTCCAGTATGGTTTTACCTTTGACGATCAGGTTAACGATGGTGATATGACTATCGAGAAACAGGGCGTCGCGCTGGTGGTTGACCCGATGAGCCTGCAATATCTGGTGGGCGGTTCAGTGGACTACACTGAAGGTCTGGAAGGTTCGCGCTTTGTGGTGACTAACCCGAATGCGACCAGCACCTGCGGGTGTGGTTCTTCGTTCAGTATTTAAGCCTGAACGCAGATTGTAGGCCCGGTAAGCGAAGCGCTACCGGGCTTATAAACGACGCCTATCTTGAATTTTCATCCAGCGCAAACGTCGGCAGCTTCAGGTGCCAGCGTATCGCCGCTAAACGGATCACCAGCGTGACCACCATCCCCAGCATCGCCGCATTCTCCAGCGGGACAGCAAAGGTGTAATACGCCGTGGCGTGAACAATCCCCCCGATGATACAGGCCGTCGCGTAGATTTCTGTTCGCAGGATCATCGGGACTTCTCGCGCCAGTATGTCGCGAATAATCCCTCCGCCCACGCCGGTTAACACGCCCATGCAGATCGCCACCAGCGGGCCAGTCCCGGCAATAAAGGCTTTATTCACGCCTATTCCCACAAAGACCGCCAGACCGACGGCATCCAGCACCGGCAATATCCATTTTGGCAGTCTGCGAGGCTGACGAACCAGCACGATGGTTAACAGGCAGGTGACCATCGCCACCACCAGATCCGTGGGATCTTTTACCCAAAATACCGGGCCATTTGCCAGCGCCATATCGCGGATCGTTCCGCCTCCCACCGCCGTAACAACGCCGAGTACCAGTACGCCAAAAGGATCCATGCGTAGTTTTCCGGCAAGCAAAACGCCGGAGATAGCAAAAACGGCTGTGCCAAGAATATCCAGCCAATACACGAGCATCGTTAAATCCTCGAAGGGGGTATTTATCTGTTTGAGTGACTCTCTGCCAGTTCGGCGCAGAGTTGTTTTGCGGCGAGGATAATACGCGGGCTGGCGCGTTCAAACCAGTCGCTGTTGAGTGCGATGACCGGAATTTTAAGCTGCCGATGCCAGAATTGTTCTATTTTAGGAATCTCGCTCGCATTTCCGACCACCACAATGGCCTGCGGTTGTCGTGCCAGAACCTGCTCACGACTGACCTGGGGCCAGGGAACCCGGCTTTCGGCAAAGATATTTTCACCTCCACAGGTTTCAAGCACCTGGTTCTGGATCGAACCTCTCCCGGTAGTGAACAGCGGCTGACTGCCAAATTGCAGAAAAACGCGTTGTTTCGGTTGCGTGCCGTATCGGGCTTTTAGCGCGGCATAGTCGTTGAGCATCTGCTGTGCAGCCTGCCCGGCGCGTTGGGGGGTAGGGCTGAAGGGCGCGAGGTCACGGAGGGTTTGCGCCACCTGTTCGATGCTCACCGCGTCCACCCATTTCACCGTTATTCCCAGCGAAGAGAGCTGGTTTACCTGCCGTTCGGCATTACCGCCGCGCCAGGCGAGGACCAGATCGGGCTTCAGCGCCACGATGCGTTCCAGGTTCATTCCCTGCCAGGTGGCAACCTGTTCGATATGGGCGGCCTGCGGTGGATAATCGGAAAAGCTGCTCACCGCAACGGGCGTGATCCCGGCGGCAAACGCCAGTTCCGTATTGGCAGGGGAGAGAGTGATCACCCGCGGCGCGGCGATGAGCCAGGCCGGAGCGAGCAGAAGCAGGGCGACCAGCGCCCTGAATGACACCTTACCCACGCGCCAGTTTCTGCACCAGGGTTTCCACCATCACGGTGGACTGTTTGGCCGCTACGGCCAGGAATTCGTCGAAGCTGATGTGGGACTGCTGGTCCGCCACGTCAGAGATCGCGCGAACGACCACGAACGGCACGCTGAAGTTATGGCATACGTGCGCGATGGCCGTGGCTTCCATCTCAACGGCCACAGCCTGCGGGAAGTTATGACGGATTTTCGCCAGACCGACAGAGCCGTTGATAAAGGCATCGCCGCTGACGATCAGGCCACGCACCGCATTGAGGTTCAGCTCGTTAATGCAGCTTTCAGCGGCGGCAATCAGCTTATCATCCGCTTTAAACCCGGCCGGGCAGCCCGGAAGCTGACCATATTCGTAGCCGAATGCGGTGACATCTGCATCGTGATAACGCGCTTCGTCGGAAACCACGATATCGCCCACTTTCAGCGTCGGCGCCAGACCGCCCGCAGAACCCGTATTAATGATAACGTCAGGCTTGCAGCGCTCAAGCAGCAGGGTCGCGCCCAGTGCCGCTGCAACTTTACCGATGCCTGATTTCAGCAGAGCCACGTCAACACCGTTCAACTGGCCGGTGTAGATCTCACAGCCACCGAGGGAGAGGGTCTGACGGTTCTCAATTTTGTCACGCAGCAGCGTAACTTCTTCTTCCATTGCACCAATAATGCCGATTTTCATAGATTTACTCGCGATGTGCCTTGTTAAGATGCATAGTCTATCATGCGGTTAAGGGGAAACGCATTCTCACGCGGGGGAGCACATGGCACCAATCGATTTTCGCACCAAAATTAACTGGCACCGACGTTTCCGTTCGCCACAGGGCGATAAGAGCGAACATGAGATCCTGCGCATTTTCGAAAGCGATCGCGGACGCATCATCAACTCGCCCGCCATCCGTCGGTTACAGCAAAAAACCCAGGTGTTCCCGCTGGAGCGTAACGCCGCGGTGCGTACGCGGTTAACGCACTCCATGGAAGTGCAGCAGGTGGGGCGCTACATTGCGAAAGAGATCCTCAGTCGCCTTAAAGAGCAACGTCTGCTGGAAACCTACGGACTGGATGAACTGACCGGGCCGTTCGAAAGCATCGTTGAGATGGCCTGCCTGATGCACGATATCGGCAATCCTCCCTTTGGTCATTTCGGCGAGGCCGCCATCAATGACTGGTTTAAACAGCGGCTTTTTCCCTCTGACGCCATAAGCCAGCCGCTCAGCGATGACCGCTGTGTGGTACGCGATTTATGCCTGCGTGAAGGCGAAGATAGCCTGAACGATCTGCGCCGTAAGGTGCGCCAGGATCTGTGTCATTTCGAAGGTAACGCGCAGGGGATCCGTCTGGTGCACTCCCTGATGCGGATGAATCTGACCTGGGCCCAGGTGGGCTGTATTCTTAAATACACGCGTCCCGCATGGTGGACCGGAGAAACGCCCGCCACGCATAGCTACCTGATGAAAAAACCGGGCTATTACTTATCGGAAGAAGCATACATCGCGCGGTTGCGTAAAGAACTGTCTCTGACCCCTAATGGCCGTTTTCCATTGACATGGATTATGGAAGCGGCTGATGACATTTCTTATTGCGTGGCCGATCTGGAAGACGCGGTGGAAAAAAGAATATTCAGCGTCGAGGAGCTGTATCAGCATCTTCATGATGCCTGGGGAGAGCATGAAAAAGGTTCTCTGTTTGCGCAGGTCGTCGAGAATGCCTGGGATAAATCGCGTTCAAATTCGCTGAGCCGCAGTACCGAAGATCAGTTCTTTATGTATTTGCGGGTGAACACGCTGAATAAACTGGTGCCGTATGCGGCCGCCCGTTTCATTGATAATTTGCCGATGATATTTAGCGGGGAATTTAATCACGCCCTGCTGGAAGATGAGAGCAGTTTTAGTCAGCTTCTTGAATTATATAAAAACGTGGCTGTTCGCCATGTTTTCAGCCACCCGGATGTCGAGCAGCTGGAGCTGCAAGGATACCGGGTTATCAGCGGGTTGCTGGAGATTTATGGCCCGCTGCTTCAGCTGACGGTCGATGAGTTTAGCGAGCTGGCAAATAATGAACGTGTTCGCCGCCTGCCGATTGAATCTCGTCTCTATCAGAAGCTTTCAACCCGCCACCGGCTGGCATACATTGAAGCCGTCAGTAAAATAGATCGCCATTCTTCCCAATGGCCAGTCATGGAATATTATTATCGCTGTCGTCTTATCCAGGACTATATCAGCGGGATGACAGATTTGTATGCCTGGGATGAATACCGCAAGCTTATGGCCGTTGAATAAGCCATGAGTTTTGTAAAGACGACCAATAAATTTTTACTTTTTCCATAAACTTAATCCCGGAACTAAGCGGTATAAAACGAATCTGAGTTACACAGCAATTTTGCGTTATCTGGTAAATCGAGATTGAGAAACATGAAAAAAACCACATTAGCAATGAGTGCACTGGCTCTGAGTTTAGGTTTAGCGCTGTCCCCTCTGGCGATGGCGGCCGAGACAGCTTCCTCGGCAGCGACTGCGCAGCAGATGCCAAGCCTGGCCCCGATGCTCGAAAAAGTGATGCCATCGGTGGTGAGTATTAACGTTGAGGGCAGCACAACCGTCAATACGCCGCGTATGCCGCGTAATTTCCAGCAGTTCTTCGGCGACAATTCGCCATTCTGCCAGGACGGTTCGCCATTCCAAAGCTCCCCGTTCTGTCAGGGCGGCGGTGCAGGGGATGACGGCATGGGCGGCGGCCAGCAGCAGAAATTCATGGCACTCGGCTCGGGCGTGATTATTGATGCAGCGAAAGGCTACGTGGTGACCAATAACCACGTGGTAGATAATGCTAACACCATTAAGGTGCAGATGAGCGATGGCCGTAAATTCGATGCCAAAGTGGTTGGTAAAGACCCGCGCTCCGATATCGCGCTGATTCAAATCCAGGATCCGAAGAACCTGACGGCGATTAAGCTTGCCGACTCTGACGCGCTGCGCGTGGGTGACTACACCGTCGCCATCGGTAACCCATTTGGTCTGGGCGAAACCGTGACCTCGGGTATCGTCTCTGCGCTGGGACGTAGCGGCCTGAATGCGGAAAACTATGAAAACTTCATTCAGACGGATGCGGCCATTAACCGCGGTAACTCCGGCGGTGCGCTGGTTAACCTGAACGGTGAGCTGATCGGTATCAACACCGCTATCCTGGCACCGGACGGTGGCAACATCGGTATCGGCTTTGCTATCCCGAGCAACATGGTGAAAAACCTGACTGCGCAGATGGTGCAATATGGACAGGTGAAACGCGGTGAGCTGGGGATCATGGGTACCGAACTGAACTCCGAGCTGGCGAAAGCGATGAAAGTGGACGCTCAGCGCGGCGCATTCGTAAGCCAGGTCATGCCGAACTCTTCGGCGGCGAAAGCCGGCATTAAAGCGGGTGACGTGATCACCTCTCTGAACGGTAAGCCGATCAGCAGCTTTGCCGCCCTGCGTGCGGAAGTGGGTTCTATGCCAATCGGCAGTAAAGTGACCCTCGGCCTGCTGCGTGAAGGTAAGCCGGTTAACGTGAGCCTGGAACTGCAACAAAGCAGTCAGAATCAGGTCGATTCCAGTACCATCTTCAGCGGTATTGAAGGTGCCGAGATGAGCAACAAAGGGGCAGATAAAGGCGTGGTGGTGAACAACGTGAAAGCGAACTCACCTGCTGCCCGTATCGGCCTGAAAAAAGGTGATGTGATCATGGGCGCTAACCAGCAGCCGGTGAAAAACATCGCTGAACTGCGCAAAATTCTCGACAGCAAGCCTTCTGTGCTGGCACTGAATATTCAGCGTGGTGATACCTCTATTTATCTCCTGATGCAGTAATCTTCTTAAGCCCCTGTTCGCAGGGGCTTTCTCTTTTCTGTGACCTTTCCCACAACTCCATACATCTCTCTCTGCCTTTGGGCATCTGCACAATGCAGCCTTAGCTGAACTTCCCTATGCTTGAGCTCTGCTCACGGGAGGGTTATATGGCTGGCTGGCATCTTGATACCAAAATGGCGCAGGATATCGTGGCGCGAACCATGCGCATCATTGATACCAATATCAACGTAATGGATGCCCGCGGGCGCATTATCGGCAGCGGCGATCGTGAGCGTATTGGGGAATTGCACGAAGGGGCGTTGCTGGTGCTCTCTCAGGGGCGCGTGGTCGACATCGATGACGCCGTGGCGAAACATCTGCACGGGGTCCGTCAGGGGATCAACCTGCCGCTGCGTCTGGAAGGAGAGATTGTTGGCGTTATCGGTCTGACCGGCGACCCTGAATCGCTGCGTAAATACGGTGAGCTGGTCTGCATGACGGCGGAGATGATGCTGGAGCAGTCGCGTCTGATGCACCTGCTCGCCCAGGACAGCCGCCTGCGTGAAGAGCTGGTGATGAATTTGATTCAGGCTGAGGAGCACACGCCTGCCCTGAGCGAATGGGCGCAGCGTCTGGGTATCGACCTGAATCAGCCGCGCGTGGTCGCCGTTATTGAGGTGGATAGCGGCCAGCTTGGTGTGGACAGCGCCATGGTGGAGCTACAGCAGCTGCAAAACATGCTGGCGACGCCGGAGCGTAACAACCTGGTGGCGATTGTCTCTTTGACGGAAATGGTGGTGCTCAAGCCTGCGCTTAATCAGTTTGGTCGCTGGGACGCGGAAGATCATCGTCGCCGCGTTGAGCTGCTCATCGAGCGTATGAAGGAGAACGGACAGCTCCGTTTTCGCGTCGCGCTGGGAAATTACTTTACCGGGCCGGGAAGTATTGCCCGTTCATGGCGAACGGCGCGCACCACCATGATGGTAGGGAAACAGCGCATGCCGGACAGCCGCAGTTATTTCTATCAGGATCTGATGCTGCCGGTCCTGCTCGACAGCCTGCGCGGCGGCTGGCAGGCCAACGAGCTGGCGCGTCCGCTGGTGCGTCTGAAAGCAATGGACAACAACGGGCTGCTGCGCCGCACGTTGCAGGCGTGGTTCCGGCATAACGTGCAGCCGCTGGCAACGTCAAAAGCGCTGTTTATTCACCGTAATACGCTGGAGTATCGGCTTAACCGGATCTCGGAACTGACGGGGCTGGATTTAGGGAATTTTGACGACCGGCTACTGCTGTATGTGGCGTTGCAGCTGGATGAACAGAGATGATGCTGTTTGCCGGGTGGCGGCTTCGCCTTACCCGGCCTACATGCGTTCGTAGGCCCGGTAAGCGAAGCGCCACCGGGCAATAAAACGGCTCATTTGTTACGCGTCAATTTCTCAAGATCCGCTTCAATCTCGCTGATCTTATTGGTGACTACGCTTTCCAGGTGACGCAGGTCGTCAAGGATCTTACGTTTCAGATCGACTTCGCTGCGATCGCGCTGGCAGATTTGATCGAGTTCGTCGATCACGTAGCGCAGGTTAGGGCTGATTTCCTGTACTTCTTTATATCCCTGACCGATACCATCAGCGACAACGGTCTTACGCTGGCGAGGGTATTTAAACTTCACGCTTTTGGCGAAGAACTCTCCTTTGTCCTTGTGAAAATAGATTTTCAAAATATCGTTATTGGCTTCCTGGCGGAGACTATAACGATCAATTTCATCAGGATTGGTAATGCCCAGACTTTTCAGATTATCGTACATAGCGGTACCCTTGATCTCAACATAACCTATGAATAATTAACGAAAAAATCTATTTTCGCCACCTTCGGATATAAAAAAAGCGGGGTTGCCCCCGCTTTTTGTTATACCCGATTAATCGATGGTGCGCAGCAGTTCATTGATGCCCACTTTACCGCGCGTTTTCGCGTCCACTTTTTTCACGATGACCGCGCAATACAGGCTGTATTTGCCATCTTTAGACGGCAGGTTGCCGGAAACCACAACGGAACCAGCTGGAACGCGGCCGTAGTGAATTTCACCGGTTTCGCGATCGTAAATACGGGTGCTCTGGCCAATATAAACGCCCATGGAGATCACAGAACCTTCTTCGACGATCACGCCTTCAACCACTTCGGAACGTGCGCCGATGAAGCAGTTGTCTTCGATGATGGTTGGGTTAGCCTGAAGTGGCTCAAGAACGCCACCGATGCCCACACCGCCGGACAGGTGAACGTTTTTACCGATCTGCGCGCAGGAGCCGACGGTAGCCCAGGTGTCCACCATGGTGCCTTCGTCAACGTAGGCGCCGATGTTCACGTAGGATGGCATCAGCACGGTGTTGCGTGCGATGAAGGCACCCTGACGAACGGCCGCCGGTGGTACTACGCGGAAGCCCTCTTTCTGGAAGCGCGCTTCGTCGTAATCCGCAAATTTCATTGGCACTTTATCGAAGTAGCGGCTTTCTGCTCCGTCGATAACCTGGTTATCGTTGATGCGGAAAGAGAGCAGCACAGCTTTCTTCAGCCATTGATGAGTAACCCACTGACCGTCGATTTTTTCTGCCACGCGCAGCGCGCCGGAATCCAGCAGGGAAATAACCTGGTTTACCGCTTCACGGGTCACGGTATCCACATTTGCCGGAGTGATGTCGGCGCGACGCTCAAAAGCGGACTCAATAACGTTCTGTAACTGCTGCATTGTTTACTCTTTCCATTTCACTAAAAAACACGTCACCCTTTATCGTTTGGATTGAGGGCTGCTGTCAACCGTTGTTGCACTTCAAGTTGCAGGTCATTATTAAGGGCACGCCGGTCGGCCGTCGCGATTATAAATAAATCTTCTACTCGTTCGCCAATGGTTGTAATTCGGGCGCCGTGAAGCGAAATTCCCAGATCGGCAAAAACCTGACCGACGCGGGCGAGCAGCCCTGGCTGGTCGAGCGCAATCAGCTCAAGGAACGATTTACGGTCGGTATGGGTCGGCAGGAAATTGACCTCGGTATCGACGGTAAAGTGGCGCAGTTTTGCCGCCTGACGACGCGGCTGCGGAGGTTGCCAGCTGCGCTGCGTAATCGCCTGCTCGAGGCCAAAGCGTATCCCCTCATGCCTGTCCGACGACAGCGGGCTGCCGTCCGGCTCCAGCACAATAAAGGTGTCCATCGCCATGCCGTCGCGGGTGGTAAAAATCTGCGCGTCGTGCACGCTCAGGTTACGCCTGTCCAGCTCGGCACAGACCGCTGCAAACAAATAAGGCCGGTCCGGGCTCCAGATGAAAATTTCCGTCCCGCCGCGCGTGGCCTGCGGGCTGAGCAGAATCATCGGTTTTGTCAGGTCGTGCTTCAGCAGATGCCGGGCGTGCCAGGCAAGCTGGTTTGGGCTGTGGCGCACAAAGTAGTTGGCGCGACAGCGCGCCCAAATCTGATGCAGCGCCTCTTCGTTGATGTTATCCATGCGCAGCAGAGCCAGCGCCTGCAACTGATGGTGGCGCACACGCTCACGCATGTCGGGGGTGTTCTGCATCCCGCGACGCAGCTGTTTTTCGGTGGCGAAGTAGAGTTCGCGCAGCAGGCTCTGCTTCCAGCTGTTCCACAGGGTTTCGTTGGTGGCGCAGATATCGGCTACCGTCAGGCAGACCAGGTAGCGCAGGCGGTTCTCCGTTTGCACTTCCTCGGCGAACTGCTTGATCACTTCCGGATCCTGAATATCACGACGCTGAGCGGTAACTGACATCAGCAGATGATGGCGAACCAGCCAGGCGATAAGCTGCGTTTCACGCGAGTTCAGGCCGTGCAGCTCGGCAAATTTCAGCACGTCCTGGGCACCGAGCACGGAGTGGTCGCCGCCGCGACCTTTGGCGATATCATGGAACAGGGCGGCGATCAGGATCAGCTCCGGGTGCGCCAGACGTGGCCACAGATCAACGCACAGCGGATGGCGGGATCGCGTCTCTTCTTTAGCGAAGCTTTCCAGCTTCAGCATGACGCGGATCGTGTGCTCATCTACCGTATAGGCGTGAAACAGGTCGAACTGCATCTGCCCGACAATATGCGACCACTGGGGCATATAGGCCCACAATACGCTGTGACGATGCATCGGCAGCAGACCGCGGCTGACGGCGCCCGGATGACGAAGCATGCTCAGGAACAGCGAGCGCGCCTCCGGGATGTAACACAGCGGCTGCTTCAGATGGCGTCGTGCATGGCGCAGATGACGCAGGGTGGTGGAGTAGATCCCGGTGATCGTGCTGTTGCGCACCATGGTGTAGAACATTCGCAGGATCGCTTCCGGTTCGCGGATGAACAGCGTTTCGTCGCGCAGATCGATAAGCGTGCCGCGCAGCTGAAATTCGTCATCAATCGGACGCGGTTTTTCGTCTGCCGTCAGCGCGAGGATCGCCTCATCGAACAGCTGTAACAGCATCTGGTTTAGCTCAGAGACGCGGCGGGTGACGCGGAAGAAATCCTTCATCATTTGCTCGACCGGCTCGTTGCCCTCGCCCTGGTAATTCAGGCGCTGCGCCACGCTGAGCTGTCGGTCAAACAGCAGGCGGTTATCGTAGCGGGTGACTTCCAGGTGCAGGGCAAAACGGATGCGCCACAGCAGATGCAGACATTCATTGAGTTCGTTACGTTCGGCTTCGGTCAGAAAACCAAAACCGACCATTTCGTCCAGCGATGTTGCTCCAAAATGTCGACGGGCGACCCATTGCAGCGTGTGGATATCGCGCAGGCCACCGGGGCTGCTTTTAATATCCGGTTCGAGATTATAGCTGGTACCGTGATAGCGCTGGTGGCGCTGGTTTTGTTCTTCGACTTTCGCGGCGAAGAATTTTTCCGAAGGCCAGAAGCCGTCGCTAAAGATGTGCTTTTGCAGTTCGAGGAACAGCGCAACGTCGCCAATCAGCAGGCGGGTTTCAATCAGGTTGGTGGCGACGGTCAGGTCAGATAACCCTTCCAGCAGACACTCTTCCAGCGTGCGTACGCTGTGGCCCACTTCCAGCTTTACGTCCCAGAGCAGGGTCAACAGTTCACCGATTTTCTGCGCCCGATCGTCCGGCAGTTTTTTACGGCTTAAGATCAGCAGGTCGATATCAGAGAGTGGATGCAGTTCACCCCGGCCATAGCCGCCGACCGCAACCAGCGCGACGTCGCTCACCTGTCCGAAACCGTAGTCGATCCACAGACGTTGCAGGAGCTGGTCGATAAATTCGGTGCGCGCTTCAATGAGCTGTTCGGCCGAAACGCCTGCGTCAAATGCGCTACCCAGCCAGCGATGGAAAACCTCCATGTGGGCTTTGATATGCGCGCAGGTCAGCTCATGCGGTGGCCAGACGCCCGGGTTATCAGGCTGGTCGGGGAGGGTGGGAAGTGCTGTGTTAGCATACTGTTCGGGTAAGAGATTACTCATCGTGCGCCACCCATAAGAAAAAGCTATCGCCATTAAAAAAGCCGGCATTCGCCGGCTTCTTATCACTCAATGTTCGTCAGTATCGCCGGGATGGTGTCATCCTTGCGCAACGTCATAATTTCGCAGCCGTTGTCTGTAACCACAATAGTATGCTCGTACTGAGCAGACAAGCTTCTGTCTTTGGTTTTTACCGTCCAGCCATCTTTCATGGTACGGATGCGGTAATCACCCGCGTTGACCATTGGTTCGATAGTGAAGGTCATGCCCTTTTGCAGTACTACGCCACCGTCGTCAGCATCGTAGTGCAGAACCTGCGGTTCTTCATGGAACACACGACCAATACCGTGACCGCAATATTCGCGCACCACGGAGAAACCTTCCGCTTCCACAAATTTCTGGATTGCGGCGCCGATGGTGCGCAGGCGGATGCCCGGCTTCACCATTTTCAGCGCCAGGTAGAGGCTCTCTTGCGTCACTTTGCACAGACGCTCGCCCAGAATCGTTGGCTTGCCAACGATGAACATCTTAGAAGTGTCGCCGTGGTACTCGTCTTTAATCACGGTCACGTCGATGTTGACGATGTCGCCATCTTTCAGCAGCTTCTCGTCATCCGGAATGCCGTGGCAAACCACTTCATTAATAGAGATGCAGACGGATTTCGGGAAACCGTGATAGCCAAGGCAGGCGGAGACCGCGTGCTGCTCGTTGACGATATAGTCGTTACAGATGCGATCCAGTTCGCCAGTGCTGACGCCCGGTTTCACAAACGGCTCGATCATTTCCAGCACGTCCGCGGCCAGACGACCGGCGACGCGCATCTTTTCAATTTCTTCAGGTGTCTTAATAGAGATAGCCATGTAATCTGTCCATCGGTGTCGATTTTTTCGACAATACTAGTGTAAGTGTTGTCAATGGTATCAGTCAGGCGCACCCCGTGCCAAATTGAGAATCATTAACAGCACACTCCGCCAACAATTATTGGTTTCTGGCCGTGTTTTGTGATATAAAGCGCGCCGGACTTCCGATCCATCTCAGATACACAGGCTGGACGGGAGCGACAAATCTCACTTTGTGTAACAACACACACGTATCGGCACATATTCCGGGGTGCCCTTCGGGGTCGGTAATATGGGATACGTGGAGGCATAACCCCAACTTTCAATATAGAGGTTTTAAACATGGCAACTGTTTCCATGCGCGACATGCTCAAGGCTGGTGTTCACTTCGGTCACCAGACCCGTTACTGGAACCCGAAAATGAAGCCTTTCATCTTCGGCGCACGTAACAAAGTTCACATCATCAACCTTGAGAAGACTGTACCAATGTTCAACGAAGCCCTGGCTGAGCTGAACAAGATCTCTTCCCGTAAAGGTAAGATTCTGTTCGTTGGTACTAAGCGCGCTGCAAGCGAAGCTGTGAAAGATGCTGCTAACAGCTGCGACCAGTTCTTCGTGAACCATCGCTGGTTGGGCGGCATGCTGACCAACTGGAAAACTGTTCGTCAGTCCATCAAGCGCCTGAAAGATCTGGAAACCCAGTCTCAGGACGGTACTTTCGATAAGCTGACTAAGAAAGAAGCGCTGATGCGTACTCGTGAACTGGACAAGCTGGAAAACAGCCTGGGCGGTATCAAAGATATGGGCGGCCTGCCAGACGCGCTGTTCGTAATCGATGCAGACCACGAGCACATCGCAATCAAAGAAGCTAACAACCTGGGTATCCCGGTATTCGCTATCGTTGATACCAACTCCGATCCGGACGGTGTTGACTTCGTTATCCCGGGTAACGACGACGCAATCCGTGCTGTTAGCCTGTACCTGAGCGCTGTAGCTGCTACCGTTCGTGAAGGCCGTTCCCAGGATCTGGCTTCTCAGGCGGAAGAAAGCTTCGTAGAAGCTGAATAATAAGGTTTTACCCCTTATTAGTACCGTGTATGAATAGGGGCCCATTATCGGCCCCTTTTTTCAATTTATACTGTTTGGCTCCCGGCCGGGCAGTTCACATCTCCCGAGGATTTAAGAATGGCTGAAATTACCGCATCCCTGGTAAAAGAGCTGCGTGAGCGTACTAGCGCAGGCATGATGGATTGCAAAAAAGCGCTGACCGAAGCGAACGGCGACATCGAGCTGGCAATCGAAAACATGCGTAAATCCGGTGCGATCAAAGCAGCTAAGAAAGCAGGCAACGTTGCTGCTGACGGCGTGATCATCACCAAAATCGACGGCAACTACGGCATCATCCTGGAAGTTAACTGCCAGACTGACTTCGTTGCTAAAGATGCTGGTTTCCAGGCATTTGCTAACAAAGTTCTGGACGCAGCGGTTGCAGGCAAAATCACTGACGTTGAAGTTCTGAAAGCACAGTTCGAAGAAGAGCGTGTAGCGCTGGTTGCTAAAATCGGTGAGAACATCAACATCCGTCGCGTTTCTTCCCTGGAAGGCGATGTTCTGGGCTCTTACCAGCACGGCGCGCGTATCGGTGTTCTGGTTGCGGCTAAAGGCGCTGACGAAGAGCTGGTTAAACAGCTGGCAATGCACATCGCTGCAAGCAAACCAGAATTCGTTAAGCCAGAAGACGTGTCTGCTGAAGTGGTAGAGAAAGAGTACCAGGTTCAGCTGGACATCGCGATGCAGTCTGGTAAGCCAAAAGAAATCGCAGAGAAAATGGTTGAAGGCCGCATGAAGAAATTCACCGGCGAAGTTTCTCTGACTGGCCAGCCTTTCGTAATGGATCCAAGCAAGTCTGTTGCTCAGCTGCTGAAAGAGCACAACGCTGATGTAACTGGCTTCATCCGCTTCGAAGTGGGCGAAGGCATCGAGAAAGTTGAGACTGACTTCGCAGCAGAAGTTGCTGCAATGTCCAAGCAGTCTTAATGATTGAAAAGGAGCCGCCTGAGGGCGGCTTCTTTTTGTCACCCGTCTCACGAAATCAGACAGGCTCCAGTATCGCTGTGCTGATTTGCGACATATCATGTCGCCAGAATTAACCCCATCTTAATCGTTGACAGTCTCAGGAAAGAAACATGGCTACCAATGCAAAACCCGTGTACAAACGCATTCTGCTTAAGCTGAGTGGCGAAGCGCTGCAAGGATCGGAAGGCTTCGGTATTGACGCAAGCATCCTTGATCGCATGGCACAGGAAATCAAAGAACTGGTCGAACTGGGTATTCAGGTTGGCGTGGTCATTGGCGGTGGCAACCTTTTCCGTGGTGCTGGTCTGGCGAAAGCGGGGATGAACCGCGTAGTGGGCGACCACATGGGTATGCTGGCAACCGTGATGAATGGCCTGGCGATGCGTGATGCGCTTCATCGCGCCTATGTGAACGCTCGCCTGATGTCCGCTATTCCTTTGAATGGCGTATGCGATAACTACAGCTGGGCAGAGGCCATCAGCCTGCTGCGCAACAACCGCGTGGTGATCCTCTCCGCCGGTACGGGTAACCCGTTCTTTACCACCGATTCCGCAGCCTGCCTGCGCGGTATCGAAATCGAAGCCGATGTGGTGCTGAAAGCGACCAAAGTAGATGGCGTGTTTACTGCCGACCCGGCAAAAGATCCTTCAGCGACCATGTACGATCAGCTGACCTACAGCGAAGTGCTGGAAAAAGAGCTGAAAGTGATGGATCTTGCCGCCTTTACGCTGGCTCGTGACCACAAACTACCGATCCGTGTCTTCAACATGAACAAGCCTGGCGCGCTGCGTCGCGTTGTTATGGGCGAAAAAGAAGGCACTTTGATCACGGAATAATTTCCGTCGGCGATAAATACAGGTAAGATTCCGCTTTATTTCGACGTGGTATCTTACCCGGGCGCGCCTTTGGCGTTGTCATGAATTAAACGCGACTATACTTAGCACACCTGTAGCGCTGTGCTGGCGGATAGTCTGCCTGAGACAAGTTTTCAAGGATCCGTAACGTGATTAACGACATCAGAAAAGATGCTGAAGTACGCATGGAAAAATGCGTAGAAGCGTTCAAAAACCAAATCAGCAAAATCCGTACTGGCCGTGCTTCCCCAAGCCTGCTGGATGGCATCATCGTAGAATATTACGGTACGCCAACGCCTCTGCGTCAGCTGGCGAGCGTGACGGTAGAAGATACCCGTACCCTGAAAATCAACGTGTTCGACCGCTCAATGAGCCCGGCCGTTGAAAAAGCGATCATGGCATCCGACCTGGGTCTGAACCCAAGCTCAGCCGGCGCGGATATTCGCGTTCCACTGCCTCCGCTGACGGAAGAGCGTCGTAAAGACCTGATCAAAGTAGTTCGTGGTGAAGCTGAACAGGGTCGTGTTTCCGTACGTAACGTGCGTCGCGATGCGAACGATAAAGTGAAAGCCCTGCTGAAAGAAAAAGAGATCAGCGAAGACGACGATCGTCGTTCTCAGGACGACATTCAGAAAATGACCGACGCGGCCATCAAGAAAATTGATGCGGCGCTGGCAGAAAAAGAAGCGGAACTGATGCAGTTCTGATTTTCGCTGTACACTGATAAACGCCGTTCAGAAGGACATTGAGTCTTGCTGGCGGCGTTTTGCTTTTATCTGGTCTAACTTTTGGGCATCTCATGAAGCATCTCACTCTCCTCGGCTCGACCGGCTCTATCGGTTGCAGCACTCTCGACGTTGTACGTCATAATCCTGACAGCTACACCGTGGCCGCGCTTGTGGCCGGAAAAAACGTGCAGCGAATGGTCGAACAGTGCCTGGAGTTTACCCCCCGTTTTGCGGTGATGGATGACGAAGAGAGCGCCCGCCAGGTGAAAACGCTGTTGCAGGAGAAGGGCTGCCGTACCGAGGTACTCAGCGGGCAACAGGCGGCGTGCGATATGGCCGCGCTTGATGAAGTTGATCAGGTCATGGCGGCAATCGTCGGGGCGGCGGGTCTTCTGCCGACGCTTGCCGCTATTGATGCGGGTAAAGATGTCCTGCTTGCGAACAAAGAGTCGCTGGTCACCTGCGGACGCCTCTTTATGGAAGCGGTAAAACAGCGTGGGGCGCGTCTTTTGCCGGTCGATAGCGAACACAACGCGATTTTTCAGAGTTTACCTCAACCTTTTCAACAAAACCTGGGGTACGCTGACCTGGAGCAGAATGGCGTTGTGTCGATTCTGCTTACCGGGTCTGGTGGCCCGTTCCGTGAAACGCCACTGTCTGAATTGAGCGCAATGACGCCGGATCAGGCGTGTCGTCATCCGAACTGGTCAATGGGGCGTAAGATCTCCGTCGATTCGGCCACCATGATGAACAAAGGTCTGGAATACATTGAAGCTCGCTGGCTGTTCAATGCGTCGGCGAAACAGATGGAAGTGCTGATCCACCCGCAGTCGGTGATTCACTCGATGGTGCGCTATCAGGACGGCAGCGTGCTGGCCCAGCTGGGCGAACCGGATATGCGTACGCCTATTGCTCATACGATGGCGTGGCCAAACCGCGTAAAATCGGGCGTTAAGCCTCTCGATTTTTGTAAGCTGAGTTCACTGACGTTTAGCGAGCCTGATTACGACCGTTATCCCTGTCTGAAACTGGCGATGACGGCCTTCGATCAGGGGCAGGCGGCGACAACGGCGCTTAATGCAGCCAATGAAGTGACCGTTGAAGCATTCCTGAATCAGCAGATCCGCTTTACTGACATCGCCGCGTTGAATTTATCCGTGCTGGAGATAATGGATTTGCGTGAGCCGCAGAGCGTGGAAGAGGTGCTGGCCGTGGATGAACAGGCACGCATTGTTGCGCGTAAACAGGTGACACGTCTCGCAAGCTGGTGATAAAGCAAGCACTAGTCGTCGTGCTATTTGTTAGCGTTGGGCTTCAGTGATATAGTCTGCGCCACCTGATCGCAGGTATTTGGCTTTAAGTGGTCAGGTAAGCCGTGGTTTGACACGGCTTTTTTATGTATAGGCTTCAGTATTCCTGTGTACCGTTAAATCCTTTCAGGGACTAAAAACGCGTTATGTTGTCTGCGAATCAACCAATAAGCGAAAACTTGCCAGCACATGGCTGTCGCCATGTTGCAATCATCATGGATGGCAATGGCCGCTGGGCGAAAAGACAAGGGAAGATACGAGCCTTTGGGCATAAAGCTGGGGCGAAATCTGTTCGCCGCGCCGTCTCTTTTGCCGCCAATAACGGCATTGATGCGTTAACGCTCTATGCTTTTAGCAGTGAGAACTGGAATCGACCTGCGCAGGAAGTGACTGCGTTGATGGAACTGTTCGTGTGGGCGCTCGATAGTGAAGTAAAAAGCCTGCACCGCCACAACGTCCGCTTGCGTATTATTGGCGAAACCAGTCGCTTTAACTCACGTTTGCAGGAACGGATTCGCAAAGCAGAAGCGCTGACGGAAAATAATACCGGCCTGACGCTCAATATCGCGGCGAATTACGGCGGACGCTGGGATATTATCCAGGGGGTTCGGCATTTGGCTGAGCAGGTTCAGGAAGGGCTGTTAAGACCCGACCAGATTGATGAAGAGGCGCTGAGTCAGCAAATCTGCATGAATGAACTGGCACCCGTGGATTTGGTTATAAGGACAGGGGGGGAACATCGCATAAGTAACTTTTTGCTGTGGCAAATTGCCTACGCCGAACTTTACTTTACGGATGTTCTTTGGCCAGATTTTGATGAACAAGACTTTGAAGGTGCGCTGCATGCCTTTGCCAATCGAGAGCGTCGTTTCGGCGGCACCGAGCCTGGTGGCGATAACGCCTGATGGGGGTAGCTTTTGCTGAAGTATCGCCTGATTTCCGCTTTTGTATTAATACCCGTCGTCATCGCAGCGCTGTTTTTACTGCCTCCGGTGGGATTCGCTATTGTTACGCTGGTGGTGTGTATGCTCGCCGCGTGGGAATGGGGGCAGCTTAGCGGCTTTACCTCGCGCACTCAGCGGGTATGGCTGGCGGTACTCTGTGGTTTTTTACTGGCCCTGATGCTGTATACCTTGCCTGAATATCATCATGATGTTCACCAGCCGCTGGTTGCCGGATCCTTATGGATATCGCTGGCCTGGTGGATTGCTGCGCTTGTTTTAGTGCTTTTCTATCCGGGCTCTGCGGCGATCTGGCGCAACTCTAAAGTGTTGCGCCTTATTTTTGGTCTGCTCACGATTGTTCCGTTTTTCTGGGGAATGGTTGCGTTGCGCGCCTGGCACTATGACGAAAACCACTACAGCGGCGCGATATGGCTGCTTTATGTGATGATTCTCGTCTGGGGGGCTGACTCCGGGGCCTATATGTTTGGTAAACTGTTCGGCAAACATAAACTGGCGCCAAAGGTTTCTCCGGGCAAAACCTGGCAAGGCTTCATCGGCGGCCTGTTTACGGCAGCGATTATCTCCTGGGGCTATGGCGTCTGGGCGAATCTTGAGGTTGCCCCCTCCACGCTGCTGGTATGTTCGATTTTCGCGGCGCTGGCATCGGTGCTGGGTGATTTAACCGAGAGTATGTTTAAGCGTGAAGCAGGGATTAAGGACAGTGGTCACCTGATTCCAGGACATGGCGGAATACTGGATCGCATTGACAGCCTTACCGCGGCTGTTCCCGTATTTGCTTGCCTGCTTTTACTGGTGTTTGGGACGATATAACGGAAGGTTTTATGCTGAGCATTCTCTGGAATCTGGCGGCGTTCATTGTTGCACTGGGTGTACTGATTACCGTGCATGAATTTGGCCATTTCTGGGTTGCCCGGCGCTGTGGTGTGCGGGTGGAGCGATTCTCGATTGGCTTTGGCAAATCGCTCTGGAAGCGCACCGATAAGCATGGCACCGAGTTTGTCATTGCTCTGATTCCCCTGGGCGGCTATGTCAAAATGCTCGACGAACGCGTTGAGCCTGTCGCCCCGGAACTTCGCCATAGCGCGTTTAACAATAAAACTGTTGGACAACGTGCTGCCATCATCGCTGCCGGCCCGGTAGCCAATTTCATCTTCGCTATCTTCGCTTACTGGCTGGTGTTTATCATCGGCGTGCCTGGCGTGCGCCCGGTCGTGGGCGAAATCACTACGGGTTCTATTGCGGCAACGGCGCAAATTACACCGGGAATGGAACTTAAAGCGATTGATGGTATCGAAACCCCTGATTGGGATGCCGTGAGGTTACAACTGGTTGCCAAAATTGGTGATGAGCAGACAACCGTCAGCGTATCGCCATTTGGTTCCGACCAGCGGCAGGAAAAAGTGCTGGATTTACGCCACTGGCGCTTTGAGCCAGACAAAGAGGACCCTGTCGCCGCACTCGGGATTCGACCGCGCGGCGCGCAGATCGAGCCGGTATTAGCCGAAGTACAGGCCAAATCGGCAGCGAGTAAAGCAGGTTTACAAGCGGGTGACAGGATCGTTAAAGTCGATGGTCAGCCATTAACACAATGGATGACCTTTGTTACTCTGGTGCGCGATAATCCAGGCAAGCCGCTCGCGCTGGAAGTGGAAAGGCAGGGGAGTTCGCTCTCACTGACTCTCACCCCGGATACCAAATCGGGCGGCGGTAAGGCGGAAGGGTTTGCAGGCGTTGTGCCGAAAGTGATCCCACTGCCAGATGAGTACAAGACAATACGCCAGTATGGGCCGTTTAGCGCCATCGTTGAGGCCACGGATAAAACATGGCAGCTGATGAAGCTTACGGTCAACATGTTGGGGAAATTGATAACCGGTGATGTGAAACTGAACAACCTCAGTGGGCCAATTTCGATTGCTCAGGGGGCTGGGATGTCAGCGGAGTTCGGGGTGATTTACTATCTCATGTTCCTTGCGCTGATTAGCGTGAACCTGGGGATAATCAACCTGTTCCCGCTTCCCGTATTAGATGGGGGCCATCTGCTGTTTTTAGCGATTGAAAAGCTAAAAGGCGGACCGGTATCCGAGCGAGTTCAAGACTTTAGTTATCGCATTGGCTCGATTTTGCTGGTGCTGTTAATGGGGCTTGCACTTTTCAATGATTTCTCTCGGTTGTAAGAGAGTTAGTTAGGAAGAACGCATAATAACGATGGCGATGAAAAAGTTGCTCATAGCGTCGCTGCTGTTTAGCAGCGCGACCGTATACGGTGCTGACGGGTTCGTAGTGAAAGATATTCATTTCGAAGGCCTTCAGCGTGTCGCCGTTGGTGCGGCCCTCCTCAGTATGCCTGTGCGCCCCGGCGATACGGTTAATGATGAAGATATCAGTAACACCATCCGTGCTCTGTTTGCCACTGGCAACTTTGAGGACGTCCGCGTCCTGCGCGATGGTGATACGCTGGTGGTTCAGGTAAAAGAACGTCCAACGATTGCCAGCATCACTTTCTCCGGTAACAAATCGGTGAAAGACGACATGCTCAAGCAGAACCTTGAGGCATCGGGTGTTCGTGTGGGGGAATCTCTGGACCGCACAACCCTTGCAGACATTGAAAAAGGTCTGGAAGATTTCTACTACAGCGTCGGTAAATACAGCGCGAGCGTTAAAGCGGTTGTTACACCGCTGCCACGTAACCGTGTTGACCTGAAACTGGTCTTCCAGGAAGGTGTTTCTGCGAAGATCCAGCAGATCAACATCGTGGGTAACCACGCGTTCAGCACCGACGAACTGATCTCCAACTTCCAGCTGCGTGACGAAGTGCCGTGGTGGAACGTGGTAGGCGATCGTAAATACCAGAAACAGAAACTGGCGGGTGACCTTGAAACCCTGCGCAGCTACTATCTGGATCGCGGTTACGCCCGTTTCAACATCGATTCAACTCAGGTGAGTCTGACTCCGGACAAGAAAGGTATCTACATTACCGTTAACATCACAGAAGGCGATAAGTACACGCTTTCGGGTGTTGAAGTCAGCGGCAATCTGGCAGGACATTCAGCTGAAATTGAATCTCTGACCAAAATTCAGCCGGGCGATCTGTACAGCGGATCTAAAGTCACCAAAATGGAAGACAGCATTAAGAAGCTGCTCGGCCGTTATGGTTATGCGTATCCGCGTGTGCAAACGCAGCCGGAAATTAACGACACGGATAAAACCGTTAAGCTGCACGTTAACGTTGATGCGGGCAACCGCTTCTACGTGCGTAAGATCCGCTTCGAAGGTAACGATACCTCTAAAGACTCCGTTCTGCGCCGTGAAATGCGCCAGATGGAAGGGGCATGGCTGGGAAGCGATCTGGTAGATCAGGGTAAAGAGCGTCTGAACCGTCTGGGCTACTTCGAAACGGTCGATACCGATACTCAGCGTGTACCAGGTCGTCCGGATCAGGTTGATGTCGTTTATAAAGTTAAAGAACGCAATACCGGTAGCTTCAACTTCGGTATTGGTTACGGTACTGAAAGTGGCGTGAGCTTCCAGGTCGGTGTTCAGCAGGATAACTGGCTGGGTACGGGCTACTCTGTCGGTATCAACGGGACGAAAAACGACTACCAGACCTACTCTGAGTTCTCCGTTACCAACCCATACTTCACCGTTGACGGTGTAAGCCTGGGCGGTCGTATCTTCTATAACGACTTTAAAGCGGACGACGCGGACCTCTCCTCGTATACCAACAAGAGTTACGGTCTGGATGGTACGCTTGGCTTCCCGGTTAACGAATACAACACCTTGCGCGCAGGTTTAGGGTACGTGCATAACGACCTGTCCAACATGCAACCGCAGGTGGCGATGTGGCGTTACCTGGACTCCATCGGTCAGTCGGCGAGTACGTCCAGCGATGACAACGGTTTCGCCGCGGATGACTTCACCTTCAACTACGGTTGGACCTACAACCGTCTTGACCGTGGCTACTTCCCGACGGAAGGTTCACGCGTCAACCTGAACGGTAAAGTGACTATCCCGGGCTCGGATAACGAGTTCTACAAGGTCACGCTGGATACAGCGTCCTACTTCCCAATTGATGAAGATCACAAGTGGGTTGTTCTTGGTCGTACCCGTTGGGGTTATGGTGACGGTATTGGAAGCAAAGAACTGCCGTTCTATGAAAACTTCTACGCCGGTGGTTCAAGCACCGTGCGTGGCTTCCAGTCCAATAACATTGGTCCGAAAGCGGTTTATTACGGCGGTAATGACGAAGATAACTGCGCAAGCCGTGATCCTAAGCAAGTATGTAGCTCTGATGACGCAGTAGGTGGTAACGCTATGGCCGTGGCGAGCCTCGAGTTCATCACGCCTACGCCGTTTATCAGTGATAAGTATGCGAACTCCGTGCGTACCTCCTTCTTTATGGATGCAGGTACGGTGTGGGACACCAACTGGGAGAACACCGCCCAGATGCGTGCGGCGGGGGTTCCGGACTACAGCGATCCGAGCAACATTCGCATGTCCGCAGGTATCGCATTACAATGGATGTCACCGCTGGGGCCGTTGGTCTTCTCTTACGCCCAGCCGTTTAAGAAATACGATGGAGACAAAGCGGAGCAGTTCCAGTTTAACATTGGTAAAACCTGGTAATAATCCGCTGCAATGGAATGCGTTGGCAGTGTAGCGCTGACAACCGGCGATCGGTAACACGGTCGCCTTGCCACGCAAAGAACGGTACCCCTCGGGTGCCAATGGGATGGTAAGGAGTTAATTGTGAAAAAGTGGTTATTAGCTGCAGGTCTCGGTTTAGCGATGGCAACTTCTGCTCAGGCAGCGGATAAAATTGCAATCGTCAACATGGGTAATTTGTTCCAGCAGGTTGCACAGAAAACCGGTGTTTCTGCAACGCTGGAAAACGAATTCAAAGGCCGTGCGAGCGAACTGCAACGTATGGAAGGTGATCTTCAGTCCAAGATGCAGCGTCTTCAGCGTGATGGTTCTACCATGAAAGCGAGCGAGCGCAGCAAACTGGAAAAAGACGTCATGTCTCAGCGCCAGACCTTCTCTCAGAAAGCACAGGCTTTCGAGCAGGATCGTCAGCGTCGTTCTAACGAAGAGCGTGGCAAACTGGTGACGCGTATTCAGTCTGCCGTTAAAGCAGTAGCAGCCGATCAGAGCATCGATCTGGTTGTTGATGCGAACGCCGTTGCATTCAACAGCAGCGATGTTAAAGACATCACCGCTGATGTTCTGAAACAGGTTAAATAAGTAATGCCTTCAATTCGACTGGCTGATTTAGCTCAGCAGTTGGATGCAGAATTACACGGTGATGGCGATATTGTCATCACCGCTGTTGCGTCCATGCAATCTGCTAAAGCAGGCACTATTACCTTCATGGTAAGCCCTAAGTACCGTGAACACCTGGCCCAGTGCCAGGCGTCTGCCGTTGTGCTGACGCAGGACGATCTTCCGTTTGCCACTAGCGCTGCACTGGTAGTGAAAAATCCCTACCTGACCTATGCGCGCATGGCCCAAATTCTTGATACCACGCCGCAGCCGGCACAGAACATTGCAGCCAGTGCTGCGATTGATCCGACGGCTCAGCTGGGTAACAACGTATCAGTCGGCGCAAACGCCGTTATCGAATCCGGCGTTGTTTTGGGTGATAACGTGGTGATTGGCCCTGGCTGCTTTGTTGGAAAAAATACGAAAATTGGCGCAGGGTCTCGTCTGTGGGCCAATGTCTCTGTCTACCATGAGGTTGAGATTGGCGAGAGTTGTCTCGTACAGTCCAGCACGGTGATTGGTTCTGACGGATTTGGTTACGCCAACGATCGGGGTAACTGGGTTAAGATCCCTCAGCTGGGTCGCGTGATTATCGGCGATCGTGTGGAGATCGGCGCTTGTACAACTATCGACCGCGGTGCGCTTGACGACACCATTATTGGTAACGGTGTTATCATAGACAACCAGTGCCAGATTGCACATAACGTTGTGATTGGCGACAATACCGCAGTTGCGGGTGGTGTTATCATGGCAGGCAGCCTGAAAATTGGCCGTTACTGCATGATTGGCGGTGCCAGCGTGATCAATGGCCATATGGAAATATGCGACAAAGTCACGGTGACGGGGATGGGTATGGTGATGCGTCCAATCACTGAGCCTGGCGTTTATTCCTCAGGTATTCCGCTGCAACCGAACAAGGTCTGGCGTAAAACAGCTGCACTGGTGATGAATATTGATGATATGAGCAAGCGACTCAAAGCGATTGAGCGCAAAATCGATCAACAAGACTAAGCGTTCATCCGTTTAACGCTAAATTTCCCGGCCTGTCGGCTTTGTTTATAAACCGGCAGGCCGTGTTATTATTGCTACTTAGTACATTTGACAGGAAGAGTATTTTGACTACTGACACTCATACTCTGCATATTGAAGAGATTTTAGAACTTCTGCCGCACCGCTATCCGTTTTTACTGGTAGACCGTGTGCTGGATTTTGAAGAAGGTCGTTTTCTGCGCGCAGTGAAAAATGTCTCCGTTAACGAGCCGTTCTTCCAGGGGCACTTCCCTGGTAAGCCTATCTTCCCGGGTGTATTGATCCTGGAAGCGATGGCACAGGCTACCGGTATTCTGGCGTTTAAAAGCGTAGGTAAACTGGAACCGGGTGAACTCTATTACTTCGCGGGTATCGATGAAGCGCGCTTCAAGCGTCCGGTCGTGCCTGGTGATCAAATGATCATGGAAGTCACTTTTGAAAAAACGCGTCGCGGCCTGACTCGCTTCAAAGGCGTAGCTATGGTTGACGGCAAAGTTGTTTGCGAAGCGACAATGATGTGTGCGCGTAGCCGGGAGGCCTGATACGTGATTGATAAATCCGCCTTTATTCATCCTACCGCCATTGTGGAAACGGGTGCCATCATTGGTGCCAACGTCCACATTGGCCCGTTTTGTATTGTTGGACCCCATGTCGAAATTGGTGAGGGTACAGTACTGAAATCTCACGTTGTCGTGAATGGTCATACCACCATTGGCTGCAACAATGAGATCTATCAGTTCGCCTCCATCGGCGAAGTTAACCAGGATCTTAAGTATGCTGGCGAACCGACCCGCGTGGAAATCGGCGATCGTAACCGCATTCGCGAAAGCGTCACCATTCATCGTGGTACAACGCAAGGCGGTGGATTGACGAAGGTGGGCAGCGACAACCTGTTTATGGTTAATGCGCATATTGCGCACGACTGTACCGTGGGTAGCCGCTGTATTCTCGCCAACAACGCAACGCTGGCGGGACACGTATCGGTTGATGATTTCGCCATTATTGGCGGCATGACCGCAGTCCATCAGTTCTGCATCATTGGTGCACACGTGATGGTCGGCGGATGCTCCGGTGTGGCGCAGGACGTCCCACCGTTTGTGATTGCGCAGGGCAACCATGCCACGCCGTTTGGCGTGAACATCGAAGGTCTCAAGCGTCGTGGTTTTAGTCGCGAAGCGATTACTGCCATCCGCAACGCGTACAAACTGCTGTACCGTAGCGGTAAAACGCTGGAAGAGGCTAAGCCGGAAATTGCCGAGCTGGCGAATAAGCACCCTGAAGTGAAAACGTTCATGGAATTCTTTGAACGTTCAACCCGTGGTCTGATTCGTTAATGGTCGACAGTCGTCCGCTTACCATCGCCCTGGTCGCCGGAGAAACCTCCGGCGATATTCTTGGTGCAGGTCTTATCCGCGCGCTTAAAGCCCGTGTACCCAATGCTCGCTTTGTGGGCGTGGCTGGGCCGCTGATGCAGGCCGAAGGCTGTGAAGCCTGGTATGAAATGGAAGAGCTGGCTGTGATGGGCATCGTCGAGGTGCTGGGGCGCTTGCGTCGCCTGCTGCATATTCGCGCCGACCTTACCCGCCGCTTTACCGACCTTAAGCCCGATGTATTTGTCGGCATTGATGCGCCTGATTTCAATATTACCCTTGAAGGGAACCTGAAAAAGCAGGGGATCAAAACTATCCATTACGTCAGTCCGTCCGTGTGGGCGTGGCGACAGAAACGCGTTTTCAAAATCGGACGATCCACTAATCTGGTGCTGGCTTTTCTGCCTTTCGAAAAAGCGTTTTACGACAGATTTAATGTCCCGTGCCGTTTTATCGGTCATACCATGGCGGATGCCATGCCGCTGGATCCGGATAAAAACGCGGCGCGTGACGAACTGGGCATCCCGCATGATGTGCACTGTCTGGCGCTGCTGCCAGGGAGCCGGGGTGCGGAAGTTGAAATGCTCAGTGCCGATTTCCTGAAAACGGCGCAAATTCTTCGCAAGACTTACCCCGATCTTGAAGTGGTCGTGCCGCTGGTGAATGCCAAACGCCGCGAGCAGTTTGAGCGTATCAAAGCCGACGTCGCCCCGGATCTTCACGTCCGCCTGCTGGACGGAAAAGGGCGGCAAGCCATGTTTGCGAGTGATGCCGCACTGCTGGCTTCCGGCACGGCTGCTCTGGAGTGTATGCTGGCAAAATGCCCAATGGTGGTCGGTTATCGCATGAAGCCGTTTACCTTCTGGCTGGCAAAACGTCTGGTAAAAACAGATTACGTATCCCTGCCAAACCTGCTTGCGGGTCGCGAACTGGTGAAAGAGCTCTTGCAGGATGAATGCCAGCCGCAGGCACTGGCTGATGCATTACTGCCGCTGCTGGCCAACGGTAAAACCAGCCACCAGATGCATGATACCTTCCGTGAACTGCATCAACTGATCCGCTGTAATGCTGATGAGCAGGCGGCCGATGCGGTGCTGGAGTTAGCACAATGATGGAATTTATTTATCCCCATACCCACCTCGTTGCCGGTGTGGATGAAGTCGGTCGTGGCCCGTTAGTGGGTGCCGTTGTGACCGCGGCGGTGATCCTCGATCCAGCCCGCCCGATCGTTGGCCTGAACGACTCGAAAAAACTGAGTGAAAAGCGTCGCCTGGCGCTGTTCGATGAAATTAAAGAAAAGGCACTGGCCTGGAGTCTCGGGCGCGCAGAGCCGGATGAGATCGACGATCTGAACATTCTGCACGCCACCATGCTGGCGATGCAGCGTGCCGTTGCTGGCCTGAAGATTGTGCCTGAGTATGTGCTGATCGACGGTAACCGTTGCCCGGCGCTGCCGATGCCTTCCATGGCTGTTGTTAAAGGCGATAGACGCGTCGCAGAAATCAGTGCGGCGTCAATCATTGCCAAAGTGACGCGCGATGCCGAAATGGCCGCGCTGGACCTCACTTATCCCGCGTATGGTTTCGCCCAGCACAAGGGATATCCAACGGCTTTCCATCTGGAAAAGCTGGCTGAACATGGCGCAACTGAACATCATCGGCGCAGCTTTGGCCCGGTGAAACGCGCGCTGGGACTGGTGTCCTGAATCAAGACGCAAGCAATTAAGTAACGCGGGATTTGAAGATGGCTGAACCACGTTTCGTACACCTGCGGGTGCATAGCGACTACTCCATGATCGATGGGCTGGCAAAGACCGGGCCGCTGGTAAAAAAGGCGGCCTCGCTTGGCATGCCTGCGCTGGCGATCACCGATTTTACCAACCTGTGTGGCCTGGTGAAGTTCTACGGAACGGCGCATGGCGCAGGATTAAAGCCCATCGTCGGCGCGGATTTTCATGTGCAGAGCGACCTGCTCGGCGATGAGATGACGCAAATTTCCGTGTTAGCCATGAATAACACGGGTTATCAGAACCTCACTCTGCTGATCTCAAAAGCCTACCAGCGCGGTTACGGCGCACTGGGTCCATGGATTGACCGCGACTGGCTGGCGGAGCTGAACGAAGGTTTGCTGCTGATCTCCGGTGGCCGTATGGGAGATGTCGGCAAATGTCTGCTACGCGGTAATAACGCGCTGGTGGATCAGTGCGTCTCGTTCTACGAAGAGTATTTCCCGGATCGTTATTACCTGGAGCTGATCCGTACCGGGCGTGCGGATGAAGAGAGCTACCTGCATGCGGCCGTCGCCCTGGCGGAAGCGCGTGGCCTGCCTGTGGTGGCCACCAACGATGTGCGCTTCCTTGAGGCGGGTGATTTTGACGCGCATGAAATTCGCGTCGCCATCCACGACGGCTTCACCCTCGACGATCCGAAACGTCCGCGCAACTACTCATCGCAGCAGTACATGCGCAGCGAAGAGGAGATGTGTGAGCTCTTCTCGGACATCCCGGAAGCGCTGGAAAACAGCGTAGAGATTGCCAAGCGCTGTAACGTCACCGTGCGTCTCGGCGAATACTTCCTGCCGCAGTTCCCGACGGGAGACATGACCACCGAAGATTTCCTGGTCATGAAATCGAAAGAGGGTCTGGAAGAGCGTCTGGAATTCCTCTTCCCGGATGAAGCGGTCCGTAAAGAGAAACGTCCTGAATATGACGAGCGCCTGGATATTGAACTCCAGGTGATCAACCAGATGGGGTTCCCTGGCTACTTCCTGATCGTGATGGAGTTCATCCAGTGGTCGAAGGATAACGGCGTGCCGGTAGGTCCGGGCCGTGGTTCTGGTGCCGGCTCGCTGGTGGCGTATGCCCTGAAAATCACCGATCTCGATCCGCTGGAATTTGACCTGCTGTTCGAACGTTTCCTCAACCCGGAACGTGTCTCCATGCCCGACTTTGACGTCGACTTCTGCATGGAAAAACGCGACCAGGTGATTGAGCACGTGGCCGATATGTACGGTCGTGATGCGGTTTCGCAGATCATCACCTTCGGTACGATGGCCGCGAAAGCGGTTATCCGCGACGTGGGCCGCGTTCTGGGCCACCCGTACGGTTTTGTCGATCGTATCTCTAAGCTGGTGCCGCCCGATCCGGGCATGACTCTGGCGAAAGCCTTTGAAGCTGAACCTCAGCTGCCGGAAATCTACGAAGCCGACGAAGAGGTCAAAGCGCTGATCGACATGGCGCGCAAGCTGGAAGGCGTCACGCGTAACGCCGGTAAGCATGCGGGGGGGGTGGTTATCGCCCCGACCAAAATCACCGACTTTGCGCCGCTGTACTGCGATGAAGCGGGCCAGCATCCGGTCACCCAGTTCGACAAGAACGACGTAGAATACGCCGGGCTGGTGAAGTTCGACTTCCTCGGCCTGCGTACGCTGACCATCATCAACTGGGCGCTGGAGATGATCAACGCCCGTCGCGAGAAGAACGGCGAACCGCCGCTGGATATCGCGGCTATCCCGCTTGATGACAAGAAAAGTTTCGACATGCTGCAACGCTCGGAGACGACAGCCGTCTTCCAGCTTGAATCCCGCGGCATGAAAGATTTGATTAAGCGTCTGCAACCAGACTGCTTCGAAGATATGATCGCGCTGGTGGCCCTGTTCCGTCCGGGGCCGTTGCAGTCGGGGATGGTAGATAACTTTATCGACCGTAAACACGGGCGCGAAGAGATTTCCTACCCGGACGTGCAGTGGCAGCATGAAAGCCTGAAACCGGTACTGGAGCCAACCTATGGCATCATCCTGTATCAGGAACAAGTCATGCAGATCGCCCAGGTGCTTTCTGGTTATACCCTTGGCGGCGCAGACATGCTGCGTCGTGCGATGGGTAAGAAAAAGCCGGAAGAGATGGCCAAGCAGCGTTCCATCTTTGAGGATGGGGCGAAGAAAAACGGCGTCGATGGCGAACTGGCGATGAAAATCTTCGACCTGGTGGAGAAATTCGCCGGGTACGGATTTAACAAATCCCACTCCGCCGCCTATGCTTTGGTTTCGTATCAAACGCTGTGGCTGAAGGCTCACTATCCCGCTGAGTTTATGGCGGCGGTAATGACCGCCGATATGGACAACACCGAGAAGGTGGTTGGCCTGGTGGACGAGTGCTGGCGCATGGGGCTGAAGATCCTGCCGCCGGATATTAACTCTGGCCTGTACCATTTCCACGTTAACGATGACGGGGAAATCGTCTATGGGATCGGCGCGATCAAGGGCGTAGGTGAGGGGCCGATCGAGGCGATCATCGAAGCGCGTAACAACGGCGGCTATTTCCGCGAGCTGTTCGATCTGTGCGCCCGCACCGATACCAAAAAACTGAACCGCCGGGTGCTGGAAAAACTGATCATGTCCGGCGCGTTTGATCGGCTGGGGCCACACCGCGCCGCGCTGATGAACTCGCTCGGCGATGCGCTGAAAGCAGCCGATCAGCACGCGAAAGCGGAAGCCATTGGCCAGGCAGATATGTTCGGCGTGCTGGCGGAAGAGCCAGAGCAGATTGAGCAGTCTTATTCCAACTGCCAGCCCTGGCCAGAACAGGTGGTGCTGGATGGGGAGCGGGAAACGTTAGGCCTGTACCTGACGGGGCACCCGATCAACCAGTATCTGAAAGAAATTGAGCGCTATGTCGGCGGCCACAGGCTTAAAGACATGCATCCGACAGAACGTGGTAAAATCACCACGGCTGCGGGGCTCGTGATTGCTGCAAGGGTAATGGTCACCAAGCGCGGCAATCGTATCGGCATCTGTACCCTGGATGACCGTTCCGGGCGTCTGGAGGTGATGTTGTTCACCGACGCGCTGGATAAATACCAGCAATTGCTGGAAAAAGACCGCATACTTATCGTCAGCGGACAGGTCAGCTTTGATGACTTCAGCGGGGGGCTTAAAATGACCGCCCGCGAAGTGATGGACATTGACGAAGCCCGGGAAAAATATGCTCGCGGGCTTGCTATCTCGCTGACGGACAGGCAAATTGATGACCAGCTTTTAAACCGACTCCGTCAGTCTCTGGAACCCCACCGCTCGGGGACCATTCCAGTACATCTCTACTATCAGAGGGCGGATGCACGTGCGCGGTTGCGCTTTGGTGCAACGTGGCGTGTCTCTCCGAGCGATCGTTTACTGAACGATCTCCGTGGCCTCATTGGTTCGGAGCAGGTGGAACTGGAGTTTGACTAATACAGGAATACTATGAGTCTGAATTTCCTTGATTTCGAACAGCCGATTGCAGAGCTGGAAGCGAAAATCGATTCTCTGACAGCCGTGAGCCGTCAGGATGAAAAACTGGATATTAACATCGACGAAGAAGTGCATCGTCTGCGCGAAAAAAGCGTAGAACTGACGCGCAAAATCTTTGCCGATCTCGGCGCATGGCAGATCGCCCAGCTGGCGCGTCATCCACAGCGTCCGTACACCCTGGATTATGTCCGCCTGGCGTTTGACGAATTTGACGAACTGGCAGGCGACCGCGCATACGCTGACGATAAAGCTATCGTCGGCGGTATCGCGCGTCTGGATGGACGTCCGGTGATGATTATTGGTCATCAGAAAGGCCGTGAAACCAAAGAGAAAATCCGTCGTAACTTCGGTATGCCAGCGCCAGAAGGCTACCGTAAGGCCCTGCGTCTGATGGAGATGGCTGAGCGTTTCAATATGCCTATCATCACCTTCATCGACACGCCGGGTGCTTACCCGGGTGTTGGCGCTGAAGAACGCGGTCAGTCTGAAGCCATCGCACGCAACCTGCGTGAGATGTCTCGCCTGAAAGTGCCGGTCATCTGTACCGTTATCGGTGAAGGTGGGTCCGGCGGTGCGCTGGCAATTGGCGTGGGCGATAAAGTGAATATGCTACAGTACAGTACCTATTCCGTTATCTCTCCGGAAGGCTGTGCCTCCATTCTGTGGAAAAGTGCCGATAAAGCGCCGCTGGCTGCTGAAGCGATGGGCATCATTGCCCCACGTCTGAAAGAGCTGAAGCTGATCGACACCGTTATCCCTGAACCGCTGGGCGGCGCGCATCGTAAGCCGGAAGTGATGGCTGCTTCCCTGAAAGCGCAGCTGCTGGCAGATCTGGCGGACCTGGACGTGCTGAGCACAGAAGATCTGCTCAACCGTCGTTATCAGCGTCTGATGACCTACGGTTACGCGTAAGCCTCACAATTATCCTAAAAGCCGCACATTGTTGCGGCTTTTTTTATACCTGCCGTTTACCTTAACTATGCTTATCTGATGTTTTTCAAGGAGGTAAACCATGAACATCATTGCCATCATGGGGCCACACGGCGTCTTTTATAAAGACGAACCCACCAAGGAGCTGGAGCAAGCCCTCAAAGCACGCGGATACCAGCTGATCTGGCCGCAAAACAGCGCCGACCTGCTGAAATTTATCGAACACAATCCGCGCATCTGTGGCGTGATATTCGACTGGGACGAATACGACATGGAGTTGTGCAGCGATATCAATAAGCTCAACGAATATCTTCCGCTGTACGCGTTTATCAACACTCACTCGACCATGGACGTGAGCGCGCATGATATGCGTATGGCGCTGTGGTTCTTCGAATACTCACTCGGCGTTGCCGAGGACATTGCGACCCGCATTCAGCAGTACACCGGTGAATACCTCGATAACATCACACCGCCGTTCACGCGCGCGCTGTTCACCTATGTGAATGAAGGGAAGTACACCTTCTGTACGCCAGGCCACATGGCGGGAACAGCCTATCAAAAAAGCCCGGTGGGATGTCTGTTCTACGATTTCTTCGGCGGTAACACGCTGAAGGCGGATGTGTCGATTTCGGTCACCGAGTTAGGCTCTCTGCTGGATCATACCGGCCCGCATCTGGAAGCCGAAGAGTACATCGCCCGGACCTTTGGCGCCGAGCAAAGCTACATGGTGACCAACGGTACCTCAACCTCGAACAAAATCGTCGGGATGTACGCCGCGCCTGCCGGCAGTACGCTGCTGATTGACCGCAACTGCCATAAATCACTGGCGCATTTGCTGATGATGAGCGACGTGGTGCCGCTCTGGCTGTCGCCTACGCGTAATGCGCTGGGTATTCTCGGCGGCATTCCTCGCCGTGAATTCGCGCATGAAGCCATTGAAAATAAGATCGCGGCGATCCCCGAGGCAAGCTGGCCTGTGCACGCGGTGATCACCAACTCCACCTATGACGGGCTGCTTTACAACACGAACTGGATCAAGCAGACGCTCGACGTGCCGTCGATCCACTTTGACTCCGCGTGGGTGCCTTACACCAATTTCCACCCGATTTACTCGGGTAAAAGTGGGATGAGCGGCGAGCGGGTGCCGGGCAAGGTGTTCTTCGAAACGCAGTCGACGCACAAAATGCTGGCCGCGTTTTCCCAGGCGTCTCTTATTCACATCAAGGGCGAGTACGACGAGGACACCTTCAACGAAGCCTTTATGATGCACACGACCACGTCGCCGAGCTACCCGCTGGTGGCGTCCATCGAAACGGCGGCGGCGATGCTGCGCGGTAATCCGGGTAAACGCCTGATCAATCGTTCGGTGGAACGGGCGCTGCATTTCCGAAAAGAGGTTCAGCGACTTAAAGATGAAGCGGACGGCTGGTTCTTTGATATCTGGCAGCCGGAAGAGATTGATGAGGCAGAATGCTGGCCCGTCGCGCCGGGGGAGAGCTGGCACGGTTTTCGGGATGCCGATGCGGACCACATGTTCCTCGATCCGGTTAAGGTGACGATCCTGACGCCGGGCATGGATGAGCAGGGCGTGATGGGTGAGGAAGGGATCCCGGCTGCGCTGGTGGCGAAGTTCCTTGATGAGCGCGGCGTGGTGGTGGAGAAAACCGGCCCCTATAATTTGCTGTTCCTGTTCAGCATCGGGATCGATAAAACCCGCGCGATGGGGCTGTTGCGCGGACTGATGGAGTTTAAGCGTGCATATGATCTGAACCTGCGGGTGAAGAATATGCTGCCGGATCTCTACGCGGAAGATCCTGACTTCTATCGCAATATGCGTATTCAGGATCTGGCCCAGGGGATCCACAGGCTGATCCGCCAGCACGATCTGCCGCGCCTGATGTTGCAGGCATTTGATGTTCTGCCTGAAATGAAGCTGACGCCGCACAGGGCGTGGCAGCGCCAGGTGAAAGGGGAGGTTGAAACCGTTGAGCTGGAGAACCTGGTCGGGCGGGTATCGGCCAACATGATCCTGCCTTATCCGCCGGGCGTGCCGCTGCTGATGCCGGGTGAAATGATCACCGAGGAGAGCCGGGCGGTGCTCGATTTCCTGCTGATGCTCTGTTCGGTAGGGCGCCACTATCCGGGCTTTGAAACGGACATTCATGGCGCGAAACGCGATGATAACGGCGTGTACTGGGTGAGAGTCCTAAAATAAAAGGGGCTGCTTGCCAGAGGCGGGTTGTCGGTTGTAACGTTCAGGGCATCATAAAAAGGAGAAACTATGCTGGGTTTAAAAGCGGTTCATCATATTGCGATCATTGCCACCGATTACGCGAAAAGTAAGGCATTCTACTGCGACGTTCTCGGCTTTACGCTGTTGAGCGAGGCTTACCGTGAGGAGCGCGACTCCTGGAAAGGCGATCTGGCGTTAAACGGACAATATGTGATTGAACTGTTCTCTTTTCCTTTCCCGCCAGCGCGTCCTTCACGCCCGGAAGCCTGCGGCCTGCGCCACCTGGCCTTCAGCGTCGATGACCTGGACAGCGCGGTAAAACATCTGGAAGCCCACGGCGTGGCCTGCGAAGCGATTCGTGTCGATCCCTTTACCGATAAACGTTTCACTTTTTTCAACGATCCGGACGGCCTGCCGCTGGAGCTTTACCAGCAGTAATCGCCGTCATGTGTGATAATGCCCGTTCAGTTCGGGCATTTTTTATGTGTAATTTCCTATGACCTTACCCGCTATCGCGCACGCCGTTTCACCCTATCGCCAGCTGCTGGTGGGGTTCAGCGGTGGCCTGGATTCCACCGTTTTGCTGCACCGCCTTAAGCTCTGGCGCGACCGTGAGCCTGACGTCCAGCTGCGGGCAATGCATATCCATCACGGCTTAAGCCCCCATGCCGACGACTGGGTAGCGCACTGCGAAGCGGTGTGTTCAGGGTGGGCGATCCCGCTGATCGTTGAACGCGTCACGCTTGAGGATGAGGGGCTGGGTATTGAGGCGCAGGCGCGGAAAGCCCGCTACGCCGCGTTTTCCGGCGCATTACAGCAAGGGGAAGCGTTGGTCACCGCGCAGCATCTGGACGACCAGTGCGAGACGTTTTTACTGGCGCTCAAGAGGGGCAGCGGGCCTGCGGGGTTATCCGCCATGCCTGAGCGCGCAGATTTTGCTGAAACAGAGCTCATCCGCCCGCTGCTGGGTGAGACGCGCGCATCACTGGAAGCCTGGGCGCAGCAGCATCATCTGTGCTGGATTGAAGACGAGAGCAATCAGGACGACAGTTACGACCGTAACTTCCTGCGCCTGCGCGTCTTACCGCTGCTGAGTGAGCGCTGGGCGCATTTTTCCGAAGCGGCGGCCAGAAGCGCCATGCTGTGTGCTGAACAGGAAAGCTTGCTGGATGAGTTGCTGAGCGAGGAGTTGGATACGCTGACTACCGCTGACGGTGCCCTGAACATTGCGCCGTTGAAGGTGATGAGCCCCGTGCGCCGGGCTGCTCTGATTCGTCGCTGGCTGGCTTACCACCGTGCGGTTATGCCGTCCCGGGCGATGCTCAACCGTATCTGGGAGGAAGTTGCACAGGCGAGGGAAGATGCTGCCCCGTGTATACACCTGAATGGTTATGACGTCAGGCGCTATAAAGGGCAACTCTGGTGGGTAAAATCTGTGCCGTCGCTGGCTGACGTTGTGCTCGACTGGCCGTCGCCGGAAAAAGCATTAACGCTACCGATGAATGGCGGTGTCGTTGCGTTAAGCCATTCGGGCAATGTGCGTCTACCTGAGCCGGACGAGAACGTCACTATACGCTTCAGGGCCAGCGGCATGCTGCATATCGTCGGGCGTAACGGCGGGCGTAAGCTGAAGAAAATCTGGCAGGAACAGAACGTTCCGCCCTGGCGACGTGATACCACGCCGCTTCTGTTTTACGGCGACACGCTCATCGCGGCGGCAGAGGTGTTCATCACTGAAGAGGGGTGGGCTGAAGCGGGTGTTAATTTTGAATGGAAAGCGTAACGGGCAGCCTGGCTGCCCGTTGGTTATCAGGATTCGCTCACCACAACGGTGCCGATTTCCGGATGGCTGAAACTGGCAATTTTGTCGAGGCGTAGCTCACGCGTTGCACCTGCATCTTCCACAACCAGGTATTCCACATTTTTACGGGAAACCAGATCGCTGGCCTTTGCCTTTAGCACTTCGCCATCTTTTAGCTCCAGCGTCAGTATTAAATGATGCTGGCAGGCGAGTTCGAGGTTGTCATAGTCATCACAATTGATGGGTTGATAGGTATCATTCATCGACATAATCGCTCACCAGTAAATTCGCCGCAGCATACGCTGCTTTTTCCCTGACCGATTCAGAAAGGCTCTCATCAGAGGCCACTTCATTTAGCACGTTCAATACACAGCCTAACGCATCCGGAATGTACCCCAGATCTCCGCTGGCGATCTCCGCATACCGTCTGCGAATCAACTCACAATAATTATTCACATCACCTCCTGCCAGCGTACTGACTTACTGTGAGATATCATTAAGCCTACGAAGTTAAACTCGGTTTAGCAAGGTGACTATACCATACTCATTTAAGCATTATCAGCGCCTTGATAAGAGGGAGACACCACCTCGTAACAGCCTTTTGCCGCGGTTTTCGCTACAATGTACGCCTGATTCGAAAGGAGTTCTCTCATGGCGCTGAAAGCGACAATTTATAAAGCTGTGGTCAATGTGGCGGATCTTGACCGTAACCAGTTTCTGGATGCGTCATTGACGCTGGCGCGTCACCCTTCTGAAACCCAGGAGCGCATGATGCTGCGCCTGCTGGCGTGGATTAAGTATGCCGACGAGCGTCTGCAATTTACCCGTGGTTTAAGCGCGGAAGATGAACCGGAAGCCTGGCTGCGCAACGATCATCTGGGTATCGATTTATGGATTGAGCTTGGCCTGCCGGATGAACGCCGGATCAAAAAGGCCTGCACCCAGTCTGCTGAAGTGGCGTTGTTTGCCTACAACCAGAGAGCGGCGGAGATCTGGTGGCAACAAAATAAAAATAAATGTGCGCAGTTCAAAAATCTTACCGTCTGGTATCTGGATGATGAACAGCTGGCGCAGCTGAGTGCGTTCGCCAGCCGGACGATGGCGCTACAGGCGACGATTCAGGACGGCGCCATCTGGCTTTCCGATTCTCAGAATAATCTGGAAATTCATCTCACGGCCTGGCAGCCCGCATCATGATTGTATTGTCCCGAAACGTCAGCATCCCTGATAACGAGCTGGAGATCACCGCCATCCGGGCCCAGGGAGCAGGGGGACAGCACGTTAACAAGGCCTCAACGGCTATCCATTTGCGCTTTGACATTCGGGCCTCCAGCCTGCCAGAGTATTATAAAGAAAGCCTGCTTGCCGCCAGCCATCACCTGATCACCAGCGAGGGTGTGATGGTGATTAAAGCGCAGGAGTATCGCAGCCAGGAGCTTAACCGGGAAGCGGCAATAGCCCGGCTGGTCGCGGTCATCAAAGAGCTGACGGCTGTACAAAAAAGTCGCCGGGCAACACGTCCAACGCGGGCATCGAAAGAACGTCGGTTGTCATCGAAGGCGCAGAAATCCACCGTAAAATCACTGCGTGGCAAAGTCCGTCACCCATAATGTGACGAAAGGGATACCCTTTTTCATAAGGAAAGTATTGTGAAAAAAGCATTATTATCAGCGCTGGCCGTGACAAGCCTGTTCGCGCTTTTTGGCTGTAATAACCGTTCAGAAACGCAGGTACTACAGCCAACGCAAAATGAAGAATTAAAGCCGATGCAGCAAAGCTGGCGCGGCGTATTACCGTGTGCAGATTGCGAGGGCATCGAAACCTCTCTGTTTCTGCAAAAAGATGGCACCTGGGTCATGAACCAGCGTTACCAGGGGGCGAAAGAACCGTCTTCTTTTGCATCTTACGGAACATGGGCGCGTACGGCTGAGAAGCTGGTATTGACGGATACCACGGGCGATAAAACCTTCTTCCGCGCCAAAGGCGAGGGGATGGAGATGCTCGATCGCGAAGGTAATCCGATTGAATCCCAGTTCAACTACACGTTGGCCCCGGTAAAAGCGACCCTGCCAGCCACCCCAATGGCGATGCGAGGGATGTATTTCTACATGGCGGATGCGGCGATCTTCACTGACTGTGCAACAGGGAAGAAAGTCAGCGTGGCGAACAATGCCCAGCTGGAGCGAGACTATGCCGTCGCGCGCGGCAACGACAGTAAGCCAGTGTTGCTGACGGTTGAAGGGCACTTTACGCTGGAGCCAAACCCGGATAGCGGCGAGCTGGTGAAAACGCTGGTGGCAGATAAAGACGCGAAGTTTGCTGCGGGGAAAGACTGCGAAAGCAAATAAGATATAGCCATTAAAAAACCCCGCACTGGCGGGGTTTTTTGTTTCTTAACCTTTGATGGCTTTCACCAGGTAATCAAGAATATCTCCCGTCTTGATCATCTGTTTTTCGCCGTTGCGACGGTATTTGTATTCAATCTCGTCGCTGTCGAGGTTACGGTCGCCAATGACGATGGTGTGTGGAATACCGATCAGTTCCATGTCAGCAAACATCACGCCAGGACGCTCTTTACGGTCATCCATCAGCACGTCGATACCTTTCGCACTCAGCTCAGCGTAGAGTTTCTCAGCCAGCTCCTGCACGCGGTAAGACTTGTGCATGTTCATTGGCAGGATCGCCACCTGGAACGGCGCGATGTTATCCGGCCAGACGATTCCGCGTTCGTCATAGTTCTGCTCGATAGCGGCAGCAACAACGCGCGTTACGCCAATGCCGTAGCAGCCCATGGTCAGAACCTGGTTACGGCCATCTTCGCCCTGAACGGCAGCGTTCATTGCGCGCGAGTACTTATCGCCCAGCTGGAAGATGTGGCCTACTTCGATACCGCGTTTGATCATCAGAGTACCCTTGCCGTCCGGGCTTGGATCGCCTGCGACCACGTTACGGATGTCAGCCACTTCCGGCGTCGCCACGTCACGATCCCAGTTGATGCCGAAGAAGTGTTTACCGTCGATGTTTGCGCCCGCAGCGAAGTCGCTCATCGCCGCAACGGTGCGGTCAATGACCACCGGAACAGGCATGTTCACCGGACCCAGAGAACCAGGACCAGCATTCACCACGGCGCGGATCTCTGCTTCCGTTGCGAAGGTCAGCGGGCTGGCAACCTGCGGCAGCTTCTCGGCTTTCACTTCGTTCAGCTCGTGATCGCCTCGTACCAGCAGGGCAACCAGTGGATAAGCGCTACCTTCAGCCGATTTCACCAGCAGGGTTTTCACGGTTTTTTCGATCGGCAGAGTAAACTGCTCAACCAGCTCGGCGATAGTTTTCGCGTTTGGCGTATCAACCAGCGTCATCTCTTGCGTTGCCGCGCCGCGTGGTTCTTTTGGTGCCAGCGCTTCTGCAAATTCGATGTTCGCGGCGTAATCAGAGGAGTCAGAGAAGATCACATCGTCTTCGCCGCTCTGCGCCAGAACCTGGAATTCATGGGAGGCGCTACCGCCGATTGAACCGGTATCAGCCTGTACAGCACGGAAATCCAGCCCCATGCGGGAGAAGATTTTGCTGTAGGCCGCGTACATTTTGTCGTAGGTCTCTTGCAGCGATTCCTGAGAAGTATGGAAAGAGTAAGCATCTTTCATCAGGAACTCGCGAGAACGCATGACGCCAAAGCGTGGACGCACTTCGTCACGGAACTTAGTCTGGATCTGGAAGAAGTTCAGCGGCAGCTGTTTGTAAGAGCTCAGCTCGTTACGGATCAGGTCGGTGATCACTTCTTCATGCGTTGGGCCGAGAACGAATGGACGATCGCCACGATCGGCAATACGCAGCAGTTCAGGACCGTACTGCTCCCAGCGACCGCTCTCCTGCCACAGTTCAGAGGGCTGAACGACCGGCATTAACACCTCGATAGCACCGGCGTTGTTCATCTCTTCACGCACGATGTTTTCGACTTTTTTCAGGACGCGCACGCCGGTCGGCAGCCAGGTGTATAACCCGGAGGCCAGCTTGCGGATCATCCCGGCGCGCAGCATCAGCTGGTGGCTGATCACCTCGGCGTCGGCAGGTGTCTCCTTCAGAGTGGAGAGCAGATATTGGCTAGTACGCATGTTGTTACGGTTCCATTTCGACGATTGGAACAGGCTGAAACACCAGCCTGACACAAAAAAAGTGGTTTAGTTTACCAGTGTGGCAAAGATGCCAAAAGAGAGGAGAACAAAATTACCTGGGTTCCAGGGCAAACACTTCAAAACCCGCCGCAGTCACGCGCCAGCGCACGTTAAAGTCCAGCAGCCAGACGGCGTACGTATTCCCGGCTTCCTCTTCTTTGCGGTAGGCGGGACGGGGGTCCTGGGCCAGCACTTCAACGATAAAGTCACGCAGGCGAGGATAACGCTTTTCCAGCTCGCTGATTTGCGTCGTTATTTCAGACGTGAAGTGAACCGGCATATCTGCCTGCGGTGCGTCCTGAGCATAGCTTGCTCGGGCATCCGGCAGCGCTTCGGCGAAGGGCAGGTAAGGCTTAATATCTATGACCGGCGTGCCATCAACCAGGTCAAGGCTACCTAACTCCAGGATCACCTGATCTTTCTGACAACGTATGCCTTTCAGCTCGACCAGCGACATCCCGATGGGGTTGGGACGAAAGGTTGAGCGGGTGGCAAAGACACCCATTCTGGCATTTCCGCCCAGACGAGGCGGACGCACGGTAGGACGCCAGCCGCCTTCCATGGTCTGGTGAAACACAAAGACCACCCATAAATGGCTGAACGCCTCAAGCCCGCGCACTGCATCGGCCTGATTATACGGCGCGACAAGATGAAGCTCGCCGCCGCCGTTAATGACCAGACCCGGCTGACGTGGAACGGCGAACTTTTCTTTATAAGGGGAGCGGATAACGCCTATCTGCTCGAACTGAAATGAACTCATTTCGCCGTAATGTTAAGCGCAGAACCGATACATACCGCCTGGCGATAGCAACCTGGTGTGCCGCTGGTGACTTCGCAGCTGTGCAGCAGCACCGCGTTGGCTTTCATTTTCGACGCGTTGATTTGCATACGCTTGCGGGCTGTCGGAATATTGGGTGGGGAGTCCTGATTCGTTGCCTGGCAGGATTCGCCGCTCACTTCGCCCAGTTCACGGAATGGCTTACCGACCAGCTCGTCGGCTTTGGTAATAATACGTACCGGCGCAGCGCGAGGCGCTTTCGGTTTTGCTGGCTCCGCTTTTGGCGGGGTTGCAGTGCTTTGAACAGGTTCAACAGGAGATCTGCTTAGCATAGAACAGCCGCTCAGCATCAGTGCTAAAAAACAGATCGGTAAAGCACGCATAATAATTCCTCAGTGGATAATCAAAACGTCAGATATTGAAGCAGTTGACCGCACAAATGACAAGACGGGCAAATGCCCGTCTTGATGATATTACACTGCCGGGAGATTACCAGCCTTTAACCGCGCCGCCGTTAAACACCTTATTGGCTTCCTGGTACACTTCTTCAGACTGATATGCCTGTATGAATTTCTTCACATTCTCCGCGTCTTTGTTGTCTTCGCGAGTCACGATCAGGTTGACGTACGGGGAATCTTTATCTTCAACGAAGATGCCATCTTTCGCTGGGGTCAGGCCGATCTGGCTGGCGTAAGTGGTGTTGATCACGGCCAGGGCGATCTGCGCATCGTCCAGAGAACGTGGCAGCTGTGGTGCTTCCAGCTCAACAATTTTCAGATTTTTCGGGTTTTCGGTTACGTCCAGAACGGTCGGTAACAAGCCAACGCCTTCTTTCAGTTTAATCAGGCCCACTTTCTGTAGCAGAAGCAGGGAACGGCCAAGGTTGGTTGGGTCGTTAGGGACGGCAACCTGTGAACCCGGCTGGAGTTCATCCAGAGATTTAATTTTCTTGGAGTAACCGGCAATCGGGTAAACGAAGGTGTTACCGACAGCAACCAGTTTGTAGCCGCGATCTTTGATCTGCTGATCCAGGTACGGTTTATGCTGGAAGGCGTTAGCGTCAATGTCGCCTTTGCTCAGCGCTTCGTTCGGCAGAACGTAATCGTTGAAGGTCACCAGTTCAACGTCCAGGCCATATTTCTCTTTAGCGATTTTCTGCGCGGCCTCAGCAACCTGCTGTTCTGCACCGACGATAACGCCTACTTTGATGTGGTTTGGATCTTTTTCGTCCTGACCGCAACCCACCAGTGCCAGCGAGCCAATCAGTGCGCCTACTGCTGCGAAGGTCTTAAATTTAAACGCCATGTTATATCCTTAACTCGTCGAGTTTGTGTTGTTTGTAACGTTATTTATGCGTAACAGCCCGGACGATACGATCGCCAGAGAATTGAATTAAGTAAACCAGCACAACCAGCAATACCAGAACGGTATTCATTACGGTAGCGTTATAGCCAATATAGCCGTACTGATATCCAATCTGGCCTAAACCGCCAGCACCTACGGCGCCGCCCATTGCGGAATAACCGACCAGGGTGATAAGCGTGATGGTTGCTGCGTTCACCAGCCCAGGCAGCGCCTCTGGCAGCAGAACTTTGCGAACGATCTGCATTGGCGTCGCACCCATAGCGCGGGAAGCTTCGATCAGGCCGGTTGGGATTTCCAGCAGGGCGTTTTCCACCATACGGGCGATAAACGGTGCCGCGCCTACGGTCAGCGGGACAATAGCTGCCTGCAAACCAATCGACGTCCCGACGATCACGCGCGTAAACGGAATCATCCACACCAGCAGAATAATGAACGGAATAGACCGGAAAATGTTCACCAGCGCAGAGAGCGTGCGGTACAGCTTCGCGTTTTCAATAATTTGACCCGGGCGCGTAACGTACAGCAGCACGCCGACCGGCAGCCCAATCACAAAACCAAAGAAGCCCGATACGAAGGTCATTGCCAGCGTTTCCCAAACGCCGCGAACCAGTAGCCACATCATCGGCTCAGACATAACCCAGTACCTCTACTTTTACGTGATGTTCTTGCAGCCAGGCAATTGCCGCCTGGGTTTCTTCCTGTGTGCCGTGCATTTCCGTCAGCATAATGCCGAACCTCACGCCACCGGCGTAGTCCATCTGCGCGCTAATAATGTTGTTATTCACGTTAAAGCGACGCGCGGTTTCGGACAGCAGCGGTGCGTCAACGGACTGGCCCGTGAACTCCATGCGCAGCATCGGGACGCTGTCAGGCGTTGCGTCTGTTTTTAAACGTTCCAGATAATCTTCCGGAATATCCAGATGCAGTGTGGACTGAATGAACTGCTGAGCCAGCGGCGTTTTCGGGTGTGAGAAGACTTCACTCACCGTGTCCTGCTCAATCAGCTCACCGTTGCTGATGACCGCCACGCAGTCGCAGATGCGTTTCACTACATCCATTTCATGCGTAATAAGGAGAATCGTCAGGCCCAGGCGACGGTTAATGTCTTTTAACAGTTCCAGAATAGAGCGCGTGGTGGCCGGGTCTAACGCGCTGGTGGCTTCATCGCACAGCAGCACCTTAGGATTGCTTGCCAGCGCGCGGGCAATGGCCACACGCTGTTTTTGCCCACCGGACAGATTTGCCGGGTAGCTATCATGCTTGTCGCCCAGACCAACAAGGTCGAGCAGTTCGGTGACGCGACGCGTAACTTCTTCTTTCGGCGTGTTATCCAGCTCAAGCGGCAGGGCAACGTTGCCGAACACGGTGCGGGATGCCAGCAGGTTAAAGTGCTGGAAAATCATGCCAATCTGGCGACGCGCTTTGGTGAGTTCTTTTTCTGAGAGAGCGGTAAGCTCCTGGCCGCCAACTTCTACGCTGCCCTGGGTTGGGCGCTCAAGCAGGTTAACACAACGGATCAGCGTACTTTTACCCGCACCCGATGCGCCAATGACGCCATAAATCTGACCAGCAGGCACATGCAGGCTGACGTTGTTCAGCGCCTGAATGGTTCGGTTCCCCTGCTGGAACACTTTGGTGATATTGGAAAGTTTAATCATTAGATTATTTTTATCGTAAGTAAGTTAGCCGTGGCATTTTCTTCTGCCAGATACGGGGAATGACCGTAAACAAAATGGATGTTAAGGCATCCAGACGTCTAAATCAATCCACCTCTGTGCGATGAGCACTTTATTGCGCTGCGATTCATGAGATACTAGCTGAACAAGACTTTTTCAGGAGCAAACCGGTGGCAAAATCTGTACCCGCAATTTTTCTCGATCGTGACGGCACTATTAATGTGGATCACGGTTACGTCCATGAGATTGATGAGTTCGAGTTTATCGAGGGCGTAATAGATGCCATGCGCCAGTTGAAAGAGATGGGCTATGCGCTGGTGGTGGTGACTAACCAGTCCGGTATCGCCCGGGGTAAATTCACCGAAGCGCAGTTCGAGACGCTGACGGAATGGATGGACTGGTCTCTGGCCGATCGTGGCGTCGATCTTGATGGCATCTATTATTGTCCGCATCACCCGCAGGGAAGTGTAGAGGCGTATCGTCAGACCTGTGATTGCCGTAAGCCACACCCGGGCATGTTTATCTCTGCACAGGAATTCCTGCACATTGATATGGCCGCATCTTATATGGTGGGCGATAAACTGGAAGATATGCAGGCAGCAGCGGCGGCAGGTGTAGGTACCAAAGTATTAGTGCGTACCGGTAAACCGGTCACCCCAGAAGCAGAAAATGCAGCCGACTGGGTGATAACGAGTCTGGCAGAACTGCCAAAAGAGATTAAAAAGCACCAAAAATAGGCGTTTTGGCGAAAAGGTGAGCGGTTGAAATAAAAATGCATTTTTCCGCTTGTCATTCCTCGGCGGCTCCCTATAATGCGCCTCCATCGACACGGCGGATGTGAATCACTTCACAGATAACCCGGTCGGCTGAAGAGAAAAAATCCTGAAATAACGGGTTGACTCTGAGAGAGGAAAGCGTAATATACGCCACCTCGCGACAGAGCGCTGAAGCGCGTCGCAACTGCTCTTTAACAATTTATCAGACAATCTGTGTGGGCACTCAAAGTGACATGGATTCTTAATGTCCTC